>JBASRM010000024.1:0-6960 GCA_049273835.1 Blastocatellia bacterium | reverse complement strand
CGGTCGAGCCTCCGCAAAAGATTCCCTCTTCGCGGCCGAGCCTGCGCGCCATCTGAAAGGAGTCCTTGTCGGTGACGTTGATAATCTGGTCGATGTATTTGAAATGGACGTTCTCGGGGATTATTTCCTGGCCAATACCTTCGACGAGGTACGGTGTGGCCTGCATGAGCTTACCGGTTTCTTTGTAGGTCTTGAACACCGAGCCATACGGATCGGCGCCGATCACTTGGATTTTGGGGTTCTTCTCTTTTAGATAGCGGCCTGCTCCGCTGATAGTTCCGCCAGTGCCGACACCCGATACAAAGTGAGTGAGCCTGCCTTCAGTTTGTTCCCAAAGCTCGGGTCCTGTCGTGCGGTAGTGGGCTTCAGGGTTCGCGGGGTTTCCATACTGGAAAACAAAAAGGGAATTGGGAGTCTCCTGCGCTATCCGACGAGCGGTGTTCACATAGTGATCGGGAGAGTCAGGCTTAGCCGCAACCGGGACGACGACTACATCGGCGCCGAGCGCTTTCAGATAGCGGACTTTTTCGACCGAGCATTTGTCGGTCATAACGAACACAGCCTTATAGCCTCTTACTGAGCACACAAGGGCGACTCCGATACCGGTGTTGCCGCTGGTCGCTTCGACTAGTGTGCCGCCGGGCTTGAGCCGGCCGTCGCGTTGGGCGGCGTCGATCATCGATATGCCGATTCGGTCTTTAACCGAGCCTCCAGGGTTGAGAGACTCCATTTTCGCCAGAACGAGCGCTTGAATGCCCTTAGTGAGCTTGTTCAGCTTCACAAGAGGGGTCCTTCCAATGAGGCCAAGTATGTTCTCTGAATAATCCATGATTCCTCGAATGATAATGGCGTCGGTCGTTGATTGCCAGCGGTGAGAATCTTAACATCGCGTTTCGTGACAAGTCACTCGCCAGCTCGCATAGACGGACGTCGCGTCGCACGTTCCAGGGCTGGGCGGACTTGCCATGGGCTACCTGCTTTCGCCCGCTACGCGCCTTCCGGCATAATGCTATCGTCGAATCAGAGGGATGTCGCAAGCCCCAAAGACGCAAAAGACCAAAAACGCGAGGACCCGGAAGACCCGAAAACGTAAAGAACCAAAGATCAAAGAAGCAAGACTCAGAGACATTATGAACCCGAAATCGAGCACCAGCCTGGGCGACGCCATACTGAGGCAAGCGCACGCACCAATGGAGGCATGGGAGCTTGTCGGCAACACTCCCTTGCTCAAGCTTCGTAAAATCACCGCCTCATCGAGCAACGTGGAAATCTACGCCAAAGCCGAGTGGTTTAATCCGGGCGGCTCCGTCAAGGACCGTCCCGCGCTCAATATGATTCTGGATGGAGAGCGCTCGGGAAAACTGACTTCGGAAAAGATGATTCTAGACGCGACCTCGGGAAACACCGGGATAGCCTATGCCTGGATCGGCGCCGCGCGCGGCTACAAGGTGAGGCTGGCACTGCCTCAGAATGCCAGCGAGGAACGGAAGCGAATCCTACGAAGCTATGGTGCGGACCTTGTCTTGACCAGTCCGCTCGAGGGCTCGGACGGGGCGATACGCGAAGCCCGGCGTTTGCACAGAGAGAATCCTGATATTTACTTTTATCCCGATCAATACAACAACCCATCTAACTGGCAAGCTCATTACGAGACCACCGCGCTTGAGATCTGGCAGCAGACCGCCGGGCGCATCACGCACTTTATCGCTGGCCTGGGGACGAGCGGTACTTTTGTAGGTACCACGCGGCGTTTAAAAGAGCTCAACCCCCAGATAAAAGCGATATCGTTTCAGCCGGACTCACCCTTTCACGGCCTGGAAGGACTGAAACACATGGAATCGGCGATCGTTCCGGGTATCTACGATCCGGGCATCGCGGATGAGAACCACGAGATCCGCACCGAGGAAGCGCACAAGCTCACCCGAAGCCTCGGCAAGCTTGAAGGGCTGCTGGTTGGAGTTTCATCCGGGGCGGCGCTTGCCTGTGCGCTAAGGGTCGCCGAGAAGATCGAATCAGGCGTAATAGTGACTGTATTCCCGGATGCCGGAGACAAGTACCTGAGCGAACGGTTCTGGGATGAGGAATAGGCTTTTTTGAATAGAGACACCGCACTGCTAATCATCGATGTTCAAGTCGGCATCATCGATGGCTTTCGCGCCCACCATGGTCGCAAGGTGCTGGATAACATCAACCAACTCCTCGCGAGGGCCCGGGCGGCGAACACACCTATCATCTATGTTCAGCACGACGGTGAAGACGGTCATCCTCTCGAAGCAGGCTCGCCCGGATGGGAGATCCATCCCGACATCAAGCCTCATCAGGAAGACCTTATCGTCCGCAAACGGGCGTCCGATTCCTTCTTTGAGACTATGCTCCAGACCGAACTCGAAGCCCGGGGCATCAAGCACCTGGTGGTCGCAGGCTGCATGACTGAATACTGCGTGGACACGACTTCTCGCCGCGCGGTTACCATGGGCTACGATGTAACTCTAGTGAGCGACGCACACACGACAATCGACAACAAACTTCTTACGGCTGCTCAGATAATTGCACATCATAACGCGCTTCTGGATGGCTTCGACGCGGGGACTCACGTGATTACCGTGAAGCCAGCCAATGCCGTGACTCTTTAACAAAGGGATCAATCGAATTGGCAATTAAAGTTAAGCCGGCGCACCTCGCTCAAATAAGACAACACGGCGAGCAAACCTACCCGCAAGAGTGCTGTGGGTTTTTGCTAGGTAAACGGGAGAGTGAGAGAAACGTTCTCGCGGAAGCGTACCCGGCTGAGAACGAACGGCAGGAGTCTAGAGAAACTCGTTACCTGATCACCCCTGAGCAATACAAGCGAGCTGATCAGTACGCGCGAGATCGCGGGCTCGGCATCATTGGTTACTATCATTCCCATCCCGATCATCCGGCTGCGCCGTCTGTCTACGACCTGGATCATTCGTGCTGGCCGGGCGAGTCTTACATCATCGTCGCGATCGAGCGAGGGAAGGCCACCGCTCTAAACTCGTTCACCAAACCCGATTACACAAGGTTCGAGCAGGAAGAGGTATTGATCGAAGAAGCGCAGTAATCCAGCCCGTACGGGCGCCCCTCGGTGAACGCCCTCTCGCAACGGAAGGCCTTCCGCGACGAAAGTGCGCCTCCGGAGGGACGCCCGTACAGGCCTTCGCGAAGACCGAGCCGCTTGACCACCTTGCTTTTCCACGCCTCAACTCTACAATCAGATTTATGGAGAGACTGGCATTAAGACGAGAAGGAGACCCCTATGGCTGTGAATATTTTGATCCCGACTGCGCTGCGGAATTACGCCGCGGGCGGCGATTCAGTCTCGGTCGAGGCCGGCACGGTAGCCGAGGCGCTCGATGCGTTGACGAGCAAGTTCCCTGACTTGAAGAAACATCTTTATGGCGACGATGGTCAATTGCGGCACTTCGTTAACATCTATGTGAACGACGAAGACATTCGGTACGCCGAGAAAGGTGCTACGCCGGTCAGGGATGGTGACGCAGTGAGTATAGTGCCGTCAATCGCCGGCGGCGCTGCGGTTATAGAAGACGAAGCAGCGCGCGCTGTTGACCTGGACCGTGACGAGATCCTCCGGTACAGCCGGCACTTGATCATGCCTGAGGTCGCTCTCGAGGGACAGAAGAAGCTCAAGGCCGCGAAGGTGTTGTGCATCGGCGCCGGCGGACTCGGATCGCCGCTGGCGCTTTATCTGGCCGCGGCGGGAGTCGGCCGGCTCGGAATCGTCGACTTCGATGTAGTTGATTTTACAAACCTGCAACGCCAAATC
Source organism: Blastocatellia bacterium (assembly GCA_049273835.1). Classification (GTDB taxonomy): domain Bacteria; phylum Acidobacteriota; class Blastocatellia; order UBA7656; family UBA7656; genus Onstottus_A. Next base: position 3,155 of record JBASRM010000024.1, on the reverse strand, counting down.
ATTCACTCGACTTCTAATGTCGGCCGCCCGAAACTGGATTCCGCAAAAGAGCGAATTGCCGAAATCAATCCTTACGTTCAGGTGGACAAGCATGAAATTGCGCTCACCTCGGAGAATGCACTGGAAGTGTTGGCCGATTACGACATCGTCGTAGACGGGACCGACAACTTCCCGACCCGTTATCTGGTCAATGACGCCTGCGTGCTTACCGGCAAGCCGAATGTTTACGGCTCGATCTTTCGGTTTGAGGGCCAGGCGACTGTGTTCTATGCCAAGGAAGGGCCGTGCTACCGCTGTCTTTATCCTGAGCCTCCGCCGCCCGGGCTCGTTCCGAGCTGCGCTGAAGGCGGTGTCCTCGGAGTTTTGCCGGGCATCATCGGCGTGATTCAAGCGATCGAAACGGTGAAGCTCATACTGGGCAGAGGCGAATCGCTGATCGGGCGGCTTCTGTTATTCGATGCGCTAAAAATGAAGTTCCGCGAGCTTAAGCTGAGGAAGAATCCCGACTGCCCTATCTGCGGAGTAAATCCAACGATTCACGAACTGATCGACTACAACGAGTTTTGCGGAGTAACACATCAACCTGAGATTGCGGTCGGGGCGGATTTTGAGATCACTCCCGCGGAACTAAAAGCCAAGATGGATCGAGGCGATGACTTCGTGCTTGTTGACGTACGCGAGCCCGAAGAGTACGCGATATGCCGGATACCTGGCTCAACGCTGATCCCGAAGGCAACCGTCCCGGAGCGGCTGCACGAACTATCCACGGCGGATGAAATCATCGTGCACTGCAGAAGCGGCGTCCGTAGCGGGCAGGTGGTTGATCTTATGAAACATGCAGGATACCGCAAGGTGAAGAATCTGGTCGGTGGGATCTTACGATGGTCCGATGATGTCGATCCTACTGTGCCGAAGTACTGATTCAACATTCCGGGGCGGCCCGCCGCCCCTTTCGTGTCAGCAAGAGATTTCCAGGTCAGTGGCGCGTCGGCTATGGAAAGAGAACAACCACATCCTCTTCCGCAAACGGTTGTTAAAGAGCTCAAGGCCGCGATTGGAGACAGGAACGTTCTTACCGAGCGCGACGAGTTGCTGGTCTATGAAGCTGACGCCCTTACGATTCACAAGCACCTTCCTTCCGCCGTTGTCATTCCGGGTACCGCTGAAGAAGTAGCGGCTGCCGTGCGGGTTCTCGCCGATTCCAAAATCCCGTTCACACCGCGAGGTGCCGGCACGGGGCTTTCGGGCGGAGCGTTGTCGCTCCAGGGAGCGGTTATCTTCGAGCTGGCCCGGCTTAACAGAATTCTCAAGATCGATTATGAAAACCGCGTTGCGGTTGTCGAGACCGGCGTGATTAACCTGCATCTTTCCCAGGCCACGGCAGCGCACGGCTATCACTACGCGCCTGATCCGTCGAGTCAGATGGCTTGCACGATCGGAGGCAACGTCGCCGAGAACTCAGGAGGGCCACACTGTTTAAAGTATGGGATGACAGTCAACCATGTGCTTGCGCTGGAGGTCGTTTTACCATCCGGTGAGACTGCCACGCTGGGCGGAGGCGGGATTGATGCGCCCGGGTACGATCTGCTTGGGGTCTTCGTCGGCTCGGAAGGGACCTTCGGAATCGCGACCAAAGCTACACTCAAGCTGACGCGCCTGCCGCAAATGGTTAAAACGCTTCTTGGAGAATTTATGACAGTAACCGGGGCGAGCCGAACCGTGTCGGAGATCATTGCCGCGGGGATCCTTCCGGCCGCGCTCGAGATGATCGACCAGGCGACGATCCAGGCGATCGAGAATTCTATCTTCGCCGGCGGCTTCCCGACTGACGTAGCCGCATTATTAATCATAGAAGTCGATGGCTTGGAAGCCGGGCTTGACCAGACGGCGGCCCGCGTGGTTGAGATTTGTCAGCGAAACAACGCACGCGCGGTACGCGTCGCTAAGGATGCGGCGGAGCGGGACCGGCTATGGGCGGCTCGCAAGCGCGCCTTTGGAGCGATGGGTCGGATCAAGGCCGACTTGATGGTGCAGGACGCAGTCATCCCCCGGTCGCGATTGCCGGAAGTGCTCGACGAGATCTATCGAATTGCCGAACGTTACCGCCTGACAGTCGCCAATGTCTTTCACGCCGGAGATGGGAACCTTCATCCGAACATCAGCTTCGACGGACGGGATCCTGACCAGGTGCGTCGCGTGAAGGCCGCGTCGAAAGAGATCATGGAACTGTGCGTTGGCGTTGGCGGTTCGATCACCGGCGAGCACGGCGTTGGGATGGACAAGATCGAATCGATGCGTCTCATCTTCTCAGAGGAAGATATGCAACGTATGCTCGCGGTAAAAGATGTCTTCAACCCGATGGGTCTGTGCAATCCCGGTAAGGTGATACCAGCGACGAAGACTTGCCGATACTGCGGATTTGGAATGGAGGACTTCAGACACCGCTTGCTGACGCCACACGGAATGAGTTTCGATCAGACCTCGAAAGATAGTTGTGATCAAGTGGCATAGGGTTGATGCAGGAAATCCGCGCATTCAAGTAAGTTTCGATCTGAATACTCTTTGGGCCGCGCACTTCCAGACGATGGCTTCTTTAAGATTTGATTCAGGACCGCGCACCGGCCAGACAGTCTTGATCGACAAGGACAAGGTCACGTTTGGGCGAAGCCATTCCTGCGACTGTGTCCTTAGTCATCCAACGGTTTCGCGCGAACACTTCTACGTCGAAAAGAATAATGGCAAGCTGTTTGTGGTTGATCAGGGAAGTGAGAACGGAACACTCGCCAACGGCGAGCGCGTCTCGTGGGTCGAGTTGAATGACGGAGATGAGATTCAAGCAGGACCGTTCAAGCTGGTTGTTGAAATGCTCGATACAAGAAACGACACAGTTGAGCTGACAGAGAACTACGTATCCGCGACTGATGAAGATGAAACCGGCGCGCGTACGGCGTCTGATCAGAATACTGGAATGTATTCTCCTCAATACCTGGAAGGTATAGATGACTTCAATTCAGGCCGCTACTTCGACGCTCATGAGGTCTGGGAAGAAGTTTGGCTTCGCTCTTCGGGCGACACGAAACTGTTTTATCAAATGCTGATACAGGCAGCAGTCGGCCTGCATCATTACGAACGTGGAAACTCTCGAGGGGCACGGG
>JBASRM010000008.1:0-4964 GCA_049273835.1 Blastocatellia bacterium | reverse complement strand
GATAGGGACCCCGCCGTTCGCAGCGCTTGAGGATACGCGTCTCGGGCCGGTGATGCCGCAAACCAACTTTGAGCTGCCGTTGCCGATTGTAAGCCTCGGGGGCCGAGGACTGGCAACCAGCTTGATGCTGTACTACAACAGCAACGTTTGGGGCAGCTATTGGAGTGGGAATAATCAAATCTATGCATTTGACCCCATTCAAAGCTGGCCCAGTCCCGGGTTCTCGCTTGGGTTCGGCAGAATCACCGTCTACGACTACTCGTATTATGATGGGATCGGGTTCGGCTACAAGTACATGCTCATAGATGCGAACGGTACCCGGCACAACCTCGGGGTAGGTACTGAGGCGGGCAACAACACGCTTCAAACAACAGACGGGAGTCACATTACATATGCCGGCAACGTGCTCGGCGGGACCCTGTACTCGAACGACGGGACGACGATGACCTTTGGCAGAGTCAATAACCGGTTGCTGCCTACTCAGATCACGGATACGAACGGCAACTACATCCAGGTAGCTTATAAGTGGGAAACGAACTTTCCTCCGATGGCGATCAACTACATCGTGGACACGCTGGGCCGTGTGATCCAGTTCCATTACGATGCTTACAACAGCACGAATCTGACTTCGATAAGCACGCCGACCGGCACTGTGACGCTCAACTACGAGAACGTCGCGATGAATCACAATTTCCAGAACGAGATCCTCGTGGAGAACGCTCCGGCAAGCTTCTCAGCGGTGAGCAGCGTTACGATCCCCCAGCGGCCAGCTTACACTTTCGGTTATTCGGGTTACGGAATGGTCTACAACGTATCGGCGAGCACCGGAGGTGGCACGGCTACGGTGACCTATGATTATCCGCTCGGTGGGGAAGAGCTTTTCAGCAGTCCGATGTTCACACAGCGGACCGAGAGTCCGAACGCGGTGTATCTATATGGCTTGGATGGAATCACGAGGCCTGATGGAACAAAGCTAACCTTGTTGGGAGGCTCGAGGGAACTTAAGAGCGCCTCGAACCAGACGCTGGCGAAAACCGAATTTACCTACACGAGCGATCCCGGCGGGTCTGCGGCGGTGCAATCCATTGTCAGCACGGATGAAACGGGTCAGCAAACGAAGATCGACTTTGACTATGACCAGTACGGCAATGTCGTCAACAAACGCGAGTACGGTTTCAAGATCAATGGCCAGTGGCAGGTGCGGAGACGAACACACTCTACGTATATGAACTCGCAGCAATATCTGGATGCGTACATACGCAACCGAGTGATGATCGTCGAGGTCTTTGACGCGCTGCAGAACACCAGTGACGCCGATGATCAAGTGGTGGCGCGAAACGTTTTCGGATATGACAACTATGGCGGGATGGGAGGGATGGAAAGCTACGGAACGGCGGCGCCGCCAGGTCATCTCGCAAGCTACGACACAAGCAAGACTACGCGCGGGAATGTGACCGAGGTGACAAGCTACAGTGATGTCGGGTTCGGTGTATCGTCGACGCACAGCAGCAAGATGGACGTCTTTGGGAGCGTGACTAAAGCCCAGATGCCGTGCTGCGATGAGAAGAGCTTCACGATGACGGAAGCTACGTATTGGTCGAGACCGTCACAGACCACACGCGGCAATCCGGCAGGCATACACCTCACAACGAGCACGAGCTATGATTTTAACTCGCTGGCGGCGACAAGCCAGACCGACCCGAACAATCAGACGACTACCTATAGTTACGACACGCAGCAAAATCCAACGGGGTTCAACTCACCGACGGGCGCGAACGGCCAGACGGGCTACAACGCGTTCGGCGAGCCGATTTCCTCCGCGGTCACATACAACGACGGCGGAGTTAACAAAACAATCTCATCCTCCTCGGTGTACGACGCGTGGGGCCAGATGACGCAGTCGGTTGACGCCAACGGAGCCCAGACGAATTTCACTTTTGATAACCTGGGCCGGTTGCTAACGCGCACGAACCCGTTTCCGCAGGGAGGAACGCCGGGTCCCCTCACTATCTACTCATACGACCTGCTTGGACGCATAACGCTTGTGACACTGCCTGGCGGCAACACCATACAAACCACTTACACGAGCAGCAGCATAGTGATCTCTACTGATCAAGTGAATCGCAAGACCAGGCGCGAGCTTGACGGGCTGGGAAGGTTGATCAAAGTAACGGAACAAGATGTGGCGACGGGCGTGCTGAGCCAAGAGACAACTTATAGTTACGACATCGCGGATAACTTGATCGAGGTCAATCAAGGAGGGCAGAAACGGGCTTTCAAATACGATTCAGAAGGACGGCTGCTATTCGAGCGTATCCCGGAGATGACGGCTACGATCAACGACGGCACGGGAACGATGTGGACTATGAAGCATACATACACGAGCTTCGGGAAGCTGGCGACTAAGACCGATGCTCGAGGTGTGATAACCACGTATGGTTATGATAGCCTGAACCGGCTGGTCTCGATCAGCTACAACACCAGCGGAGCGATCGGAGTCGCGACGACTCCGGCTATTAACTACACATACGACAACAATCAATCGACCAACACGAAGGGATTGTTGTTGACGGTCACCTCGGGAAGCGGTTATTCGGAGAGCTACAGCTACGACAGCTTCCAGCGAGTGCAGTCAATCACGCGCATGATAGATGGCCGCAACTATACAACCAGCCATCAACTCAACACCGCGAGTCAATTGACGCAGATGACCTATCCGTCCGGGCGGGTGATCAACGTTGGCCATGACAGCAAGGGACGGCTAATTTCGATGGGCTCGTATCTGACAAACGTAACTTATGACGCGATCGGCCAGTTGACGGGAACGAGCCTTGGAAATGGCGTGAGCGAGAACTACAACTACGATCCGAACAGGATGCAACTCACGACTTACAATGCAACGGCGCCGGGAGGAGGGCTCGGCGGATTGATGCAATTGAGCTATGTCTATCAGGCTTCGGCAGGTCAGAGTGGGACCGGAACAACGGCGGGAAACGCCGGACAGTTGATGAGTCTGTTCGGGACGATAGCAGGAATCGGAGAGGGTGCGAGCTACGGCTATGATGTAGTTGGTAGACTGACGACTTCATACACTGGAACAAATAACCAGAGTGCAAATCGCAGGTATTCATACGATCGCTGGGGCAATCGCACAGGTATGTGGGACGCTACTACTGGAGGCAATCAGATCCAGAACGTGGCGTTGGATCAAGAGGGAGGGGCGCCGACCAACAGAATGGTTGCTCTCAGCGGGGGAAGCGCGGCCAGCTACAACACGCCGGGACAGGGTGGCAGTCCGACCGCAATATCCGTGAACAGAACTGGGCGGTACATCAGGGTACAGCTTAGTGGATCCAATCCGTTGTCTCTAGCTGAACTGCAGGTGCTGAATTCAAATGGGACGAATCTCGCATTGGGCAAAACGGCGACTCAGTCCAGCACCGCTTTTGGCGCTGCCGCGAGCCGCGCGGTGGACGGCAATACAAATGGGAACTGGGCGGGTGGTTCAGTCACACACACCAACTACGAGAATCAGCCGTGGCTGGAGGTGGATCTTGGGAACGTGCAACAGATACAAAATGTGAAGATATGGAACAGGACAGATTGTTGCTCGGATAGGCTGACGAGCTTCAACGTGGTGGTGTCGGATCAACCGATACAGTCGTACAGCTACGATGCGTCAGGGAACGTGAATTCCGACGGCGTGCATAATTATCAATACGACGCAGAGAATCGGCTTGTGAATGTGGATGGAGGAGCAACGGGGCAGTATGCATATGATCTCGCGAACCAGCGATACAAGAAGGTGGCGGGTGGAGCTACGACGCATTACATCTGGCAGAGCTCGCAGGTTATAGCCGAGTACGACGGGAATACAGGAGCGGTGCAGGTCGACTATGTATATTCCGGCAGTCGAATGATCGCAAAGGTAGCAAGCGGAGCGACTCAATATTTCTTGTACGACCGGTTAAGCACGAGGTTGGTGCTGGACGGAAACGGCAACGTGTTAGGTCGCCAGGGACACTTGCCTTTTGGAGAAGACTTTGGAGCGAGCGGCAGCCAGGATAAGCATCATTTCACGAGTTATGAACGGGACTCGGAGACGATAACTGACTACGCGATCAACAGGCAATGCGCTAATGGTGTTGGCAGGTTTTCACGACCTGATCTAGTGCAAGCGGACTTTCACAGTCCCCAGGATCTAAACCGATATGCTTATGTCAACAATGATCCTATGAATTCTATCGATCCACTCGGGCTGCTAAGAGTCAGATGCTCGACGTCCATCTCGGGAGCGATCTATAGATATGAAGGAAAGCTTCTGGCACTCTACGTAAGCACGAGCACCTCATGCGCCATCGTGGGCGACGCCGCACTGGATAAAGGCGAAGGGGGTAACGGAGGGGCCGGTCCTGACTATAGCGGAAAAGTATATCGCTGTACGAGGCCCTTGGGTAAGGCGGGGAGTAAGATCCCTTGCAATGGTGAGTTTTGTCATGAATACCTATGCGTGGACGAGAATGGAAAGAAGGAATGTTGGGGTCAAAATCCTTCTAGTGGCTCGATACCGGGTTTACCGGGTGCCGTGTTAAGTCCGGGCGTAAACAATCCAGCCGACGTGTATCACCCCGAAAACTGTAAGAGCGTATCTTCTAACGCTTGCATAAGTAGCTGTGTTAAACAAAAGTTCAAGGAAAAGCTTCCTATATACGGTTATGGCCCTCAGGGGACAGACTGTCATGAATGGGTCGACGATACGCTTGCCGCGTGCAAGACGCAATGTCCGTAGGTGCGGTCTAAGAGAGGAGCAGGAGTAAATGCGTGGATGGGAAGTCGTCTCTCGCGTGACACGCCTGGTTTGGTGGATATGCCTGGTGTGGTTGGCCTTGGCTACTGTTGGCATCACTTTTTGGTTCGTTCGATATTGGGCCGACGCCAATAACCCTGCTCGCAATGAATACGGC
>JBASRM010000731.1:0-4877 GCA_049273835.1 Blastocatellia bacterium | reverse complement strand
TCACCTGTTTGACGGAGATGACGCCTTGCAGCGAGGAGAGAGAGCTCAGCGTTTCTTCTGACATCGGCTGGTCGATTTGAATCAACGCAAGCGCGCTCTCTCCGATCTTCTTGCGGCCGAGATAGAGACGGCCGATGTTCACATCGTTTTGGCCGATGAATGTAGCGATGCTGCCAAGCACCCCGGGCTGGTCCTGATTGAACAGGAACAGCATATGGCCCTTTGGAATCGCTTCAAGGCTGAAGCCGTTGATCCTGACGATGCGGCCGTCTCGGCGGCCGAACAACGCGCCCGCAACCTCGCTCTCGCCTTCTACGGTAACCGAGCGCACTCGTATCATGCTTGCGAAGTCACGCGCGCGTCGCGACAACGATTCGCTGACCTTTATCCCGCGCTGTTCGGCTACCATCGCCGCATTGACCATGTTCACCCGCTCGATCACCGGTCCGAGAAGCCCCGCAAGCACGGCTTGGGTGATCGGCTTTACATCGTGTTCCGTGACCTCACCCGCATACTCGATGAATACTTCGCGCAGGTCGTGCCCAAAGACCTGCCCTTGAAATAGCCCGATTTTTTCACCAAGCGTGATGTATGGACCGATGGCCGCCAGCAGCTCGGCGCTCACTGCAGGCATATTGACAGCGCCGCGAACGGTACCGTGCTTCAAGTAGTCGAGCACCTGTTCTGCGATCATTGTCGCGACCCCGAGCTGAGCCTCGGCCGTGGAAGCTCCGAGGTGGGGAGTGGTGATAACCTGATCGAGCGAGAACAGTGGATTGTCCGGCGGCGTTGGCTCCTGTTCGAATACGTCGAGCGCGGCGCCCGCAACCTTGCCCGACCGAATTGCATCAGCGAGCGCGCGTTCATCAATCAGACCGCCGCGTGCGCAGTTGATCAACCGAACCCCGGGTTTCATTCGTTCGATCGCGTCTGAGTCAATCATTCCTCGCGTCTCATCCGTCAGCGGCGTATGCAATGTTATGAAATCGGCTCGAGCTATCAACTCGTCTAGGGCGATCACTTCGATGCCAAGTTCGTGGGCGGCTTCGCGGGTGAAGTAGGGATCGTAAGCGACGATGTTCATTCCAAACCCGCGTGCACGTTCGGCGACCGCGGCTCCAATCCGGCCCAGGCCGATGATTCCCAGTGTCTTGCCCATGAGTTCCACGCCCAGGAATTTGTTTTTTTCCCAACGGCCGCTTTTCGTGGAAGTGACAGCCTGCGGAATCTGGCGCGCGAGCGATAGAAGCATAGCCATTGTGTGCTCGGCGGTAGTGACTGTGTTTCCGGCAGCGGCGTTCATCACAACGATGCCGCGCCGGGTTGCGGCCGAGACATCGATGTTGTCAACACCGGTGCCGGCGCGGCCCACAACTCGGAGGTTGGCGGCTCTCTCGATCAGTTCGGCGGTCACCCTGGTCTTGCTGCGAACAATTAGCGCCTCGTATCCGCCGATCAGTTGAGCAAGCTCATCCCCGCTGATCGAAGGCCGCTCGTCGACGATTACGCCGCTTGCCGATAGCAGCTTGTCGACACCGTTCTTTTCTAAACCGTCGCAAACAAGAATGCGCATAAGAGTTTTGAGTCTCTCGGATTTGGATTTGGAATTGTACCTGTCATCCGCGGCAGAGCGAAGCCGCTATGAAGTGCGCGGGTCTTCTCGGCGACGGCGAGCGATCCGGAACAACGTTTCAGTTGTTGTCGCTTTGAGCGAGCGCATTCCATCGCTATATTGGGACTGGCCAGTTTGAACAGAGTCGAATGATGAACCCTGCAACATATACCGCCGTTGCGTTGGCTGCTATCGGTCTGTATATCGCAAGCTACTTCACACTGGTGTATTACGGCATAGTGCCAGCCAGCATCTGGCTGATGCCGAGCATTTGCCGGCTTGAAGAGCGGACATGCCAGACCGTTCTGAACACAAGATACGCACGGGTGTTTGGCGTACCGAATTCGCTGCTTGGGGCTTTGTACTACATAGTGGTGATTACAACCTTGCTTTGCGGCTGGACAACGGGCCTCGTGGGGACGGGGCTGATCGTTGTTGCCTGGTTCACGGTGGCGCTTGGAATTTTTCTCGCATACTCACTGTTTTTCATAATCAGGATTCCTTGCCCGCTTTGCCTTGCCGGGCACACGATAAACCTCGCGCTAGCTGTTCTGCTAACGATTATTCTTCGCTGAATCAGAAGATAACGAGCGCGGTGACGTTGACACTCGTTTCACCGGCTCGCTATAATTTTGGACTTTCGTCAGAAGCGATTTTTTGGAAGGAGCTAACCGTGGCTTACGCGATAATTCAGTCAGGGGGCAAGCAGTTTCGAGTAACTGAGGGTGAGGTCATAAAAGTGCCCTCTATTTCCGCCGAGGTGGGTTCGTCCGTCGAGTTTGATGCGTTGTTGCATGCGGACGGCTCACAGATTGAGGCCGCTCCATCGGCGCTCGCAGGGCGTCACGTCAAGGCGACAGTTGTTGAGCACGGCCGCGCGCGGAAAATAATCGTGTTTAAGAAAAAGCGCCGCAAACAATACAAGAAGACGCATGGCCATCGACAGAACTTCACCGCGGTGCGCATCGACTCGGTTGGCGCTATCTCAGATAAGACAGAGTGACATTACCGGAGCAACGGCCTGTTGCGTGTTTGGCGCACTGGTCATTGGCGAAGAATTAATAGAGGACTTATGGCACACAAAAAGGGTGTAGGTAGCTCTCGAAATGGACGCGACTCAAACGCGCAGCGGTTGGGGGTCAAGCGCTTTGGCGGCGAGAGCGTGTTGGGCGGCTCAATCCTGGTTCGCCAGCGCGGCACAAAGTTCAAACCGGGTATTAATGTTGGCCGAGGTTCCGACGATACGCTCTTCGCGCTTGTTACCGGAGTGGTCAAGTTCGAAGAGAGGGGACGCAAGGGAAAGTTTATCAGTGTGTATCCCGCGGAATAACGGGCGGTGATCGGCGGCCGGTGGTCAGTGGCCAGCTTCAAATTCTCGGGAGAGGCCTCCGACCACCGGCCACTGACAAGATGCAGTTTTTAGATCGAGCCAAAATACTAGTAAAAGCTGGGGACGGTGGAAACGGTGTCACCGCATTCCGCCGCGAGAAGTTTGTCCCACGAGGAGGACCGTCGGGAGGCGACGGAGGGCGAGGCGGCACGGTCTACCTGGAAGCCACCAGCCAATTAAACACTCTCCTACAGTTCCGCTTCAATCCGGAGTTTCGAGGCGGGCGCGGCTCGCACGGCGAGGGCGACAAGCGTCACGGTCGTGACGGGGAAGACCGCGTGGTGCTTGTACCGGTCGGGACCCTGGTTACGGATGGAGACACCGGCGAGCTTGTTCATGATTTTTCCGAAGCCGGTGAGCGCATAGTAGTCGCGCAGGGCGGACGAGGCGGGCGCGGCAACGCGCAGTTCGCAACTTCAACCAATCGCGCGCCACGCTATCACGAAGATGGTGAACCGGGGACCGGCAGGTCACTCCAACTCGAACTCAAACTGATAGCGGATGTCGGTCTCGTCGGCTTCCCCAACGCCGGCAAGTCGACGCTGATATCCAGAATCTCAGCCGCGCGTCCCAAGATCGCCGACTATCCGTTTACTACGCTCGAGCCGCATCTTGGCGTCGTCGCCTACGGCGACTACGGTTCATTCGTGGTAGCCGATATTCCCGGGTTGATTGAAGGCGCGCATCAGGGGACCGGTCTCGGACTCGAGTTTCTCCGGCATGTCGAACGGACCAAGATACTGGTCCATGTGATCGACGTTTCATCGACTGGCCGCGACCCAGTGGATGACTTTGTGACGATCAGCCGGGAGCTTGAACTTTACAAGACGGACTTGTTAGCAAAGCCACAACTGGTTGCGGCTTCAAAGATGGATGCGCTGGACGACCCGGCAAGAGTCGATCGGATTCGCCGGTTCTGCGAAGACCGCAAGCTGGAGATGTTTGAAATATCGGCGGTGACCGGCTACGGCATTGTTCAGTTTGTTAACGGAGTCGGCGCGATGGTCGAGCAGATTCGCAAGATGGGCCAGGCGGCAGTTTCTGGTTTGTAGATTCTGGTGTGTTGGTTCCTGGTTTGTAGTTTCTGGTTTGTAGTTTCTGGTTTGTAGTTTTTGGTGGTAGTTCTTTGGTTTTGCATTTGTAGTTCGGAGTTCGTCTTCGAAACGATGAACCAGAAACCACAAACCAGAAACCAGAAACTACAATCCGAAACCGGAAACCAAACCAGAAACCAAAATCATGGGTGAACGTCGAATAGCTGCATACGGGGGGACCTTTGATCCGATACATAACGGGCATGTTGAAGTCGCACGCGAGGTCGTCCGCCGCTTTGGAGTCGATCAGCTTCTGATCATTCCGGCGCACAGGCCACCTCACAAGCACTCACGTCCGATCTCCGACGCTCACCATCGTTTTACAATGGCAGTACTGGCTTCGCTTGATGAGCCACGTGTGTTGGTTTCAACAATCGAGCTCGAATCGCCGAGCAAACCTTACACATTCGAGACCGTCGAGCGGCTTCGAAGTGATTTTGGCGAGGGCATCCGGTTGTTCTTTGTCATCGGCGCGGATTCGTTCGAGGAGATTAATACCTGGCGCGAGCCTGCCCGCCTGGTTTCGAGTACTAATCTGATCGTAGTCACACGGCCGGGACACGAATTGAGGACAGCTCATCTGAATGAGTTATTGGGTTCGAAGATTGTCGATCTTCGTGGCCGCGATGCCGAATGGGATCCGGGAAAAGAGTTGAACGAACTCAGAATCTACTTTACTGATTACGTCAATATCGACGTTTCGTCGACACAGATAAGACGACGGGTGCGCGACGGAGAGTCGATTGAAGACCTGGTACCGCCACCTGTCGCCGACTATATC
>JBASRM010000729.1:0-11079 GCA_049273835.1 Blastocatellia bacterium | reverse complement strand
ATCTTCTACTGTCCCTTTGTTAACCCGCCCTCGTCATGCGGGTTCTGATATGCAGCTGACGTGTGAACCAATGGCGCGAGCCCACCGCTACACAGTATAATCAATCGATTAGCTCTTCAGGCGTGTGCCAGAATGTAGCCAGAAGTTGTTTGTTGAAGTGAGTATTTGCAATGCCGTCTGCGTTTTCTCATGCCGTCGCGTCCATCGCTTTAGGGCGAGCGTACACAGCACGTCCCCTTCCTCTCCGATTCTGGATATTATCCTCCGTTTGCGCGGTGGCTCCGGACATCGATGTTTTGGCCAATCGGTTCGGCTTCGACTACACGACTATGCTCGGCCACCGCGGGCTAACACACTCGCTCTTCTTTGCCATAGCATTGAGCGGAGTAGTCGTCCTGTTATTTTTTAGGAAACCGGCTGACGGAATGATGAGTCGACTGGCGCTGTTCGCGTTCTTCTTCGCAGCCACTGCATCACACTCAGTTCTAGATGCCATGGTAGACGGCACCTTGGGCGTAGCGTTCTTTGCGCCGTTTAGTCCAGCACGTTTCTTTCTTCCGTGGCGGCCAATTGTATCGTCACCCATCGGGCTAGCGTTCTTCAGCTCCGCGGGCGCGACGACCATTGTGAATGAATTTGTCTGGGTGTGGATTCCATCATTGATAGTTATTTTAGCGCCACGTTTGCGCAACCGTTTCCTAACCAGACGGTCGGTCCACGAACAAGAACTCGACGGCGCTCAGAGACCCTACGAACTTCAGCGGGACCATTACACACTGCTTTAGCGGTCACACGTGTAGCAGCAGCACTGGCTTAGCCTTGGCATCCCGATCTTTGGCGCCCAGGAATCTGAACACGGCTCGACCATCGAAAGCCACCCCTTGATCGTTCTCGACCGGGCCACGGTCTGGCTGCAACCTCGCTCACGGCCGTCTCCGATGAAGCTGATTGATCAATAGCCAGAAGGATATTCATAAGCCTTCTCCCACTGGTTGAGCTATGTCCCCCGCATGAGGTCCGAAACACACTCATTCAGCTTGGCGAGTTCAGGATAGTGGCCTCCGGGATCTATCGAACCGCACCCGATCCCTTTTCCTCGGCAGCCGCTAAAACAGATCAGCGCTCGCCTGTCGCTGTTGCAGCCCTGATAGGCTCAACTTCCTGAGCAGTTAGAGCCTCCGCTCGACGCTTTATGCCGAGCATCATCCTGCGCTCCATAACGAAGTGCGACGGTTCTAGCACTCCGAAGTTGAAAATCCAGTCGAGCACTCCGGGCTTCCTGTCCCATCTTATTCGAACAAGCAACCGGGTGGTGCCCGCGTCCAGCTCCTTTAACACGAACGCCCACGTGCCGGCGCGGGTGTTCTTCGAAAGATCATCGCTCTGCTCTTCTGCAACGCCGCCGATGACGATTGCCCGGCCTGGCTCGACTAAGAGAACTGGCAGAGGGAGAGCCTTCGGATGCAGCCATACAACATCGCCCGGTCTAAGGCTCTGCCATTCGGGCACGATTCTCTTTGCGTTATGGATGTCACAGCCGACCAGATTCTCGAGCCAGGAGTAGCTGTAGAATCCGCCCTTGTTCTGACCAATCTGCAGGAGCCACGGCCAGACATCGGCGACCGGAGCGTTGATGTTGATCGCATGAGTCGCCTCGTGTTTGGGATTCGACATAACATCATCGCCGGGCAAAGGCTCCTGGAGCTCAGCCTCGGTTGCGCCCCATCTCAAGTGCCACGGGCGAACAAGAAATGTGTATGCGGCCAGGGCTGCCCCCATTGAGCCCACAGAAACTAACTTGGCTGTTGTACCTCGATTCATCGTCTGTACTCCTTTTTCGGACTCTTCGTCTCGACATCTCCTCCTTGTCCTTTGTTAAGCGGCCTTCCGAGCGTCATGGTTTGAGCCCGAAGTCATATCAATCGAGCTTGATTGTTCCGCGGTTGAGGATGGCATGCTCGTGAGGGATACCCCAGTAGTGCTCGTGACCCGTGATCAGCCGCAGGATATTCATGTTGTCCTCCCAGGCACTGGGGCAGTTCCTTGACACTCGGCGAACCGCCCAGCAGCCAGCCGTGCCGCTTCTCTAACGCTCCGGGCTCTTCAAATAAATGAGCAGCTCGGTCCACGATCTCCACTCGTTTCTCACAGCAAAGCAGCCGGTAAGCTTCCCGGTTCAGGCTTACCACCTGCTCGTCGCGTCCCCTACGATCAAAGTTTTGGAGCCTCGACCTTAGGGAGCGATGCTCCGGCGAAATCGGGACGGCCACCGCGATACAACGACAGCAACAAGGTTCGGACGACGTACTTGTTGCGCGGACTGTGACGCCTGCTTCCGCTTCCGTGTGCCAAAAGCACAATACCGCTAGCTCCAGAGGAATATTCAACCCCGCCTTCCAAGTGTGCTTTGCCCAAAGGGATGAAGCCATCACGCACAATTCTCAATTCCGCCTTTGGCTGACTCATGGCTCTTCTCCCGTGAGCGCGAGATTGAGACCACACTCGTTACGTTTAATCCCGATGCCAATACACCCGAGCGAGTTTGTTCTCGTGCGAAAAGTCGTAACGGACCTCGCCGTCGAAAGCCTTCTCCAGCGCATGGCCTAACCTCTGGGCAAGATGTTCTGTAGTTGTAGAGATAACCAGTCGCCCATTTTCATCCGTCTCGCGCCCCATTATCCGCGCGAGCGGATTATCAACGGCTGCGCGCTCCGCTTCATTGTCAAGAAGACGTTCGATCTCCTCGCGGTGGGATGGGAGAAAATCGCCGTAGACATAAACAAATCCGGCAGGAAGCCCTTGCTGCTTCTTCTTGCAGGCCGGGCACACTGTGATCGTCTGGGGATGCCAGTGCTTGTGCTTGCCGGCCTTCCTGGGTGAGCCGGCAGATGTCCAACGCCGATCAGAGTAAACCGCTCCGCACATACTGCAGCTTGCCGGTTCGCTCGGCGATCGCGGGCCACGGTGCCGACCGGCGTCGTGGTCAACCCGCTTGGAAAAGGTGGTATTCGAGTAGGGCTTGTTGCTTCTCATAAGTGGCCTCTTTCGACTGTCCACAATTCGACGTGTGACCGGCGTCACCTTATAAAAGAGATGACTCGCACCTCGTCAACGATAGTGACGCAACGAGTGTGCCCACACTGGATGCTTGATTTTGTGCGAGATCGAATTAACGGCTGGGTTGAACCACTCAAGGCGTGTGGAAATTTGCATGACCTGAGCTCAGAAGAAGGTTTGCCCTCGCGACTCATCGCACTTTTTACCCGCTTCCTGAAAGCCTCGGGCATCGTAGATGAAAGAGGCGCGTGTGACTGGTGTCACGATGACGTGTGACAGCTGTCCTAGCTCGCGTGTTTTGGATGGTGCTACATTGGCGACGCTCGGTTGGTAACAACCGGGTACGGCTCCGAGAGGTTTGGTTGAAGTCTTCTGGTTCGCGTGGGAGTTGATGCTCCGCAAGGTGCATTAACAAAAGCACGAAACCTTAACTCGAGGTTGAGGCTCGCAAAGAGTTTCAGTTAGCGCTAAGGGCCAGGAAACGAAGGCCGGAATCACTTGGGGCCGTTTCCCCTAAGGAACTCTACATGAACTTCAAAACGAAATACCCGCGCAGGAGCGATATCAAGGTCAAAGGTGTTTTGGCCCTGATTTGTATTCTCGTGGGTACTTGCTCCTTCACAATGGCCCAAGCTGACCGCGAGTTTATAGACAAAGCTAACGGTGTCAAGATCACACTGGCCGGGAACTGGCGAGCTGTACCGTACACGGATGCCGTTGGTCGCCAGAAAACTGAATTCGTCTACGAGAATCGCGATCAGGGATTGTTGAGGATCACGAGAGACAGTCTCAGGGGCAGCGCCCTGCAGGATATCGTTCGCCGCGAAATGGACGAATTTGCGCTTTGTAATTCTTGTGTATTCGCCGGTCAGGAAGCATTCGCCGGGGACTCTCTGAGCGGCATCCGAGTCGCGCTTTACTACGTTGAGGGCGACCGCAGAATAGTCGGCACATTCTACTTTCTGCAGGACAAAGAAGCGGTGTGGATCTTGCGCTTCAACGGGCGAACCGGTTCGCCCGGGATGGCCCGCGACATCACCGATACTATGGCCCGCAGTTTTTGCTCGGTATGCGCTCTCGACTGAGGCGCGGCGGCACGAGCCCTGAGCGCGCTGGCGTGTAAACAAGTCGTTAGCCTTGGCCCCTCAGGATGTTCTCCCTCAGGTATGAATCTCTTACCGCTCGTCGAATGGCGCCGAGAGCTCGTTTTGCTCTAGCAACAGAGCAGACCTTCATTGCAAGGCCTGAGGTCTAAGACCGTGCCAGCACCAAAGAAGAAGCCGAAGAGCCAAGTCGAAGGTGTCCGGACAGATCGCGACGGTAGCGCAATTCCCGGAGAAGTCACCCTAACGCCTAGTGGCGATGGCGCGCTCGGTTGCTGTGCTCAAGACATCTTAGAGCGAGAGCGGGCCGAAGTTGCGCTGCGGGAGAGCGAAGAACGATACCGGCTCTTATTCGAAGGCATTCCACAGCCAACCTGGGTATTCGATGCCGAAACACTCTCGTTCCTCACTGTGAACGAGGCTGCAGTGCGCCACTATGGATATACACGAGAAGAGTTCGCGGCGATGACCATTAAGGACATTCGCCCGTCCGAGGAAGTTCCAGCCTTACTGGACCGACTGAGTAACACGCCTGCCGGACTAGGACACGATGACATTTGGAAGCACCGAAAGAAGGACGGAACAGAGATATCCGCGGAGATTATCACGCACGAAATAACTTTTTCAGGCAGGCGAGCCAGGCTTGTACTGGCGGCCGACGTTACCGAACGCATGCGTGCCGAAGAACGTCTCCACGAACAGGCCGAACTGTTAGACCACGCGCAGGAAGCAATTCTTGTTCGAGACTTAGCAGGCCACATTCTTTTTTGGAACAAGAGTGCCCAGCGGATTTTTGGCTGGACCGCAGAAGAAGTGAAAGGTATGAATGCGGACGACCTTCTCAATCAAGAGGCCTCGTCTCAACTCGCGGAGGCGAAGCGCGCATTATCCGAGAAGGGCGAGTGGGTTGGCGAGCTCCTTCAGATGACCAAGGCTCGCGAGACACTTCTCGTAGAGAGCCGTTGGACGTTGGTGCGTGATAACCAAAGTCAGCCCAAATCTATACTGGTGGTCAACTCTGACATCACCGAGAAGAAGAGACTGGAGGCGCAGTTCCTGCGTGTGCAGCGTCTGGAAAGCATAGGCGCACTCGCGGGCGGCATCGCTCACGATATAAACAACATTTTGTCGCCCATCCTCCTATCCGTGCGAATGCTGCAGATGAAATTCGCCGATCCGGAGAGCCAGCGATTTCTCGCGATACTTCGGGAGAACGCAGAGCGGGGCGGCGATATGATCAAGCAAGTACTGCACTTCGCGAGGGGCGTTGAGGGTCAGCAGATTCTCCTTCAACCGGTGCACCTTATCGACGAAGTGGCCAGGATGCTCAGGGAAACCCTGCCAAAATCTATCGACGTCAAGACCCGAACGCCTAATGGAGTCTGGCCTGTTATCGGTGACCCGACCCAGCTCCATCAGGTGCTGATGAACTTGTGTGTAAACGCCCGCGATGCGATGCCCCACGGCGGCCGGTTGACCGTCGCGGCTGAAAACGTCGTGATAGACGAGAACTACGCTCGGATGAACATCGACTCAAGACCCGGCCGCTATACTCTAATCACCGTTGCCGACACCGGTGTGGGAATCCCACGCGAGATCATAGACAGAATCTTCGATCCCTTCTTTACCACAAAGGAGCCCGCGTTAGGGACAGGGCTTGGGCTCTCAACGGTGATCGGAATCGTCAAAGGCCATGGCGGGTTCATCAGTGTGTCTAGCCAACTAGGAACGGGCAGCGAGTTCAAGGTCTACGTACCGGCCGCCGAATCAGTGTCCAGGGTACCCGCGTTGAAGGCGGAACCTGAGACCCAGAGAGGTCACGGCGAGTTGATCCTTGTAGTCGATGATGAAGCCGCTATCCGAGAAATCACGCGAAGCACACTGGAAGCCGCTGGCTATCAGGTGCTGACGGCGAGTGATGGAACTGAGGCTGTCGCGCTATATGCTCAACGCACTGGTATCAAGGTGGTCATTACTGACATCGTAATGCCTTTCATGGACGGCGTTGCAACGATCCGCGCTTTAAGAAAGCTCAACCCGCTCATCGACATAATTGTCAGCACGGGAACCGGCGACAAGAGCAGGAATCACGGAGACGACCCGGGCGTCAAAACGGTTTTGTCTAAGCCCTATACCGCCGAAACGCTCCTGAAGGCCCTGACGGACGTTCTCCGTCCTTCGACCTGATATGAGTCAACGGGCGAAAGACCGCGCCCATGCTCGAGAAGTTCCTCTCGACCTGGTGTGCCATCGAGATTTGCGGAAAGATCGAAATGTTTCGCGGAGGCTAGCCGCAGGAGTGTGAGATTATCCAGGTAGCACGCGATCCAGGAACTTGCTTAACCAGCTTTGGCCTCCGGCAGGTGCAGCGGGATGATCTACCGTATCAAGCGACGCCCGGTGTCCCGTCATTCGATCTATGTGTATGCGGTAGAAGATAGGTGCGAAAGATTTCGGAAAGTCCCGATGCTCAACTGCCACACAAGCAGGTTCCCACCACATCGCCCGTTTCCGTAACAACTCGTGAGCATGCGCGCGCGTCGCGTCGTATTCCGGCATATCGGGCAATTCCTCGTACGTGCCAAAGACGACAACGCTCATCCACTGATTTTGACTCTTGATATCATCAATTTCTACACAGACTAGCGGATTGGAACGCATGCAATCGATCTTGTAGCCTATCGTGGCAAAGCCGAAAAGGTAAGTGCCGTCGTAAGCCAAATTGACTGGAACGGCATACGGTTGATCGTCCATCTCGCAGACCAGCCTTGCGACATGCCCTTGTGCGAGCACGCCGCGGCATTCCTCAAGCGTCATCTCGTGGATCACCATCGCAACCAGCCTTGCTCTTGCTGAGCACGCTCCTTAAACAGAAACTCGTCGATCGTACGCACTCCAGACGCTTGGCTGACAGTTCCCAGGATCACTCGCTTCTCGGCCTAGGAGCGGACAGGTTTACCTCCGTAGAGCGCCCGGTTCTCTAACACTCCAACCCAGTTGGCGGGGGGGCGCCTTCCCGGGAGCGCACAATTCCGCTGCGCTTGCCGCTCGCGTTACTGTAGGCGGCTACTCAATCTCGGGCGCAGCAAACTGGAGGTTCGTGCGCTCCCCAGGAATCGTACATCTCTACTCTCTGCCGGCGTGAGTCTTACGCTTCCGCTGTACTTCAGTCCGCCGGTTTGCTGGTCGCCATGCTCCGCAGTAAGACAACCAGGTACCCGTTCAAAGAACACAATCTCCTCAGTCGTTAGTGAGCGCCTCCAAGACCAGGATCGCCCCCAACACGGCGCCCAGGATTACATACTTGCCATTCGAGCGGCGGCCGTATTGATAGCGGCTGTTGTAGCCATCTTCGTAGCCGCGACGGAAGCCCTCGCGGAAGTAATAGTTGTAGTCGTCGCGCTCTACGTAGTAGCCGCTGTAACCATAGTTGGCGTCGCGATAGGCGTAAGAGTCTTCAAAGTTGTAGCCCCAGTGATCCTGCCTGTCTGCCTGTCCCGCGCGGAAGCCCTCTTCGTATCCGTAATTCACAGCCTGCCGCAGCAAATTTGCACCGTACTGGTTCGTCTCGTAGTAGCGGCCGCCACGAGCGTATCGATAGCTCGGAGGGGTGTAAAAATACGGATCGCGACCGTAGTTGTAGTTACGCGCGTTTCGTAAACTCAATTGCTGCTGACGCAGGCGCTGGAAATACTGTTGCTGGAACCGGTACTGCGCCATACGCTTCTGTTGCTGTAGCTGCGCCGACTGCTGTTGTGCGAGACGCTGCTGCTGATCCAGATGTTCACGGTACTGTACCAGCCGTTGTTGCTGCTGACTGATTCTCTGTTGTTGCTCCTGCTGTGAAAGGCGCTGTTGCTTCTGAGCCTTTTGCTGCTGCTTGTCCTGCTGTTGCTGCTGCTGAGCCTTCTGCTGCTCTTGTTGTTGCTGTTGCTTCTGAGCCTTTTGCTGTTGCTTGACCTGCTGTTGCTGCTGCTGAGCCTTCTGCTGCTCTTGTTGTGGCTGTTGCTTCTGAGCCTTTTGCTGCTGCTTGTCCTGCTGTTGCTGCTGATCTTGTTGTCGCTGCTGCTTTTGAGCCTTCTGCTGCTGCTTGACCTGCTGTTGTTGCTTCTGAAGTTCTTGCTGCTTCTGTGCCTCTTGCTGTTGCTTGACCTGCTGTTGCTGCTGATCTTGTTGTCGCTGCTGCTTTTGAGCCTTCTGCTGCTGCTTGACCTGCTGTTGTTGCTGCTGCGCTTGTTGCTGCTTCTGAGCTTTTTGCGCCTTCTTCTTGTTTGGCTTGCTTTGGTCCTGCTGTTTTTGTTCTTGCGGTGGCTGTTGCTGCGCGAGAGTCGGCAGGCTTCCCCCCAACGACACCGCGCTGACTACGAGCGCCACCACCATTCGATTGAAGATATTACTTTTCATTTGCTCGCCTCCTTAAGCGACCCGATCAGGCAGGCATGAGCCGGTGCGACTCTAACTCGACTCCAGTTTGTCTGGACTGAAGGATTCTGGTGATCGGTAGTAACATTGCGGAAACCTACCTCGGCAATGGGTGCAGCTGTCTACTGCATCGCTTGCGCACCCTGGCGCCGCCGGACGGTCTATCTAAACGCCCGTTCGCGAGTAAGCTCTAGATACGGGCAGCGTTCTCCCCTTTGCTCGATGCAAAGCTACAGACATCCACGCAACAAAGATGCCAGTTGACGACCGCGCTTTTTGGTGTAAATGGCTTGGCGTATCCCATGCACTTCACAATCTCGCGCGGGATTCCGCAGACTCTTGAGGAAAAGCGCGCACGGAGTAGGGACCTAATTGGGCGCGCCGATGATCGCTAGGTGATCAATTCTTCCGCTGTTCAAGCGACGCTCTCTCAAGCCGTGTGACAGCCGTCACGATTGAACCGAGTTTGGACAGCTCAGCATCTTCATTCAATGCCAAACTCAGAGGAGTTTGAATTTTATGACGTGATGTAGGGGCTCGCCGACTCACTCCGTCAGGAACTGATCGTCGGCTGCCTAGTCAGCACGATGCAAGCTGAGTTAGATAGTCGCTGAGATCCTTGTCCCTTACTACCAGACAGTGTTGTGCGCTCGTCTCAATCAGGCCGAGTTCACGAAATCTCCGCATAAACTCGCTGATCCTGGGGCGTGTGGTGCCCACCATCTTGGATAGTTCCTCGTGTGAAATTTTGTGTTCGATGGTCAGGCCGTGACGTTCTTTCTTGCCTAGTCTTTGACCCGGTTCCAGCAGAGTCGTCCCCAAACGATGTTCGCTGCCAGCGGTCGCCAGTAGGCTGATCACCTCGTATTGGTCCGCAATGCGCAGAGACAAATACCGGATGAATCCTTCAAGGAGTGCGTCGCTACCTAGAAGTTCAAAGAACTGACAACAATGAATCACTCGCAACTCGGTCTCTTCCATAGCCGTCGCCGTTTCCAATCGTTCGCCTTTGCCTGTGAGGCACAACTCTCCGAAAACATCCCCCGTGGTATGGATTGCGACGATACACTCCTTGCCTTCGGGCGACAGCATTAGCAGCTTTACCTGCCCGCTCTCAACAGGTCCGTCAAGTGCAACGCCGTTTCTCAGCGATGTGCGCCTAGAGAGAATGCCCTTCGATACCTGCGTACTAGACACCCCATCGCAAACACCTACCAGGACCATCGGTCTGTAAAATAAGCATCCCTTCCAGTTGCAAACAATCACCGCTGCTCTATGTCAGCAAGATCACTCAGTGACTGAGCAAGATTACTCAGAGCTATGCAATTGCTCCCGGTCCGGGCCAGTATCGCATTTGGCTTGAAATCGAATACTGGCGCCCGGCGTGGGCTGTCACTCTCATCGGTATGGGTGTTGCTATTAGGGGTGGCGATATTGATTTTGAACCTGGAAAACGAGCGACAGAGTATGCCCGCCAAAAGAAGGAACCTAAGAAAGGAAAATCAAATGCCTGTATTCCATCGTGAGAAACACCGTACACAGCACATAGGCTGGCTCCGCGCGGCCGTTCTGGGTGCAAACGACGGCATAGTCTCGACCGCCAGTCTGGTTGTCGGTGTGGCCGCGTCAAATGCAACACATACTGCGGTGTTAGTGGCGGGCGTCGCCGGCCTGGTTGCAGGAGCCATGTCCATGGCTGCGGGCGAGTATGTTTCGGTCAGCTCTCAGTTGGATACCGAGCAAGCGGACATCGAACGTGAACGAAAGGAACTCGCGGCCAATGAACCTACCGAGAGAAAGGAGCTTGCAGCCATCTACGTCAAACGCGGGCTCGATTCGATTTTGGCAAGTCAAGTCGCAGAACAACTAATGGCTAAGGATGCCCTTGCGGCACATGCCCGCGATGAACTAGGCATCTCAGAAACCATTAGCGCCCGACCTATTCAGGCAGCGTTTACTTCCGCCATAACGTTTGCAGTTGGCGCCGCACTACCTTTACTCGTAGTTGTCATCGCCCCCGCGGCTAGCCTCGTGCTACTTGTTGCAGGAACTTCTCTATTCTTTCTCGCGCTTCTAGGAGCCTTGGCCGCTCATACTGGCGGCGCTCGCATCCTGATCGGAATGACGCGGGTCACATTCTGGGGTGCCCTTGCAATGGCCCTAACGGCAGGCATAGGAGCTTTGTTTGGGACAGTTGTGTAAAGTTCAAAGGACCGAACGAAAGGATGTTCAGGAATCCGAATCATTGGCCCAGGCAATGCGCTCCGAGACGGAGTTAGAAAACCAGGATGATTTGACGCCTCAGACAACAATACCCTAGGGACAGGAGACTACCGCGCAGCGCTTCACTCCGCAGCCCAAATGAGGTCCCTGCCCCATGACTGTCCCAACATCGGTTTGCAAAACGTCACAACTCGGCGGACAGCCATGGGGATTGAAGATTCCTGGCCAGGAGCCGCGCTTCTGGCATCAGACAACGGACCGGCGCCCGCTGAGC
>JBASRM010000726.1:0-6698 GCA_049273835.1 Blastocatellia bacterium | reverse complement strand
TGACTGGTCTCCGCGAGTGGTAAACACAATGTGAGCCCAGGGCCCTGCCAGGTGCACAAGCCCCCTGCTGAGGGCGGCGTAGCCGCGGTAGACTTGCGCCCGAGGGCGGAGCCCCTAGGCACAGAGGGCGGCACAGCCGCTTGCCGGGTGTATTGGTTAAAAGAACCATTCGAAAAACCTGCGTGACCGCAATGTATCAGCGTTCTTGTGTCTCGCTCAAAGAAAGCGCAACATCCTCCGCGGCGTAGTCGAAGCGGCTCGTGTCTATCTCATCAAGTGGATGCAGCCGTTCCCATTCGATCGTTTGATTCATTGCAGCGCCGCGCGAAACGCGTTCGGTGTAGCCGAGATCTCTTCTGATCCGGCCTGTGTCGCAATCGAGATGATATTCATAGTTGTAAGGCTCCGTGAGGTGTTTCGGCATCGCCTCTTTCGAGAGTATTACGACATTGCCCTTCCAGCCAAAAGCCCGTCCGATGCTGTGTACCCATTCTGCCTCAGTCAGCGCATCCGGCTCACCTACGTTAAAGATCAGTCCCGAAGCTCGTTCATCGACGACAGCCAGTGTGATAGCTTCAGCTACGTTGTCAAAGTATCCACGAGTCCAACGCCAACGCGAGTGGTTTTCTTCGAGGAGAATCGTACGGCGGCCATCTTCCATGCGTTTCAGATGATAATATGCACGGTGATCCCCGGGCCCGTAGACCGCGGGTAATCGAAGCACAGTGGCCGGCAAATTGTTCTCACCCATCACTACTTCTTCGACTGGGATCTTATCGTAGTCGTAAGCGATCTCGTCGGGGCCTTTTGCGTCGGCTCGATAAGGAAACCGGCTGATGCGCAGTGGTGAGTCCTCATCGAGCGGCGTAGAATCGGCCGGCCCAGCCTCAAGACCCAGCAGGCAGCCGTAGGCTCGATACACATCCATGCTGCTCGCGACTACTATGCGGCGGGCAATACCCTTAAATGTTTTGGTCAAGTCGGCCGCCTCTCGCGCGTTGTAGCAAATCATGTCCAAAACTACTTCGGGCGCGAGGCTTTTGAATTGAGATGTGAAGCTTAAAAGCTCACGACGGTGGCCATAGAGGTGATGCACCTCAGCGGGCAAATCGGCATTGGTTTGTCCCCGGTGAAAAACGGTGACTTCATGACAGCTTGCCACGAGTTGCGTTGCCACTCGGGGCCCGATAAACCTCGTTCCGCCTATTATCAGAACGCGCATGGCTGTCAGATTGCCGAGCTCTCTTTCTGCTCTTCGCTTGATTCGTATTGTGTGCGAATGAGCCTTCCGAAGACACCGTTCCACGGCGGGATTACGATTGAAATATTGCCGTAGGCTTGCGCCTGACAGGCGAGCCTTATGAGCGGGCGCGGCTCATCGGTATCTATGTAGCCGAATTCTTTGATTCGCCGCCATTCGAGATCGGCGACTTCTGACAGCCTTTCCGCCCCGCCGAGGACACCCACCCAGCAAGTCCCACACGAAGCTGATCGGCACTGGATGGGAATAGGCCCTTCGCCAACTACGCAGCGTGGCTCGCGTGAATGGTAATCGCGCTTGTCGTTGGCCGCGGCTGTCGTCAGGTGCTGAGTGTTGATCAGTCTGAATTGGGCTTTGGGATCGTTTTCGTTAAATGAGATCGTGAAGATCTTATCCGGTTGAAAAAATCTAAACAGACCTTGCCTGTCATCGCGACCTCGTTCTCTTAGTAATTCCTCCGGTGTTTTGCCCGAGACCTGGACTGTAGTCCCAGGTGAACCCTTGAACGCCTTGGCGCCGACCTGTTGAAAAGTCATGATCGCTACCGCGGTGATCCCGGTAACGAGGGCCCGGTTGACATTGAGCCGAGTTGCGACGCTTGAGGCTACCTCGAGTATTTGAGTTGCAAGATCGAGGCTTGTTGGGGCGTTTGTGGAGCTTGCCAAATCGCTAACGGCAGCTTTGACCTGTGGCCAGTAACGATGGCCATAGAGGAAGTGGTGCGAGGAATCGATTTGATTCTTGAGCAGATAGTTCCCGTCGAGGGAAAGCTTTCTCGCGAGTTGTTCGGGCTCTTTTGACTGCTGCAGAGCTCGCCGCACTGCGAGAGGAAAGAAGCAGAACCAGATTTCCGTGGCGGCCCGATCGACCTCGTGGATCGAAGGCAGGAGCGCGCGGATGACTTCGCGCCAGGCCTTATCGTCGTGCCGGTTCAAAAACGCTTCGAATAGCGGTTCACCGCTGCCGCTCATCGTTGCTCCCAATTCGCTCATTTGATCTCCTGATAGAAAACGGTGATTGTAGCAGCGACTGCGACCGTGTCGCGAGCTTGGGTGAGACATCGCGAGCCCGCGCAGCGAGCGGCAGCGGAACGGTTATAGCCCGCGCAGCGGGCGACAGCGTGTAGACCAGGGCGAGTCCGCAAGCCCTGGGTTCGAATCGCGTGCGCGCGCCGAGCCCCCGCA
Source organism: Blastocatellia bacterium (assembly GCA_049273835.1). Lineage (GTDB taxonomy): Bacteria > Acidobacteriota > Blastocatellia > UBA7656 > UBA7656 > Onstottus_A. Next base: position 4,253 of record JBASRM010000726.1, on the reverse strand, counting down.
GCGGGCGACAGCGTGTAGCCGCGAGCCTGGGCTGTCATCGCAAATGCGTCAAGCAGCTCGCTAAATCCTGTCGCCCGCTACGCGGGCTCGTCGTGTGGTTCGACCGGCGTTCGCAGGTGTCTTAGTATTGGTTGGATCGATCGCGGCGCCGCCGCATCAGGGCTGCCAGGTGAAGTAGAATTCACACACCGCATCTCCGCGCGCTCGGCAGCAGGTGTGAGTGACCCGAGCGGATCTCGCACCACACAATTCCACCGCGTGCCGAAAGTAAGATGAACCGCTCGTGCAAAAGCTCGCCGGCGGGGCCTTGTCATACTTTATTGTCAGCAATCCAGTGGTTTCGCTGAGCGGCGCGTAAGACGCAGTACCAAAATCCTGATACCCATGATGGAGCATCGCTGATTGAGAAAGAAAGCTGTGAATGTCCGGGTTGATTAAACTGCTGTAGGGACCGGAAAGGCTCGATGTTGCCGAGAACTCGCCGAGCCGATCGAAGACTTCGTCTTCCTTGTCTCCATCTCCCAAAAGCTCGGCAATCGCGCGATCTACCACATCCAGGGTTTCCAGCGGATACCAGTTGTCGATGGCGATTTCTTTGAGAGACTCACGCGCTTCTTCGGGAAGAGAAGCCACCACGCGCGCCCAAACGTCCGCGCCATGGTTTAAGATTACGAAAAGGAAGCGCGCTCTGAGCAGCCCCCCTTTGACGTGCATGCCGGAGTAGCTTGGCTGGGGCGATGACATGACCGTGACTCCATCTTGAAACGATTCGCACGGGCGGCGAGCGGCCGGATTATAGCATAGGAATCAGTTGAGCGCGTTCGGCGCGGTGCGTGTGAACTCGGCGGTCTTCGGATCGCGTGGCCTCGGGTCGATGAATTCTCGCTCTTCTCGCGTGAGGGCGTCGGGCGGAACTCCGCGGTCGATCATCGAGGCGAAGTATTCATCGATCTGATCGTAAATCTCCGCGATCGTCTGTGAATGAAACACTCGCTCGCGAAGCCGCGCGCCTCCACCCAATCCGTGAGTGAAGTAGCCGCACATCTGCTTGAGCTTCCCCGCCAGAGCGCGCTCGGGCAGCTCATCCCGAAGCAACTCATAGTACCGGTGCAGCACTCGCTGCTTTTCCGCAAGCGTCGGCTCATACATCGGCTCGCCGCACATAAGCTCGGAGGTCTGTCGAAAGATCCACGGGTTGGCAATCGCCCCGCGGCCGATCATCACCCCGTCAACGCCGCTCTCAATAAGACGAGAGATCGCCCGGTCAGGGGTCGTGATGTCGCCACAACCGATCACCGGAATGGAAACCGCTCGCTTTACGGCGGCTATCACGTTCCAGTCGGCTTGTCCGCTGTACCCTTGCGCGCGAGTGCGCCCGTGAATCGCGACCATGTCTCCGCCGCAGTCTTCGATGAGCCGGGCCACTTCAACCGCGTTGATCGAAGCGTCATCCCACCCGGTTCGAATCTTCATTGTGAGAGGTATCGACACCGCCCTGCGAACGCCGCGCAGAATTTTTTCGAGCTGCGGCAGGTCGCGAAGCAACGATGAGCCGCCGCCGCCGTTGACCACTTTCTTCGCCGGACAGCCGCAGTTGATGTCCACTACGTCGGCGCCGCTCTCCTGAATGATCTCGGCTGCGGCGACCATTCGTTCGTCACTGTAGCCGAATATCTGAATCGACAAAGGACGCTCTTCGGGAAGAAACTTCATCATCCGATGAGTTCGCATGTTGCCGCGAGTGATTCCTTCGACCGAGATGAACTCAGTGACAATCAGACCTACGCCGCCCAGTTCCTTGATCAAGCGCCGAAACGACGAGTCGGTGACACCGGCCATCGGTGCGAGCGCCAGGTTGGGACGGATTTTGACGTTGGCTATGTTGAGTTCGCCATTCATAGGAAAAACGAAAGTGTACCACGGCGCGGCAGGGGCGGGAACCCGGGTAACCGGCGCGTGTCACATTGGATAGCGTAGCAATTGCCGCTGCTCCTCGCTGACTTCGTAACGCTGATTATCGCGGATCAGCGCGAATCGGCGAACCGTAGGCAGCGAAGATCAGCGGTTAATTCGTTAGCGCCAACCAATTTGGTTCGCCGTCGCAACCGATATTGCTAACAATCGGCGGTTGCTGTAGAACTCAAGCGCCCACCAAGAAACGAGCGAGCCTATATGCGAAGAAAACTGTTTAAGCGGACGCTGCTGTCGATTGGATTGGTAGTGCTTGTCCTGCTGGCCTTGCTTGTTTACACGTTTACCCCTCGCAGGCTCGACCCCAGGTCCTATCAATCGGAGGCGATAACTTTTCAACGTCCAAGGATCCTTGTTGACGATTTGCTTGCTCGCTAGACTCCTACCCGCAATGCGAAGAACAAGCGCTTTTAATCGATGGATATTCAAGCACCGCGTCCGCGCGCAAAGCCCAAAACGAGGCGGGCATAAGACACACCCCTGGTGGAAGGTGATGTGTTTGACGGGCGTCGATTATTTTTCGACGTTGGGGTATCAACCGGGCATCGCGTTCGTCGCCGCGGGCGCGCTCTCGCCAATAGCCACTCTGGTGCTGGTGTTACTGACCTTGTTCGGGGCGCTGCCGATCTACAATCGAGTCGCCGCGGAAAGCCCGCACGGCGATGGCTCGATTGCCATGCTCGAGCATTTGCTGCCTGGCTGGCGGGCGAAGATTTTCGTACTTGTGCTGCTGGGATTCGTAGCCACCGACTTTATCATCACGATCACGCTGTCCTCAGCGGATGCCACCGCTCACATCGTCGAAAACCCATTCACTCCGCACTTCCTGCACAATCGCATAGCGGTCACGCTGTTCCTGATCGCGCTCCTATGCGGGATTTTTCTAAGAGGATTCAAAGAGGCGATCGGCGTGGCAGTTTTGTTAGTCGGGGCCTACCTTCTTTTGAATGCGGTCGTGCTTTGCGCCGGGTTCTGGGAGCTTGCTACCCGCCCCCGCGCGGTTGGCGACTGGAAGAATGCGCTGTTTAGCTCACACGGCAGCCCGCTCGCGATGATCGGAATGGCGTTGATAGTGTTTCCGAAGCTCGCTCTCGGTCTTTCCGGCTTTGAGACCGGAGCGGTGGTGATGCCGCTGGTGGAAGGAGACACAACTGATACTGAAGCATATCCGGCCGGACGGATCAGGAACACCCGCAAGCTGCTCCGAACGGCAGCTCTGATTATGAGCTTTCTGCTGGTCGCCAGCAGCCTGGTAACAACCACGCTGATCCCGGCTGAGGAGTTTGCTGTGGGTGGAGAAGCGAACGGACGAGCGCTCGCTTATGTCGCACACAAGCACCTCGGCAATCTCTTTGGCACGGTCTATGACGTGAGCACGATTCTGATTCTGGCATTTGCCGGCGCCTCGGCGATGGCGGGGTTGCTCAACATAGTGCCGCGCTATTTGCCAAAATACGGCATGGCGCCGAAGTGGGCCACCGCCGTCAGACCGTTGGTGCTGGTGTACACGGCGATTGCCTTCGCAGTCACACTGATCTTCAAAGCCGACGTCGAAGCTCAGGGGGGAGCTTACGCGACCGGTGTTCTGGTGCTGATCAGCTCCGCCGCGGTGGCCGTAACCATCTCGGCATTTCGCCGCGGCCGTCACGGCTGGGCATTCTTGCTGATCTCGCTCGTGTTTGCTTACACGACGGTAGTCAACATCATCGAACGGCCTGAGGGAATAAAGATCGCTTCGTTCTTTATAGCAGCTATCATTGGATCATCTTTTGTGTCGAGAGCGCTTCGAACCACTGAGCTGCGAGTCGACCGCGTGGAGCTGGACGAGACGGCGCGGTCCTTTATCGATAGGGCAAGCCGGACTGAGATTAGAATCGTCGCCAATCGACGGCAGGCCGGCGACAAACAGGAATACCGGTTCAAAGAGAAAGAGCAGCGCGAGGATAATCACATACCCAAAAACGATCCAATCCTGTTTCTGGAGATCGAGATCGGCGATGCTTCGGAGTTCTGTGACGTCCTGCGGCTGAGCGGGGTCGAGATTGACGGGTACCGCGTGCTAAGGGCAAAGAGCGCCGCGGTGCCCAACGCAATCGCGGCCTTTCTCCTACACGTGCGTGATACAAGCGGCAAGATTCCGCACGCCTACTTTGGCTGGAGCGAAGGCAACCCGGTTAAATACCTCCTGCAATACGTGTTGTTCGGCGAAGGCGAGACCGCTCCCGTTACGCGCGAGGTGCTGCGCCAGGCCGAACCAGACCCCGAACGCCGGCCCTCTATTC
>JBASRM010000713.1:0-9211 GCA_049273835.1 Blastocatellia bacterium | reverse complement strand
GTCTGGCGATGCACTGAGCGATCTTGTGATGCTGAAAGGCGGGTCGTCAGCCCTTACAATTGCGGACTTCCTGCCGCAAACTACGTTTACGGTAACCAATACCAATGACAGCGGAGCCGGGTCCTTGCGAACCGCCATCACGTCGGTCAATGCAGCCGCCGGCACGCATACGATTGTATTTGCCATTCAGGGAAGCGGTTTGAAACCGATAAATCTCCTGTCACCGCTGCCATCGATCTCAAAACCGGTGACCATTGACGGCTATTCTCAGACCGGTGCTACTCCCAACACTTCAACTACGAGCGACAACGCTGTTCTTCTCATCGAGCTTAACGGAGCTGGAGCCGGCAATAACGCGAATGGCCTGGTGATCCTGGCAGACAACTGCACGATAAAGGGTTTAATCATAAATCGCTTCAAGGGAATCGGAATAGTCATCAACGGCAGCGCCGGGGTTAACGCTACGGCCCTGTTCGGAACAAGCAATAAGATCACGGGCAACTTCATTGGCACCAGCGCCAGCGGGAATGCGGCCGGGCCGGGCAACGCTGTCGGCATCCTCATTTCAGGATTTAATAACATAATTGGCGGGACCCTTCCCGCCGAACGCAACATCATTTCCGGCAATGTTGGAGATGGAATTGATATCGAAAGCGGCTTCACCGGAAATCGGGTCCAGGGAAACTTTATCGGAGTCGGGGCAAACGGATCAGCCGATGTAGGAAATGGTAAGCAAACTCTCGGCTCGGGGGTCTCGATTAACGGATCTGACGAGGATGGATCGGGCAACACAATCGGCGTCGGTGTCGACGGTGTTCCTTTGAGTTCTGGCGGCAACGTCATCGCCTTCAACGGTAACTTCGGAATCGTGGCGGGTCCTGGTACCAGAAACCTGCTACTCGGGAACAAGATCTTTGCCAATCTGGTCAGAGCAATCGAAATTTTCCCGCCGGGCCCCGACGCGAACACACCAATCTTAACCGCCGCAGACAGCTTCAACGGCGCGGGGATGCGTGTCCTCGGGAGCCTCAAAAGCACTCCCAATTCGGCTGTAAACGTTTTGTTTTACCAGTGCGACCCGACCCGACCAGACCGAGGGGATAGAATCGGAGCTTTCTTGCCCGTCGCTACTGGCGCGAATGGAACAGGCAACATAGTGTTTCCGTTTGACGGACCGGTAACCGGAGGCTCGATCAAGTGTCAAAGCTATGATCCTTCTACCCAGGGGACTTCCGAAGAGTCGGAACCCTGTTTTCTGATATGCGTCTACTCGTTTACGCCGCCCGCTGCGCCCCTTGCCGGCGCCGCAGGGGTCGCCGAGCTGAGCGTATCGCTGCCGCAGGGAAGCACTTGCAATTGGACTGCGAGTGTCACGAGTCAGAGTAATTGGATCACCATCACTTCCGGCAGCACTTATAGCGGCAGCAACCTGGTGAGATTCAGCTTCCTGGCGAACCCAAGTCCTGACCTCAGGACTGCGATTGTTACCATTGCGGGTCCAGCCCGAAATCAGAGCTTCACCATCAGCCAGGCGGCGAACAACGGCCCGGTGATTACGGGACCTCCCGTGCGCGAGGCCAAACACATAATTATCACCGGTCAAAGATTCGATCGCGCAGTAATATGGATGAACAACGAACCTCGCAAGACGCTGGTTGACGACCCGGGAAATCAGAACCGGCTTAGAGCAAAGAAGCTGATAAAGCAGATGATCCCGGGCGAGACGAATAATATTTTTGTCGTCAATTTCGATGGTTCAAAATCGAATGTGGTTACCTATGTACGCTAGGAGGCAATCACTTCGCCATCGGCAGAGTCCAAAGCCCGCCCAGGTGACTGGAGCCGATCGGACGATAGCGCCTTGATAGACTTGACTATGTCTGCACAAGGACCTGTTTTGGAGAAAAGTTCTGAGGGAGTTTCGCGTCAGGTCGTCCTGCTTGTACATGGAATTCGAACCCATGCTCAATGGCAGGAGATGGTGGTTGAAAAGCTCGCCCGTGACGGCGTTATCGACGTAAAGCCCATTCACTACGGATATTTTGACCTGTTTCGTTTCTGGTGTCCCACACTTACTCGAAGCTCACCCCTCAGGAAGCTTGAAAGAGAGATCCAGGACGCTAAGACGAGGTATGGCGATGCGAAGCTGTCGATCATCGCCCACAGCTTTGGCACTTATGCCGTAACTCGAGTGCTCTACAACAATCCAAACTTAAAGATCTACAGATTGATCTTATGCGGCTCGGTTGTGTCTGAAGACTTCGACTGGGGCAGGATCAAAAGCCAGATCGAGGAGGCCATAATAAATGATTGCGGAAGCCGCGATGCGTGGCCGGTACTGGCCAAGTCCACCACCTGGGGCTACGGATCTTCGGGCACCTATGGGTTCGGTAAGACCTGGGTGGAAGATCGCTACCACAATCTGAGCCATAGCGAATTTTTTGAAGAGAAATTCGTCGAGAATTATTGGAAGCCCTACATCGATTCGGGCAGCTTTACAAAGTCAACGCGTGTGCCGTCACCCTGGTGGTTCTGGTGGCTTAGCCTTCCCTGGAAATATCTCAGCGTTTCACTCGCTCTTGCACTGGTTGTGGCGATAGCTTCAGGGCTTATTGCTGGTTCCGAGTGCGAAATTACCCGAGAGGGACTCCGAGAGGACTTTACTAACCTCGAGAATTGGACGAACACGTCGGGGTGGCTGCTGGAGAAAGCGTCCACCGAACATCAAACGGGGAGGGTTTATCTCGAGAAGTCGCCCCCGCTCGGATTCGCGAAGGACAGGTGCTATGGAGATTTCCGTTTGGCCTTTAACCTGAAGCTCGAAAACGGAGAGGGCGCGGCCTGGGCCCTCCGGGTTCAGAAGGACGCAAGTAAGTACTTCCTGTTTTACCTCTCCGGCTCTGAAAGAAAGTTCTACACATATCTTGTCGAAGGGGATAAACTCTCCCGTCAAAAAGACCCCGAGCCGGTCCTCACCGAAATCAAAACTGGCTGTTCGTATAACATATTGGCATTGGTAACCAATGCCAAAATCACACACTCTATTACCGCTGTTGATACGGGTACTGACGCGGATGGAAGGGACAGAGAACTTGGCAATTTTTCGAGAGCCGACAAACTTCCTACGCACGGAAGCATCGGCTTCCGAACCGTGGGTTCTGAGAAGTTCTCGGTAGACAATGTCATTGTAGACTCGCTGGACGGGCCGGGACGGTAACGCGTCAATCACTACCGCGATACTGACCTTGGGTATGTTTTGGACGAGCACCACCCGCCGATTCTAGATTTCGTGAGGTTATTGGCCATGACGTTACTGTCCTTGCCAACTGGTCGAGTATTCGCAGCCAGCCTTCTCGCGTTATGTCCTGTCCTTGTGCTTACTCAACAGACGCGTGCGCAGAATCCGGTTTCAGGCGGCGTGAGTGGCTTGGTAAAAGGGCCCAAGGGACAGGCCATACCGGATGCTTTGGTTACGCTGGTAGAATCGGAAGGCTCCGCATACACGACCACAACCGGCCCGAATGGCGCTTTCACGCGGGCTCTCTTGATGCCCGGCAAATACAAGGTCATCGTATCGAGAACACCCTTTGGCACCGACGGAAGCTCAGCCGTAGTTGAGTCGGGCAAAACCTTTCCGTTGCCCTATCCCAACGTTCTCACTGTTGGTTTAACTACAGTCACGGGAAATTTCGTAGGACTCGATAACAAACCAATTCGGGGCGCGACGGTAAGGGTCATCGAAGCGGGCGACCCGCCCCCGTTTGGTATGACTGCGGCGGATGGGACCTTCAGAATTCCATACATCAAGCCGGGTGTTTACACGATAAATGCCCTGGAGCCAAACATCAATTGTCGTATCACGATAGACCAAACCGGACCACCGGAAGCGCAGGTGAAAAACTGCGGCAGGGGGCCCGCAGGCCGAACCCCTCCGATTCGGCCGATGGCGGGTTACACTCTTGATCGGGTTACCCGCGTGGCTAACACCGGCCCTCAACCACCAGCCCGGTTCTCTTTTGTCCATTTTCCGGTTGCTGATTATTCTCGCGATGATACCTTTGCGAGCGGCCTCTTCTTCCCTCCGCGGTTCAACTCGCTCGCGTTCGGCGGAGTTCAGGTGAAGGGCCAAATTTTGGGTCCGTCGAGTACACCTCTCGGTTCTGTAAGCATCACGATCGGCGATGAAGACAATAAGAATTTTTATTCCGGGGCAACTAATTCAGATGGGGAGTTCACGCTCGGCGATATCCCACCGGGTAATTACACGGTCGAGGCGGCGAAGGATGGGTATCTTAGTCGGACCACTACACTGAACATCTCTTCGGGTGCAACCGCACCTCCTGAGTTATTGATGACTCTGGACAGCCTGCCACAGCAGGCCGTTTCCAGGCCGGCGTTTCCACTGACACCGAGCGCGGACAGACCCATACTGGTGCACGTGTATGATCTTGGCCGGAACAGCAATTTCGGCGAACAGCAGTTGAGTGCCTTGCCGCTTGGCGGTACAAGCGATATGCGCACTTTCGACGAGCTCTCCCTACTCGTGCCCGGTGTTGCGCCGCCTCCGTACACCCCGGGAGTTCGGGGCCCCGGTGTCGGATTCGGAGTAGGCACGGCCGGGAAATTTTCAGTCAATGGGATGCGGGCCCGGTCAAATAACTTCACCGTAGACGGCTCGGATAACAACGACCCTGATGTCGGCGTGCGTCGGCAGGGATTCATCGCTCTTGCTCCGCAGTCAATTGAATCCATCACTCAGCTCCAGATCGTGACTTTGCTCTGGGACGCCGAACTCGGCCGAAACTTCGGTTCGCAAGTAAACGCCTTGACGAAGCGTGGAGGAAGGAGCCTGCACGGACAGGCATACGGATTCTTTACTGATTCCAGTCTGAACGCGAGAACCTTTTTCGACTACAACACCGGCGGGTCGGGAGCGAAAAATCCGTTTACACGCACGCAGGCTGGCCTTGTCCTAGGCGGCCCCATGGACCGCGATCGGACGCACTTTTTCAGCAGCTACGAGCACCTGGCGGTAAACACAGCTACTGAACAACACTTTGTCACACCCATCACAGACGCCAGACGTTTTTTAGGAAAGGTCCAGCTCGGCATATTGAATCCGTTGCCCGAAGCTGCGCCTGATCTGTTCTTTGAATCGAGGCAGGGGAGGTCGCCTCTCGGCTCCAATATCTTGTCTTTTTACCCCGCACCAAATGATCCTGGTGGCCCGTTCGGGAGCAACACCTACACGGAGATTTCGCCCGCTTCGGGTGCAGGCAACATTGCCTCGATCAAGATAACCCGCAGCGCGGCCGAGAACGCGGTTCTTAATGCGCGTTACAACTTTACGCAGGATGATCGCGTTCTACCGAGCGCCAATCGGGCTATCTCGTCAAGACTGGACGTCGATACTCGAACTCAGAATCTTTCGCTTATTTATGAAGACCAGCTCGGATCATCTCTCACAGGTCAATTCCGGTTTTCTTATGGCCGAACAAGACTCCATTTCTTGCCTCGTACGGATAGCCCGCTGATGTTTTCTCAAAGCTCGATCGTTCCGGTGGGAGCACTTGGCAGCCCACAAGGTAGTCTCTTCGCCTCGCAAACCGGACCGATAGGGGAGGTGATGATTGAGCCCTACAGCCCGGTGGGGGTTGATACGTCTACCTTTCCGCAGACGTGGGTGGACAATACGTTCCAATACGGTAGCGCGCTCTACAAGACTCTTCAAAGGCATACCTTCAAGCTCGGCGCAGACATTCGTCGCGTTCAAATCAACAGCCGTCTGGAGCGTGACTATCGGCCTCGAGTAGTCTACGGGAATGCGGTGCTGGTTTCGGGCAGCATAGATCTTACAGGTGATCCGAGAGATCCCGCGCCGTTTGCGCCTTTTCCCAACGGAGCCCAAGAGCTTATAAGCGGGCTCGAACTGGCGAATCTTGGACTGCCAAGCTCTATTTTTCAAACCCTCACTTCAGGCACTCCAGACCCGACGATCGGGCTCCGCTTCACGGAGTACGACTTGTTCTTCAACGATAACTGGCACGTGACGCGCAGCCTCACATTCGATTACGGCCTACATTACAATTACATCAGCGTTCCCCGCGAGGTAAACGGACGAATCGAGAGCGCGCTGAGGCTCGAAGGCCTCCCCGCCGCCGGCCAATCCCGAGCCGATAGCCCGCAACGGACACAAGCTTTTCAGGCGGCTGTGAGCGCGTATCAACGAGTGCTGGACGGGCGGACTCGCATCTATGACCCGGATCGGAATAACTTCGGCCCGCACGTTGGGGTGGTCTGGGCGCCTGGGCTAAACAGCAAGCGGGTCGAATTCTCGGTTCGAGCGGGTTACGGAATTTACTACGATACGATTTTGGGCGCCGTAGTCAGCCAGTCGCGCAACATCTTCCCGAATGAGATTCCGATCAATATTAATCCTGAGTTTGGTGGCTTCGACGTGTTCAACTTGAGGAATCCGGCATTGATCAAAGTCGGAACAAACGGTCGAGGACAGGACATCTCTATCATCGCACACGATAATCAGCTTGGCGGCGGGCGAGAAGATTTTGTCGCTCTAGTCGGGGAAATATTTCTTCGAAACGCGCAGAAGGGTGGGCTGGCATTTACACTTCCAGCGAAAAATCTGCGTACGCCTTACGCTCAGCAATGGCACGTGACTCTAGATTTCCAGCCGGGAACGAATACGGTGATTTCAGTCGCCTATGTAGGAACAAAGGGAACGAAGCTTACTCGACTGACTACCCCAAATTTCGGCCCTAACATAACCACTTTCGTTCCGACTGCAACCCAAGGGTCCCTTCTGGGAGGCCCGCTCTTTCCGCTTCGTAAACTCGGGTTGCCGCCCGTGCTGGTTCTTGCAAAAGAAGCTCAAAGCAAAATAGCAAGTCGTCCCGAACCAGCGTTGGGTGCTTATCAAATCTTTGAAAACTCGGCCAGCTCAAATTATTCCGCGTTACAGCTCGAGGCGCGCGGCCGCTTTTTCACAGACTTCAGCTTTACTGGAGCTTACACCTGGTCGCACGCAATCGACGATGTCTCGGACATATTCCCACTCGGCGGCGCGTCCGTTCTGGCGCAAGATTCGCGCAACTATCGAACAGAGCGCGGCGACGCCAGCTACGACGTGCGCCATCGATTCTCAGCTTCGCTCATCTGGGATTTGCCGTTCTATCGTTTTGCGGCTGACGGCAAGTCGCGGTGGCTCGCGGGATGGCAAATCGCTTCGATCTTCCATGCCAACACAGGGCAGCCGTTTACACTCCGTGTGCCGATCGATGCCAACCTTGATGGCAATCTTACCGATCGTCCTTCAACGACGGACGGCCTGGCATTCTTTCACGGGCACGGGCCCAGCAGAGTGGCTGTTTCGCCCGGTCACGAGACAGCAGATTTCTTCCGCTTTGGGGAGAATGGCATCGTTGGTCGAAACACGCTTCGAGGCGATAGCTTCATCAACTGTGACCTCGCGATCAACAAGATCTTCTCCTTCAGCCCTCCCTACAAACTCGAGCTGCGCACCGAGTTCTTCAATCTGGCGAATCGAGCGAATTTCGGACTTCCCATTCGGACAATCGGAGCGCCGGGTTTCGGATCAGCAGTGGACACGGTTAACCCGGCGCGTATGATTCAATTTGCACTCAAGTTCAGCTTCTAAGTTGTCCCGTAACCTCGAAAGATCCAATCCGTACAGGCGGTCCACCGTGGCCGCCCCTCTATCGAGCCCAAGAACGATTTCATTAAACGGGAAGCGCGGACGCGGTGGACTGCTCGTGCTGAACTGCTACTACGAGAAGCGTTGTTATTCGACTAGCCGGAGCTTACTCTGGGTCAGAGAAGCGGCTCACTCTTGAAGCATCCTCGAGCAAAGCAAGTATTTCGTGACACTTCTTCTTCAATACGGGGTGCACAAGCTCCGGAGCGATCTCGCACAGCGGCTCGACCACGAAGCGCCGAAGGTGCATTCGCGGGTGCGGCACAATGAGCTGGGTGGTGCGACCTGCCGGCGACGGAACTTCCTTGTTCGAATCTCCGATGATCATGTCGCCGAACAGTAGCAAGTCGATGTCAATCACCCGCGGGCCGTTGGCGAGCGCTCGCTCACGCCCCATCTCATGCTCAATGTCGAGCAACTGGAAGAGTAGCGACTCGGCTTGAACGGTTGAATCGAGATCGGTCGGGTTGAAATCCGAAGCAGGTCCGGCAAAAAACCTCGCTTCAATCACCTGATTCAGAAACCACTGTTGATCGCGGTAGCCTACCGGTTCCGTTTCGTAGATCGAAGACTCACGCACGACTTCGATCCCCAGTTTTTTTAAGCGCGCTAATGCCGCGCGAAGGTTGGCCCGGCGGTCGCCGATATTTGAGCCGAGCCCAATGTACACTGCTGTTCCGACTTCATCTGAAAACTTGCCGTTTGTCATCGTTCAACCGTTATCATAGAGTCACATCGAGATGGCAACAACGGTCACCATAACAAAGCAAGGCCTGCAACGGGTTCGGGCGCGGCATTGCTGGATCTATCGCGGCGACGTGACCGACCACAGCGGCGCGCAACCCGGTGAAATTGTTCGAGTCAAAGACCAGCGCGGTCGAGGTCTGGGCTCGGCGCTTTACAGTTCGCGTTCCCAAATAGCGCTTCGCATGGTGTCGTTTGACGATGCGGAGATAGACCGCAACTTCTGGCTTGCGCGGTTGTCCTCCGCCGAGCGCTTGCGCGAGCAACTCGTCCGCGACAGCACCGCTTGCCGGCTGGTCTACGGTGAAAGCGACCTGCTGCCGTCACTGATCGTGGATCGCTACAATGATTGTTTTGTCATCCAGACGCTGTCACAGGGAATGGACGCGCTCAAGGGGATGTGGATCGACCTGCTCGTCGAACGGTACAGCCCACGAGCCATTATTGAGCGCAATGAAGCGCGTGTACGTGATCTCGAAGGCTTGCCTCGGGTGACGGGGATTGTTTACTGCTCGGGTCCGGAGAACGAACTCCCGGGCGAACTGATCATTCAGGAAGATGGAGTGCGGCTAGCCGTCAATCTTCTCGACGGCCAGAAAACCGGCGCATTCCTGGATCAGCGCGAAAACCGCATTGCCGCTCGCTACTATGCTCGAGGCCGCGGACTCGATTGTTTTACTTATCAGGGCGCATTCGCTCTTCATCTGGCGCGCGGCGGCGGGCACGTCATGGGAG
>JBASRM010000706.1:0-18092 GCA_049273835.1 Blastocatellia bacterium | reverse complement strand
GATATGAGCGTCTGGAAATCGTCGCAGCCTCGTATGTGATCGACGTGCGCAGCGGGCGCGCTGGCCGTCGCAGACTCGCTTGTCAGCGTCGCCCTTACGCGCTCCGCTGCGCTCTCGACCACAGACTGATCCACTCGCTCGCTGCGGATCTCGGCCGTGGCCCGGTCAAATAAGTCGTTAAGCTCTTTATTACTCCGCTTCATGATGTCCCTCCATGGACTTGGCGATCTCTTTGCGCAGCCGGGTCCGCGCTCGATGCAACAACACGCCGATTACCATCTGCGATGTGCCGAGCATCTCGGCGATTTCGAGATTGCTGTGCCCTTCAAAGTATTTGAGCATGATGATCTCGGCTGCCTTCGGACCAAGCGTTGCGATTGACCGCCTGATTTGATTTTGAAGCTCCCGGTCGACGTGTTGCATTTCCGGATTTGGCTCGAAGCTTTCGGTCGCTTCAGGGGCGACTTCTTCGATAGACACCGAGCGCGAGCGAGTCCGGCTGCGCAACAAATCAAGCGAGGCGTTTACAGCGGCACGATGAAGATAGCTGCCTGGGCTGGGCGACAGGTCGAGTTTTTCTTTGCGCCGCACGAGTCGGAGAAAAACGGTCTGAAGAACGTCCTCAGCATCCACGACGCTTCCGGTCACGCGGTAAGCGGCCCGGAAGACTTGATCGTAGTGTTCTCGAAAGAGGATTTCGACCTCTTGCGGAGGACTCGGCACTGCTCTGAGGTGTTTTACGGCTTGCACGCTTTCCTCCTTCACATCGTCTCCAGCCATAAAACGCCTCCTGGAAGGGAGTATTAACAAATCGACCGATAGTTTTGGAGTGCGGCTCAGGGAACCTTCAGAATACCGGCCTTAACCGGCAATTCCTACGAAAAGCGTGCAGCATTGGCTCAAGCCAGCCGGCGCTTGGACAGCTTGAGATAGTCAAAACTTGTAAACGAGAAGCGACGAAACAGCTGTAATCTCGGAACGATCAATCAGTCGATCCCAGACTAAGCTGTCAAATCTTCGCTCAGTGCCCGACTCTGTTCGTCCGTTAGCCTGGTTTCAGCTTGGAATCCGGGCAGATCGACGCCGGCGGCTACAGGAACCTGCCCTCTGGTGTTGAACTTCAAGTATTGAACTGAGCTCAATCGCGAATCTCCGCGCTGGCGTTCATCGAAGGAAGCCGAAACCCGCATGCCGTCTTCCAGCAGCAGATAGATTTTTTCGGGCAATTGCCACCACTCACGCAGTTTCACATTGCGCACCGCGGGGTTGTCGATCTCGATCAACAGCGTACAGCCTAACTCGCCTTCGCTTCCAAGCAACTCATTGTAGGTGTCGATCTCGTGCTGGATGTCGGCTTCTTTCACCATGTGCTCGGTGCGCACCATCTCTTGAATCTGGTATCGAATCGTCAGATGGTTCTCGAACAACAGCGTTAAGTATTCTCCGATGTGTATTCGTCGAACCGCCTTGGCTGCCATCACATCAGTCCGCAGCGCTTCTCGCCGTTCTTCATAAGTCACGTAGTCGGTGATTTCCGCTCGCTCAACCAGTTTCACTTGTTGGAACCCCCTTGTTCTTGTTGCGCATCCACCTTTTCTGCAAAACCGTCTTCACGATAGGCTCGCGCCAGTAGAGACATCGGATGCATGGGCTTGACACCCGCGTGCTGCTGAAACTGTATCGCCGCCAGCGGGCAATCAGTCGCCCATATTTCGGATTTACTCTCTTGCATCCCGTCAAAGGCTCGCTTGCCGATCCTCGCTGAAGGCTCGAAGCCCTCGGTGGTCATCGCGTAGGTGCCATCGTGACCGCAGCATTCCATCACGGTTTGCGGAACGACTCCGGGAATCTTGCGGATCAAGTCGCGCCCTTTGAACCCAACTCCCTGGGCGCGTAAATGACAGGGCGCGTGATAGCCAACCGTCGCGCCCGGCGTGCTGCGGAAGTTAGCGTTGAAACGCGGCTCATTTCGTATCGACCAGAGAAATTCGCTGGGGTCCATCACCGATGCAGCCACTCTCTCCGCCGCTGGTCTGTCCGCCGGCTCTACAAGCGTCGGGTGCTCGCGACGCATCATCATCGAGCAGGTGGGATTAATCGCGAGAACCTTCGCGCCCTTCTCGACAAAAGGAAGCAGGACTTTCAGGTTGGCGCTCGCCATCGTTCGAAGAGTCTCGAGATCGCCGCGCTCCCAGGCGGGCATTCCGCAGCACTGAAGCCCGGCCGCGCAACGGACGTCTACCTGGTTTCTTTCCAGGACTTCAACGGTATCGCGCCCGATCTGAGGTTCGTTGTTCTGCACATAACAGGTCTGGAAAAGAACGACCTCACCTTCGGGCTTATCCGCAATCTTGCCCGTTCGCTCAGCCCATTTTTCAAAAGTGCTTGAAGCGAATTCAGGGAGCAGCTTGTCGCGATGAATGCCCAGTGCTTTTTCAAGAAACACTCGATGCACACGCACCTTGTTCGCGGCGTTGGCAAGCCCGAAGGTTGCTCGGGCCATCGCGCCGGCACGATCAGGATCCTCGAGCACTCGATCCCGCAGGTTTAGCCCCTGGCTGCGCGTGCGTTGCGCAACGTACCGATGAACCAGTCTGGGAAAGTCCAGCCGGAACTCGTGGCCGTCACGTTCGGTGTACGGGCATTGCACTTCGCAGAGCTTGCACTGAAAACACGAGTCCATAATGGTCTCGGTTTCAGCGGGGTTGATTCGCCTGACATTTCCGTCGTACTTGTTGTCGAGAAGCGAGAACAGCGTGGGGAACGCGTCACAGTATTTGAAACAAAGCCTGCAGCCGTGACAAATCTCGAAGGTGCGCTCGATTTCTTTTTCGAGCGCACCAGCTTGCCAGTACTTATCCTCCACCGGATCGTAAGACAACCCATCCGTGGGTTTGTAGCCGATGTTTCCGTCTGTCGTCACTGTTTCAAAGCCCGTCTGAACCTGGATGGAAATTCGGCGGGAGAGCAAGTTCGTAGTCCCGCCTTCAGTCGGAAGTTCGTTTCTTTAGCAACGAAACTTCCTCTGCGAACTTCCGCGAAGGCGGGACTACGAACTGCTCCCGCCGAGGACGCCTTTCATGAGGTCGCTATCCGAACAGCAGCCACGATGTTAGCTGATTGAGTTGAGTAGATTGCTGAAGCGCCCGGCATGAGACTTCTCGGCCTTAGCCAGCGTTTCGAACCAATCGGCGATCTCGGCGAAGCCTTCCTCGCGGGCCGCCTTTGCCATACCCGGATACATGTCGGTGTACTCGTGAGTCTCGCCGTGAACAGCGGACTTGAGGTTCAACGCAGTGTCGCCAAACGGCTGGTCCGTGGCCGGGTCACCCACTTTCTTTAAGTAGTCGAGATGACCGTGGGCGTGCCCCGTCTCCCCCTCGGCAGTGTCCCGAAAGTTCCCGGCGATCTCCGGATAGCCCTCGACGTCGGCAACTTTGGCAAAGTACAGATAGCGGCGGTTCGCCATCGATTCGCCAGCAAAGGCGTCTTTTAAGTTTTGATGTGTCCTACTACCCTTTAGTTCAGCCATTTTAGTATTCCTTTCATTTGAGATGCTCATTTTACACGAGCGCGCTTAGGCCGCTCATTCCGGGGCTTCGAGCGGGTGCAAGCTTCGCAACGCCCGACCAACCGGATATCCAGCTCTTCCACCGTGAACCCCGCTACCCGTGGTATTGCCGCTGAATGCAGCTCCGGGACCGAGACGTCCTCCAGGCTCCCACAGACGCGGCAAACAAGATGCTGATGCGGATCGACGTTGGCATCGAAGCGGCCGATTGATCCCGGAGAACTCACCCTTCGGATCAGGTTTTCGCCCTCCAAAAACTGTAGAGTGCGATAGATGGTCGCTTGCGATAGGCCGGGCAGTTGTTTGCCCAACCGGCGGTAAACCGATTCCGCAGTAGGATGAGCGAGATCCTCAGCCAGCACTCGATACACAGCAAGACGCTGCGCGGTAACTCGAATGCCCCTTGAGCGGCAGACCTTCTCGAATTCTCTACACCAGCCGTCAATCTCGCTTCCTCGGCGGGTTGCGGCTTTGTTGCGGGAAATTATCACTTGAGAATTATTACCATCTAGCCTGAAACAAGTCAATAGGCAAAATGAGAAAACTCTGATCTTAAAAAGAGCGCGTTCGCTTGACCCTCAAGGTGCCGCTTCGTATGATGTTTTGTGCTATTGACACCCATCGACAGTATCCGAAGGCGGCAGCCGTACGATGCCGCACCCAACCAACACACCTTTAGGCAGGAGAATCCATATGGCGACTGAGCAGGAACACGGCGCGATCGTGTGGCGCAATGGAAAGCTGGTCCCCTGGCAGGAAGCGACAATTCATGTGATGTCGCACGTGGTGAACTACGGTTCGTCGGTCTTCGAAGGCATACGCTGCTACGATACCAAGCGCGGTTCGGCCATTTTCAGGCTCGACGCGCATATTGAGCGTCTGTTTAATTCGGCGCATATCTATCGAATGCAGGTCCCCTTCACTTACGACGAAATCGTGGACGCGTGCCGCCAGCTCGTCACCGCCAACGAGTACCGTGAATGCTATCTGCGGCCCATCATCATCCGCGGCTACGGCACTTTTGGGGTCGATCCCTTTCCGTGCCCCATCGATACCTACATTTGCACCTGGCAGTGGGGCAAGTACCTCGGGCCCGAGGCTCTCGAGCAAGGCGTAGATGTGTGCGTATCGAGCTGGACTCGAATAGCTCCCAACACGCTTCCGTCAATGGCAAAGGCCGGCGCAAATTACATGAATTCGCAGCTCATAAAAATGGAAGCAAAGATGAATGGCTACGTCGAGGGAATAGCGCTCGACCCGGAAGGCTATATCAGCGAGGGATCCGGCGAGAACGTTTTCCTGGTAAAGAACGGCACGGTTATGACTCCGCCGCTCTACTCGACGGTGTTGCCGGGAATAACTCGCGACTCGGTTATCAAGATTTGTGAACGGATGGGTATACCTGTACTCGAACGAGCAATCCCTCGGGAGATGCTATATATCGCCGACGAAGTTTTCTTCACCGGAACGGCTGCTGAAATCACCCCCA
This sequence comes from Blastocatellia bacterium, assembly GCA_049273835.1. Taxonomy (GTDB): domain Bacteria; phylum Acidobacteriota; class Blastocatellia; order UBA7656; family UBA7656; genus Onstottus_A. The sequence goes on along the minus strand of JBASRM010000706.1, from coordinate 13,032 downwards.
TCCGTTCAGTTGATAAGGTGCAAGTTGGAGCAGGGCGACGCGGACCGATCACCGACGAGATTCAGAAGCAATTCTTCGACATAATCGGTGGGGTGACGGAAGACGTGTTCGGTTGGCTGACTCCGGTGGAGGCGCCAAAAGCGGCCGCCCAACACGAACCGCAGCTGGTGTGAATAAGACGGCGTCCCTTGGCAACGCCGGATTAGCACACCTTCGAGAGTGGTAAGAAAGCCAATCAAACGGTTTCTGGATTAGCGATTGGCCACTGGGCCGTTTTCAGTGGTGAATTGTTTATTGCCGAAAGGCACAATCTCGAGCTTGAACTTAGAACGGCTCGCGTCTGAAGCTTGGATCAGAGCAGGCTCGAATCTTCATTTCCTCTTCCACTTTGTCCCCTGCGGCGTATCTTCCAGGACAATCCCCTTCTCGGCCAATTCCGTTCGGATTTCATCCCCGCGGGCAAAGTTACGATTGCGTCTCGCGTTGTTGCGCTCTTCAATGATCGCTTCGATTTCAGGTTCGAGCATATCGGACTGCTCTTCACCCAGTACGCCCAGCACAGAGTCTACGCGGGACAGGAACTCCAGTGCGGCTTTGGCATCGTCGGTTCCAAATTCGCCAGCATCCATCGCAATGTTCAAGTCGCGGCGAAGCTCGAAGATCGCTGCAAGAGCCTTCGAAGTGTTCAGATCATCATCCATTCCTGCTTTGAAGGCGTCCCTGGCCCGGGCGATGGACTCCTGCGCCCGCTGGTGAGTGACCGCCTCGCTCTTGAACTCTGCGGCCCTCCGGCGAAAGTTGTGCAACCCGTCGAGTGCGGCTTTCTGGCCCGCAAGTCCGTCCAGGGTGAAGTTCAACTGAGTACGATATGGGACTGAAAGCAACAGTAGGCGAATCGCCATCGGCGAATGCCCTCGGTCGATCAGGTCGCGCACCGTGTAGTAGTTGCCCTTCGATTTGGCCATCTTTTCGCCTTCGACCAGCAAGAATTCGGCATGAAACCAGAAACGAACAAACGGCTTTCCAGTTGCGCCCTCCGATTGAGCGATTTCGTTCTCGTGATGAGGGAAGATCAAATCGACGCCGCCGCAATGGATGTCGAAGGATCCACCCAGGTACTTCATGGACATCGCCGAGCATTCGAGGTGCCACCCAGGACGGCCCTCACCGAATGGGGAAGGCCAGCGAGGCTCGCCTTCGTCCTTTGGTTCTTTCCATAAGACAAAATCCCGCGCGTCGGCCTTCTCATATTCGTCCACGTCAACTCGGGCTCCTGAGATGTTTCCTTCAAGCTTTAAACCCGAAAGCTTGCCGTAGCCCGGGAACGAGCCGATGCTGTAGTAGAGCGAACCGTCGCTTCTGTAAGTGTGTCCCGCGTCCGCGAGACGATTCATCAACTCGATCATTTCAGGAATGTGCCCGGTCGCGCGGGGCGTCACTTCCGGTTGCTCGATATTCAGCACCGCGCAGTCTTTTAGGAATTCCTCAGTGTAAAACTGGGTATAGTCTTGTAACGTCCTGCCCGATTCCAACACATTGCGAATAATTTTGTCGTCCACGTCCGTAATATTCATGACGTGCTGGACCTTGTAGCCGAGGTAGTTCAAGTAACGGCGCAGCACGTCAACTGCGACGAAAGTCCTGAAATTACCGATGTGGCCGTAGTCATACACCGTCGGCCCGCACGCATACATCCTGACCGTGTTTCCTTCCAGCGGTTTGAATTCTTCCTGCGCGCGTGTCAGCGTGTTCTTGAGCCTCAGCATAAATCGGTCCTTTTACAGTTGAAGCGACTTGACTTCGAGATACTCCTCCATTCCGTACCTTCCCATCTCTCGTCCGTTACCGGATTGCTTGAAACCGCCAAACGGCGCAAGTGGATTGAACCTTCCTCCGTTGATGTCTACCTGCCCCGTGCGCAGACGGCGTGCCACTCGCTTGGCTCGCTCTACATCCCCGGACCATACACCGCCGGCGAGCCCGTAAATCGTGTCGTTGGCGATACGCACCGCGTCATCTTCATCCGTGTACGGGATGATCGATAGGACTGGCCCGAAGATCTCTTCGCGGGCGATGGTCATATCATTATTCACGTCCGCGAAGACGGTGGGCTTGACGAAATAACCCTTGTCCAGGCCATCAGGCGCTTCTGGTCCACCGGTCACCAGGGTCGCGCCTTCTTCAACCCCTCTGCGGATGTAGCTTCGGACCCGATCGCGCTGAACCTCTGAAACGAGCGGACCAAGCTTCGCATTTCCTTCGGTGGGATCGCCTAGCGTAAAGCTCTCGGCGGCCTGCCTCGCAATTCCGACAGCCTCGTCCTGCCGATCCCTGGGAACAAGCATTCTGGTATGCGCCGAGCAGGTCTGACCTGAGTTGAAGTAGCAACTACCAACACCACTCTTGACGGCTTTCTCGAAGTCGGCGTCATCGAGAATTATGTTCGCGGACTTTCCCCCTAATTCCAGCGCAACGCGCTTCACGGTGCTTGAAGCCAGTTCGCTCACCCGCTTTCCAGCCCGTGTCGAGCCTGTGAATGAAACCATATCGACATCTGGATGCGAAGCAAGCGCTTCGCCCACTACGGGCCCCAGTCCGGTCACCAGATTAAAGACTCCAGCGGGCAACCCGATTTCGTCGATAATCTCGGCGAGAATGAAAGAAGTAAGCGGGGCCACTTCGCTCGGCTTGAGTACAACAGTGCAGCCAGCGGCGAGCGCGGGCGCTACCTTCGCGACAACCTGATGAAGTGGATAATTCCAGGGAGTGATGCATCCGACCACTCCAACTGCTTCCCGGACGACCAACGAATTTCCTATCTGCTCTTCAAAGGAGAATTCGCGCGCAATCTTTGCGTACGACCCCATAACCGTTGGCGGCAAACCGGCCTGAACAGCACTCGCGAGCGGAAGAGGCATCCCAACTTCTCTTGCGATGAGGTCAGCGATCTCATTCTTACGTGCCGAGAGTCCCGCGGAAATGCGTTCCAGAAACACGGCGCGCTCCTCCGCCGACGTCGAGGACCACGAATCGAACGCGGAACGGGCCGCGGCCACAGCCCGGTTGATGTCTTCGGGGGTACCGTCTGGAATACGTCCCATCACTTCCTCGGTTGTTGAGTTGATCACATCCAATAAGCCTGAACCGGCCGGCTGAACCCATCGGCCGTTGACGTATAGTTTGTCGTGTACTTTCACATAGGTTTGCTTCGATGCTGTCATTTATCTTCTCCTTTGAAAGCCCCTCCTAAAACACAGACAGTTTCTTCATCCTTGAGTTTTATTGTCAAGCTCCGCCTAAGACGACAAACCGCGCGATTAGGGACCGCGCGGCACTCGATTATTATTGCCGAGACTGTCTACGAATGCGAGATCATTCGATAATCAATGTCACTTCAAACAGGAGCGTGGGCACCGGGCACGGTGGGGTTGCCTTACTACAAGGCAGGTCCCCAGTCGCCGAGAGCACCGTCTTGCCGGCCAGTAACGACTGAAAAATCCCCTGCGAGCCCTCAACCGACGGTTCGTTTATGGGCCTGGCCAGAAGAAACGGATCCACCGCGCCAACGGACCACTCATAGCTTGAGCGTTTGAGTAGCAATTGAAACTTCTCACCTACGGTGAGAGTGATCGTCTTTCCCGCATCGTCAAACGTGATCGTTCGTCCGGAGAAGAACTCGAAACCCTCGGACATGGTCCCGTTGTCATTCTGAACTGCCACTATCGCAAGGGAATCTGGAGCAATCCGGTTACCGCCCTTCTTTGCGATCAACATTCCCGTGGGATTCTCGGGATCGTGGCGGGTCCTGGTGTCTTCGCCGTTTATGAAAACAACGGCTCCTTCGGTGAAGTTTCCCCCGAAAACGAGCAACTTCTTACCCTTCAGCCGCACGCCGGTCACCTGAGGCTCTTGCTGAGCCGATGCTTTTATGATTGAAAAGCCGCTTGCTTTTAGACGAACCTCGCCGACGCACAAAAGAAGGATGATAAGAAGGCACGATGTGCGTCGCATGAGCTCAACTTTCTTTTGACGCCGTCATATCACGCCGGTGTGCCGCAGTTGGCGCAAAACTTGGAACCCGGTTGGAGCGGGGATTGGCAATTCTTGCAAGGCTGCGGCACGAAGGATTGCCCGCAACTTGAACAAAATTTTGTGCCACCCTGCACTTTCTCGTGGCATGAAGGACATTCTACAGATGCTGCCGGTTGAGATTGTTGCGTGGCTCCGCAATTCGAGCAGAATTTCGCCCCAACCGGATTCGGAGTTCCGCATTTTGTGCACGGTATGGTCTGTGTCTGAGCCGCACCGGATCCCTGAGGGTGCCCACCGATAGCTCCCGCCATCATTTGCCCATAACCCATCCCCAGCCCAAGCCCCATTCCCTGCCCTGCCGCTCCGCCTTCTTGCTTGGCGGCATCTGGTAGCGCCTGTGCCGCTTTGAACTGCATGTAAGCGTTCATATCGCCGATTGCGCCCATCCCCGTGCGCTCGTCGATCATTTTTTGCACTTCCTCGGGTGGAGTGATTGCGGAGATAATCAAATCGACAAGCTCCAGACCTTGCTTCGAGAAATCATCTGCGACGCGCGCTTTTACGCCGGCGGCGAGTTCGTCGTAGTAGGCGGGAAGATCGAAGATAGTCTTGAGGTTTTCGCCCAACAAATCGTTCAGCCGGGCGACGACTATGTCACGCAGAAAGGCGCCGATTGCTTCGGTCGATACGATGCCGCGAGTGCCGACGATTGACCCGGCAAACAACTGCGGATCGGTTACTCGCATCGAGTACTTGCCGAAGGCGCGCAGCCGGACCATTCGAAGTTCGGTGTCTCGAAATGCAATGGGCTCCTTGGTTCCCCACTTCAGATCTTGGAACGTGTGGCGCGCTATGAACAGCACACTGGCTTGAAACGGCGAAGTACCACCGAACGGGATCGATAACAATCGCGTAAGCAGCGGGATGTTGTTGGTTGTGAGTGTGTGCCGGCCGGGACCGAACGTATCGAGCCCCTTTCCATCGCGAAAGAATACAGCAGACTGGTTTTCTTGCACGATCAACTGCGCGCCAAGCTTAATATCAGAAGATCCACTCTCCGGGATGCGATGAACCAACTCTGTTCCTGATTGATCGAAATATTGCAGGACTTCAATTGCCATTTCTCAGCTCTCCTTGACGGTCACTCCTTGGTGATCTTTATGCTCCCATTGACGGTTGTGAGCTTTAGGGTCGGACCTCCTGATCCTATTTGTCCATTGGCATGACGACCCACGATTTCCTTTTGCACCGGAATGCCCAGGGCATCATCGATATCTATGCTCCCGTGAACAGTTGTTGCTTCCAGATTGGCGTCAAAATTGGATTTGACCGTCAGGTCTATCCTGCCATTGACGGCGGTAAACTCCATCCGATCTTTCGCCGCTTCTTCGAGGACCGCTATTATCTTGCCGTTGGTGGTTTGAACCTTAGACACCCCTACCACATCGGTCAGCTCAATATTTCCGTTAGTAGTTTCCGCGACGATCTGCCCGGTCACATCCGAGAGCTTTATTGAACCGTTTGTGGAGCTGAGCTGTACTCGACCCATATCGCGCGGCAGTTTCACTTCGTAACGGATATCCTGGCTGCCGCTATTGGAGGGCACCCCGGTCCTGAACGTTACGCTGTTAGGGCTGTTCGTGAAGAAGACTTGCGTGCCCCGATCAGGACCCCTCCGTATCACTTTAACCTCAGCCTTCGGCTGGTCCCAGGCTTCAATGCTGATGCTGCCGTTCACATTCTTGATTGAGAAGCGCGCGCCGTCGGTCATCGGAAACGTTTTTGTTAGAGTACTCTCGTTTCCGCTGTTAGTGACAAGTTCCGCGCTGGCGTCGTTCAGTGCGCTTTCGCCCGGTTGTTGCACTACCGGACCAGACCGCGTCGAGGAAAACTCGCTCGCTGCCCGGCGCCCGACACGCGCGATCATCATAACTGCGAACACCACCGCGGCGAATAAGCCGATGCCTATGAATGCCAGGATCCAACCCAGACGCGAGCGTGACGGCGGGGGGACATACGGCGGATAAGTCTGAGGGGGCATCGGCGGCATGATTGGGTGATAAGTTTGCGACGGATCGTAAACCGGGCTCGTTTCAGGCCTTGATGTCGGCGCAGTACTGGCGGCGTTGCGCGCACCCCACTCATCAGGTTGAGGCGGCATCATTCGAGTGGGAGCTTGTTCGGCTGAGAACGGTTCAGTCGACCCGCCGCAGGACCGACAATAGCGTTGCCCGACGAACAACTCAGCGCCACAGTTTCTACATTGTTCTGCCATCGGCTTGAAAGCGGTTTCTGGTTTGTGGTTTCTGGTTTATGGTTCCTGGTTTGTGGTCTCACCCAACGCATTCAACTCGCAATCCAGAAACTAACTGAACAGCGGCTTGCCTGGGGGCTGGCCCTCCTGAAAATTGTTAATCGCTTTGTAGCGCTCATCGAAGGCACGATCAGTCTGATCGATCTCAGAAGTCAGCGACGCGCTTGCCGTCTTAAGCCCATCGGCGGTTCCGGCATTAGATTTCAGCTCCGATACTTTCGCCTCGATCTTGTCAACGTGCTCGATCAGCGCAAGATCGAACTTATAAATGGACTCCAACTGCGGCTGCTCGATCTTCACCACGTCGAAGAACCCGGAATAACCGTAGCTGGCGAACCTGACGCGGTTTTCAATACGATCGAGTTTTTTAACCGCCGCATCGACTGGTCCGACTTCCAACAATCGACCACCGTTTGTCAGCTCGCGCACCACTTCGGTCAAAGGCGATTTAAGCGCGCGTAATCGGTCGGCCAGATGTTCACGATGAAGCTTATCGATGTCCCGACGCCGCTCGCGATCGACATAGCCGCTGTAGCCTGGTATCTTGCTGCTCAAGCGCTCAAGCCAGTTGCGCCCGCCTGACGTGTCACTACTCATTGAAAACCCCCTGCGAGTTGTCCGAAACGTATCGCCTTGACGACGCAAGCCACATCGGGCTGACAACTGGTTAACGATGTGGTCGCTGTTTGTGGTTTCAGAAATCTTGGCGCACCCTGTACCCGCCGCTGGACACGAAGACTAAGCGGGCGCGCTCTGGCTGTCTGCGTCCGCGCCCCGGGTTAGCAACTTTAGATATTCATCGTACGCCTGGCGGTCCGAGGCGGCCATATCGCGAATGTAGACGCCAACCACCCAGAATAGGCCCTCGGCTTCAGGTCTGTACCAGGCGGCGAACCCTGTGTATTGGACAGTCGAATTAGGTAAATCGACCTCGACTTCAAGCTTGTTCTTGAACGCGACGGTGTGATCGCGAATTATGTGAAGCTGTCCGGTCTCAATCGTGCCGGTCTGAATACGCATCCCCTGTTTCCCGAAATCCAGAGCGAGTCCGTCAATCTTGCGTGAACGATGACCTTCATCTCCTTGATCGATTATCGTCACTCGCAGCGGGATGGGATTGGGCGGCGGCGGAATCTGGCGCTGCCCCTGACCCTCCTGAAGCTCATCGGTGTTCTGAACCGAGCGGATAAGCTTCAACCCATCGTAGCTGCAAAAACTGTTCTGGTCTGGGAAGAACCGCCGGCAGGTTGGACATTCCTTCATTTAAATCCTCCTCAGCACCACACGATTATACAAGTACAAACGTCATTAGTCATTCGTCATTGGTCCTTGGTGCAGCGCCGATTGAACGAAGATACGCGTTCAGCTTCGGGGAAAGTTCCTGAATGATGGGTTTCAGCCTGCTTAATGAATTGGATCGCAGACCAGACAAACGTGACACCGAGCGCTGCTGCGGTTGAGGTAAGCCAAGAAAGCATGTCAATCCAAGAAAACCCTACTTACCGCCCAACGACCTGTAACAAATGACCCCTGACCAATGACCAGTAACCAATGACTACAGCGGAATATTTCCGTGCTTTTTTGGCGGGTTCTGGTCGCGCTTAGCATTCAACATCTCAAGGGCGCGAATCAATTTTGGACGAGTCATTCGCGGCTCAATCACTTCGTCGATAAAGCCGCGTTCCGCAGCTACATACGGCGATGCGAATTTTTCGCGGAACTCATCGGCGCGCCGAGTTGCTTCCGATTGCGGGTCGTCGGCCTGAGCGATCTCGCGCCGATACAAGATGCCTACGGCGCCTTCTGCTCCCATAACAGCGATCTCCGCGGTGGGATAAGCGAAGTTGACGTCGGCTCGGATGTGTTTGCTGGCCATCACGCAATAAGCTCCGCCGTAAGCCTTTCGCGTTATTACAGTGATCTTGGGCACAGTCGCCTCGGCAAATGCAAACAACAGCTTCGCGCCGTGTCGTATTATCCCGGCGTGTTCCTGCTGGACTCCCGGAAGAAATCCCGGCACGTCCTCAAAGGTAATTAGCGGAATATTGAAACAGTCACAGAATCGAACGAACCGGGCAGCTTTAATTGAAGCGTCGATGTCAAGCACTCCGGCGAGGTGCGCTGGTTGATTCGCAACAATCCCTACCGAGCGCCCGGCGAGCCGCGCGAAACCTACCACGATGTTCTTCGCGTAGTGCTCGTGAACTTCGAACAGATACCCATCGTCAACAACCGCGTGAACGACGTCGCGGATGTCGTAAGGAATGTTCGGTGAGTCCGGGACGATCGAGTCGAGCCGATCGTCCGTCCGATCCACCGGGTCACTCGTGGAAATCCGTGGCGCGTCCTCGAGGTTGTTTGATGGAATGAAAGAGAGCAACTCGCGGATGGTCCTCAAGCAGTCTTCATCGTTTTCAGCAGCAAAGTGAGCCACTCCCGAAACCGAATTGTGCGTCATCGCGCCGCCCAGTTCTTCCTTGCTAACCTCCTCGTGCGTCACTGTTTTTATCACATCGGGGCCGGTGATAAACATATATGAGGTCGTCTTGACCATCACGTTAAAGTCGGTGATTGCCGGCGAATAAACCGCGCCGCCCGCGCAGGGTCCCATGATTGCCGATATCTGCGGCACGACTCCTGAGGCGAGAGTATTGCGGAGGAAAATGTCAGCGTAACCTCCAAGCGAAACGACCCCCTCTTGTATTCGTGCTCCTCCCGAATCGTTCAGGCCGATCACCGGCGCGCCGACCTTCATAGCCATGTCCATTACTTTGCAAATCTTCTCGGCGTTAGTCTCGGACAACGAACCTCCGAAAACAGTGAAGTCCTGAGCGAAGACAAATACCCTGCGGCCGGCAATCAATCCGTGGCCGGCGATTACGCCATCACCCGGATATTGCTGGTCTTGTATTCCGAAATCCAGGCTGCGGTGTTTCTTGAACCGGTCGAACTCTTCGAAGGTGCCGTCGTCCAAAAGGAATTCCACACGCTCGCGAGCACTCATCTTCCCGGAGGCGTGTTGGCGTTCGATGCGCTCGCTCCCGCCGCCCGCAAAAGCGGCAGCGTTCTTTTCAGCGAGCTTCCTTGCAGAGTCAGCCTTCGGTTTTTCTTCGATTTTGCTCTCAGATGTTGCCATCGCGGATCCTCAAACCGATTCCAAATAATTTTGATGCTTAAGACTTGCCGTCACAGTCTATCAAAGTGCCCGACTCTCGCGAAGCTGTTGCGAGCCAGGTTCGCCGCCTTCAACGGTTTCCGTGCGCAGCAGAGTGCTCGGCTAGGCCCGCAAAAAGGAACCCGACTGGCGGTAAGCCAACGATATTAGCATTATCCTGGCGAGTACGAGGTCCGAACCTTTGATGAGAGCTCAGTTCGATTTCCCCGCGAACGCAAATCGAGTCGGCGATGAAGGTCGATAAGCTGAAAGGTCGCTTCAGACTGAGCACGTGGCACAACTTCTAAGCGTTGACACCCTTGCAGTCGCCTCCTATAATGCAGCCCTCACTAAATCAACTCTAAGTTACACACAGACTCGGTGGAGGCTAATGTGATTAAACTTGATATAGTCAATCAGGTTGCCGACAAGACTGGGGTGCCAAAAATCAAGGCAGAGGTTGCGGTCGAGTCGCTCTTTGAAGCGATGAAGAACGCTTTGCAGCGCGGAGAGCGAATTGAGCTGCGAGGCTTTGGAGTTTTTGTCGTAAAGCCCAGGAAACGCGGCGTCGGGCGCAATCCGCGGACCGGAGAAGTCACCGACATCCCGCCCGGTAAGACCATCCGGTTCAAGCCCGGCAAAGAACTTCAGTCATAAGAATCCGCCACCGGTTTTTAGAGTTGCGCGCACCGAAAGCTCGATCGCTAATCCAAACGTTTCCCCCTTCGAACCCTGGTTTCGAGTCGGTTCGAAGGTCTGGTTCATTTCCCGCCCCTTATGAGCGTTCATTTTTCGCCGAGGGTGCCCGTTTGAACGCTCATCAGTTCATTCCTCAGAAAAGCGGTTGAATACAACTTGGCAATGGTTGACAGCCAAGTATTCGAGGGTTGTATTCTGAATCTGTGCAGAATACAGAGCAGCCCTATTTGTTCACCGAATTTCAACCAGCGCAAACTCTAGCTCAAGCTCAGGATCTCTCGCCTTCTCGCGTGCTGCTACATTCGACGTTGCTCTTGGCGACGGCGATTAGTACTACGCTCACGGGAGCCGCGTTCACGGTTCAGCCGCAAAGCGACTCTTCGCTGATCAGTGCGCTCCTGTCTCCGGTCTTCGCGGTTGTAAGAGAAACCGCAGCGGGCAATCTTGATCCGCTTGCAAAAGGGCTTTTGTTTACTTTCACCTTGCTGACGATCCTTGGCGCGCATGAGTTGGGCCACTACTTCGCCTGCCGCCACTATGGTATTCGAGCAACTTTGCCGTTTTTTATCCCGGCTCCTCCAACTATCACGTTGTTTGGCACCTTCGGCGCAGTGATCAAGATTAAGGAACCAATCACGTCGAGGCGGGCGCTGTTTGACATCGGAATTGCCGGTCCACTTGCGGGCTTCGCGTTCGCGTTGCCGGCCGCAATAGTCGGCCTGGTGTTTGCGACCCCTGCGACACCAAGCGCGGTGACCGCTGCCGCCGGAGGCATACAGTTTAACGATCCTCTGTTATTCATCCTTGTTTCGGAGGCACTGGGGCTACCTAAGTGGATAGAATGGAACCCGATTTATTGGGCCGCCTGGGGAACCATGCTGGTGACGGCGTTGAATCTTTTTCCGGTCGGCCAGCTCGATGGCGGCCACGTGCTTTATGCGGTAGCTGGGCGTCGAATGCACAAGTGGGTATCTCGCATTGTAGCCCTGGGATGCGGGTCACTGGCAGTACTATCAATTGTGTTGGATCAACCACCGGTCTATCTACTATGGACCCTGGTGTTGCTGTTCCTCATGAAGGTCGGACATCCACCGGTGATCGACGAAGAGCCCCTCGGAACGACCCGGATCGCCCTGGCCGTTCTTGCTGCGCTGGTATTCCTACTCTGTTTCATGCCGTTCCCAATTACATCGAGTTGAACTTCGCAAAGGCGAGTGCGCCCCTGTGGAGGTTCCGTCCGTTGGCGTAGAAGCCGAGCGGTTGGTGTGTTATCATCGGCCTTCAGCCGTCGTCGTTGAAGATCGTAGTTTGCCGGAGCCAATTCTATATGGACTCGAGCATTACCGCAGCGCTGACCTTCGGCTTCATACTGGGACTACGACATGCGCTGGATCCCGATCACCTGGTTGCTGTTTCCACCATCGTTAGCGAGCACAAGAGCGTTGCACGCTCGTCACTGATCGGCACTTTTTGGGGGCTCGGGCATACGGCGTCCCTGCTGAGTGTGAGCCTTGTTATTCTCATGCTTCGGACGTCTATACCCGAACACATCACGCCCTGGATGGAAGTACCGGTTGCGATCATGCTGATTGCCCTTGGAGCTGGCGCGATTTGGCGGGTACTGCGCGATCGCGGATGGCAGATCCATACCCACACGCACACCCACGAGGAAGCCGCGCCACCGCACACCCACATTCATGTGCACACTCGCGACGAGCATATGCACAGGCACCGCATATTGCGTCTGGGGCGGCGCCCATTCCTGGTAGGGATGGTGCACGGTGTCGCCGGAAGCGCAGCACTCACGCTTGCCGTCCTGACAACCATTCCATCAGTAGCGCTCGGCCTCGTCTATATCGCTGTGTTTGGCCTCGGGTCGGTTGGGGGAATGCTTTTGATGAGCGCGATGATCGGCCTGCCCTTCGCGGTCTCTGCACAGCGCTTCTCCCTCGTCAACGGCGGCATAAGGCTATTTGCGGGAGTTTTCAGCGTGCTATTCGGGCTGGTGCTCGCGTGGAACCTTCTAAATGAAATCTGGAAAGTTAGTTCGTAGCAAAGATGAATCGTAGGTGACCGTTCGAGGCAAATAAGCTCGCGGTTGCCCGCCTTTCAAATGAAAGATGTCCCAACCCAATCAACCCAACTCTCCGCCGCTTTCATATCTCAACCCTGAGTTTCTAAAAAGCCAGGAAGCGCGCGTAATTAGGATATTATCAGAGTACCTCGAGCCCGCGACTCGTCTGCGCAGGCATCGCATCCGCGACACAATAGTTTTTTTCGGCTCAGCCCGCTCGGTACCGCCCGAGCAAGCAGCCAGAGAACTTGAATTGGTAAAGGAGGGATTAGAGCCAGGTGAGGAGACTTCGATCGAGGTTCAAGCGAAACTGGCACACGCGGAACAATCGATAAAGCTTGCGCGCTACTACAACGACGCGATGGAGCTTGCGCGAAGAGTGACTGAATGGTCGAAAGGTCTGACCGGCAGTCATCATTTCATCGTCTGTTCGGGCGGGTCACGCGGAATGATGGAAGCCGCCAATCGCGGCGCCTCCCTCGCGCGCGGCCAGACGATCGGGCTCAACATTCAGTTGCCGCTTGAACAGGAAGTGAATCAATTCGTTTCGCGCGAGTTGATTTTTAACTTCCACTATTTTTTCATGCGCAAATTTTGGTTTGTTTATCCCGCGAAGGCATTGGTCGTATTTCCGGGAGGCTTTGGCACAATGGACGAGCTGTTCGAAGTTCTGACGCTCATTCAAACCAAAAAACCCAACAAAACAATGCCGGTCATCCTGTTTGGCTCGGAGTTCTGGGACGAGATAATCAACTTCGA
>JBASRM010000693.1:0-3692 GCA_049273835.1 Blastocatellia bacterium | reverse complement strand
GTGTAGGTTGGAACGTGAGTTACCCACCGCTGGCGCGCGTGGGCATCCTGAGTTTCCGGCGCTGGGCTGTGTAGGTTGGAACGTGAGTTACCCAGCGCTGACGCGCGTGGGCATCCTGAGTTTCCGGCGCTGGGCTGTGTAGGTTGGAACGTGAGTTACCCACCGCTGGCGCGCGTGGGTATCTCTCGGGCGGCGGGCGTTCCGGTAGGCTGTAAGGAACGCAGCCCTATCAGCCTGGGTATGCGCAAAAAACGTGAAGCGCTCACTCTTAAACTTCGGTAGTTGGGGTAGTGGGTCAGTTTGTAAACTTCGGTCTGCTTGAGGATTGAACAGCGTTTAGCATATTCTCTTCGACTGCCGACATGCACAATTCCAGGAATTTACCGTGAACTATATCGATCTGCGCAGCGACACCGTGACCAAACCCACCGACGAAATGCGCCAAGCGATGGCGAATGCGCAGGTGGGGGATGACGTTTATGGCGAAGACCCGACCGCGCAGCGTCTGCAGGAACGGGCCGCCGAGATTTTTGAAAAGGAAGCGGCGTTGTTCGTGCCCTCCGGAAGTATGGGCAATCAAATTTGCGTAAGGCTTCACACTCAGCCCGGTCAAGAGGTGATAATCGAAGAGCGAAGTCACATGTATAACCTGGAGATGGCCGGCATGGCCGTAATCAGCGGCGCGCTTGCGCATCCGATCGCTTGCCCCGAAGGAGTGATGGACTGGGAATCAATTGAGGCCGCGATCAGGCCTCGAAGCTCATACTTTGCGCAGACCGGACTCATCGCGGTCGAGAATACTCAGAACCTCGCCGGGGGAACCGTGATGACATTCGAGAAGATGCAGGACATCGCAGAGCGCGCGCACCGAGCAGGGTTGCCTGTTCATCTGGACGGAGCACGAATCTTTAACGCCGCGATAGTGCTCAAGAGGGATGTGGCCGAAATCACCGCGTTGTTTGATACGGTGATGTTTTGTTTATCGAAGGGGCTCGGCGCGCCGGTTGGCTCGATGATCCTGGGCTCACGCGAGTTCATCGGCCGCGCGGTCCCGGTTCGCAGAATGCTCGGAGGGGGAATGCGTCAAGTTGGTGTTCTGGCTGCTGCCGGATTAGTCGCTCTCGAAAAGATGACCGGCCGGCTGGAGGAGGACCACGCCAACGCTCAATTTCTTGCCAAAGGGCTTGCGGAGATTCGAGGCGTCAGAATCGATCCCGAGCGGGTGCAAACCAACATCCTGGTTTTTGACATGGCCGATACCGGTCAAGCCACGTCGGAATTCTCGGCAAGGCTCAAACAGCGCGGCGTGCTCGCGAACGGCATCAACCCGCGCGAGATGCGAATGGTCACGCACAAAGATGTCACTCGCTCGGATTGCGAGTTGGCTCTTGGCGTGATTCGTGAGGCGGTTGGATAATGGCGCCGCTTAGACTCGCGGCTCCGGAGATGATGCTGCATTGCAATCAGTGAGACCAAACAGACCCGCTTATAAGCTTCCATTAAATGACTATGCTTGTTATTGCAATCGACGGCCCATCGGGATCGGGCAAAAGCACGGTCGGTAAAGCAATCGCGCTTCGGCTTGGATATCAGTACGTCGACTCGGGAGCGGTTTATCGCGCAGTGGCCTTGAGAGCTATCGATACAAAAACACGACTCGAAGACTCCGTTGCGGTTGCGCGGCTGGCGCGGGCCGCTGGAATCAGGCTCGAGGGCGAGCCCGATCAACTGCGCATTTATCTCGACGGCCGCGATGTCAGCGACGAGATTCGTCGACCCGAGGCGAGCCACGCCTCGTCGGTGGTCGCGGCAATCCCGGAAGTCCGCGAAGCCGTAATCGAGAAGCTGCGAGAAATGGCTCGAGCCGGCGGCGTTGTGATGGACGGCCGCGACATAGGAACGAAGGTGTTTCCGGATGCAGAAGTGAAACTGTTTCTGGACGGTTCACTGGAGGTCAGGGCCCGCAGGCGATGCGAAGAAGAGCGCGGCCGCGGAAGAGCAGTCACAGTCGAGCAGATCCGCCGCGAGCTTGAAGACCGCGACCGCCGCGACCGGGAGCGCTGCGCAACGCCGCTGGTGAAGGCCCAGGACGCCGTCTTTATCGATACGTCGGATATGCCGCTGGATCTTGTGATTGAGCGTGTGCTTGAAATTGTCAGGGGGCGAAGCTAGACTAAATGCGCACCAATTGGACGGCTTGAAATAGTTCTCGCGGCGGAGACGAATTGATACCAGGCTCACCTGTTTATCACCCCGGCGTTGGCGCA
Organism: Blastocatellia bacterium; assembly: GCA_049273835.1. Lineage (GTDB taxonomy): Bacteria > Acidobacteriota > Blastocatellia > UBA7656 > UBA7656 > Onstottus_A. The sequence continues at coordinate 1,425 of JBASRM010000693.1, read as the reverse complement.
TTCACGGGGTTGACGGATCGAGCAACCACCTCGCATCCTGAACCAACGATGGGAATCTTCACTGGACTGATAATCGAAGTGGGGCGTGTGCGCCGCCTGCAAAGGCGTGGTGACGGCGCCTTTCTAATGATCGAAGCGAGCAAGGTCCTGGAGGGAACTCGCATCGGAGATTCGATATCAATAAATGGCGTTGATCTGACGGTGATTGAAATGGGCGACGACTTCTTTAGCGCCGAGGCTTCGCTTGAGACGCTCACGCGATCGACGCTGGGCGAGTTGCGACTGGGCAGGGGTGTAAACCTGGAGAGAGCGCTTGCGGTGGGCGAGCGGTTGGGCGGCCACATGGTTCAAGGCCACGTTGATGGCACCGGCGAGCTTCTGTCGGTCACTCCCGAAGGCAACGCATATCGCATGCGTTTCAGGTGCGCGCGCGAGCTTGGCCGCTACATCGCGATGAAAGGATCGATAACCGTTGACGGGATCAGCTTGACGATAGCTGGGCTTGGCGATGACTGGTTTGAAGTCGCGATCATACCGCACACCTGGCGCGAAACGAGCCTTCGCGATCTTAAGAACGGCGACCGAGTCAACATTGAAGTAGACGTGCTTGCTAAGTATGTAGAGCGGTTGTTGCTTCACGGTGACCAACCGGCTGCTGCTGATACCACGTTGACACTCGAGTACTTGATTAAGCGCGGATATTAAGACGAACTGACCACACTCTGGAGCGTCTATGCCATTTGCGACTATTGAAGAGGCCGCCGAGGAGTTTCGCTCGGGACGAATGATCATCATCGTGGACGATGAAGATCGCGAGAACGAAGGCGACCTGGCCTGCCCGGCCGAAAAGGTAACTCCCGAGATAATCAACTTCATGGCCCGCTATGGTCGTGGGCTGATTTGCCTTTCGCTGACCGAGGAGCGGCTGGACGAGCTTCAAATACCGTTACAGGTTTCCGAGTCCGACAACACGGCAACGCGGGGCACGGCTTTTTGCGTCTCTATCGAGGCGAGGCGAGGCGTGACGACTGGTATATCTGCTGCCGACAGGGCTACAACGATTCAGGTTGCGGTTGATCCGCGAACCAGGCCTTCGGACCTTGCTCGTCCGGGCCACATTTTTCCGCTTCGCGCGCGCAACGGCGGCGTGCTGGTGCGTCCCGGTCAGACTGAAGCGGTGATGGACCTCGCCCGGATCGCGGGGCTGATGCCCGCGGGCGTGATCTGTGAAGTGATGAATGATGACGGCACGATGTCACGCCTGCCCGAGCTGCGTGAATTCGCTCGTTATCACGGCGTCAAAATTATCACCGTCGCCGATCTGGTCAGCTATCGAATGGCGAATGAAGTGCTGGTGCACCGGGCGGGCGAAGCGCGGGTGCCGTTACCGGGCGGGGACGCGATCGGTCCGCGGCCGGTTGATTT
>JBASRM010000676.1:0-13668 GCA_049273835.1 Blastocatellia bacterium | reverse complement strand
CCGAGTGTTGTGTTTGTCTGCTGTGACATGCCTAACCCAAAGGCCGAAGAAAGAGTCGGGGTGATTGTTCCAACAACTGCCGGTGGACAGACCTGGCGCGAGACCCAGATCGAACTGCCCGGAGTCTCGATTCCTACCCTTAACTCAATCCACTTCATAAGCCCCGAGGTTGGATGGGTTGTCGGGGTCGATTCCGGGGAAGACGGCGTCGTGCTTCGTACCACCGACGGCGGTTCCTCCTGGGCCCTGAGCAGGATCGGATACAAAGAAGTACCGACCACCGTCTTCTTCGTCGACGCCGACAACGGATGGGTCGGGGGCGCGACCCCTCCTCCGGGCGAGGAGGAAGGCATCGGAGGACCGAGCGCCATCCTGGCAACCAACGACGGCGGCCGCACCTGGCATTCTCAATACAATTTTCCAATCTCGCTTTACCGGGTGTTCTTTACTGACAAAACGACTGGTTGGGTGTCGGGCTCGAAAGGCAGGATCTACAACACGACAGACGGCGGGCGAACATGGGATTCGCAGCGGACCGAAATAGAGGCGAGTGATGGCCCGATCGATCCTTCGTCCGAGGGATCGAAACAATTTGCGATTCGTGGGATTCACTTCATCGACCGGGAGCACGGCTTCGCGGCGGCGACGGGCGCGGAGGAAGCCGCCGGACGAATGCTTGTGACGATAAATGGAGGCGCGGCCTGGCGCAGGCAATGGATCGTTAACGGTGCCGGAGTCCGGGATGTTTTCTTCTTGAGCCCGAATGAGGGATGGGTGTTGACCGACCAGGGCCCCTACATCAATCACACCATTGACGGCGGCCGCTCGTGGTTGAGCGAGCCAAGGGTGTTCGAACAGGATGTCGCGATGTCGAGACTTGGCGGGGCTGACGGCTCGCACGTCTGGGCAGTTGGCGGCGGCGCCATATTCTATCGAACGACTGAATAGGTGCACCGGCGCGCCGCCCATCACGATTTCGCTTTGCACATTACGGCCGGATTGATAATCCGTGTTCATTTGCTGGATGGGCCGGCAATTTGAAGGAGTCTGTTGGAAACCATCATGTCGCTCGGACAGCGCTTGAATTGCATTAGATCGATCCCGGCGCTACTCATCCTTTCTCTGGCTTTGTATTCTTCGGCGCCAGGAGCCCGCGTTCCGCAGCGCTCGCGGCAATTGCGAACACCGCTTGTCCGCGTTCCCTCCCCTCACGACGTAATTGGGTTCACCCCCGGCGATGACCGCAAGCTGGCTTCATGGGCGCAGTTTGTTCAGTACTTCAAAAAGCTCGATGACGCGGGCGATCGCGTCATGCTTAAGGAACTAGGGAAGACAACCCTTGGGCGGCCTTTTGTGCTCGCGACTATTTCATCTCCTGCGAACCTGGCCAGGCTTGAACGCTTCAAAGAGATTCAACAAAAGCTCGCGGACCCACGCACCATCAACAGCAATGACGCCGAAGCTGGGAAGCTGATCGCCGAAGGCCGAGCTATCGTGCTGATTACCTGCGGCATTCACTCGACTGAAGTGGGGGCCAACTTAGTTTCGATGAACATCGCATACAAACTCGCCTCTGATGATTCGCCGGAGACCCGTGAGATTCTCGACCGCTGTATTGTGCTGCTGGTGCCGTCGCTCAACCCGGACGGCGTGGACATCGTAAAGAACTGGTACGATAAGACGCTCGGCACGCCCGCCGAAGGCACCAGTCCGCCAGAGCTTTATCATCACTATACCGGACACGACAACAACCGCGATTGGTATGCATTCACACAGGTTGAGACACAGCTCACAATCGACAAGGTCCACAACGTCTGGCACCCGCAGATCGTCCACGACATTCATCAGCAAGGCGACACCGGCTCTCGCTTCTTCCTCCCGCCCTACGTCGAGCCGTGGGAACCTAACGTGCCGCCGATCATTCAAGCTGGTGTGAACTTCATGGGTTCGTCGATGGCGTGGGAACTAATTGCGGAAGGCAAAACCGGAGTGGTGACCAACGGTGTCTACGACGCGTGGACCCCGGCTCGTGCGTATCAGCACTATCACGGCGGCATAAGAATTCTCAGTGAGACTGCGTCCGCACGAATCGCGTCGCCGACAAACATTCCATTTGAAAAGCTGACTCCTCAAATCGGAGTGGACCCGAAGGTGCGAAGTGCGAACTTTCCTCTGGTATGGCCGGGCGGAGAATGGAAGCTGTCCAACATAGTCGATTATATGCAATCGGGCGCGTTCGCCTTGATGCGAAACGCGGCGCGCTATCGCGAGCGATGGGTGCGAGACTTCTACAGAGTCGGAAAAGACGCAGTGCGCGAACGCAAACCTGGCGAGCCGTTCGCGTTCCTGATCCGGCCACCCCGTTGGACCCGGTGGAGAGAAGAAGGAATGCGCCGGGTTACAGGTATCCTGAATCGAGGCGGCGTGGAAATGAAAGAAGCCGGAGAGCAGTTTATCGCCGATGGCAAATCATACCCCGCAGGCACAAAGATTATTTTGATGCAGCAACCCTACGGGGCATTCGCCAAGACATTGCTGGAGCGGCAACGATATCCTGATTTGCGAGAATACCCTGGTGGTCCGCCACGCCGGCCTTACGATGTGACTGCGCACACGCTACCTCTGTTGATGGGCGTAGACGTCGTTCAAGTTGACTCTGAGTTTAGCTTGCCGAAGCTATCGAAGTATGGCTCCAACCACAGTGATGACGTCTTAAATCCAGGACAAATACGCGTGGGGCTGTATAAGAGTTACTCGGCCTCGATGGATGAAGGCTGGACTCGGTGGTTATTCGATCAATACCACCACCAGCCGGAAAAGCTTGGTTTTAAGTTATCGTACTCGTCCCTGATGGACGCCGATGTTCGCGGTGGCAATCTCCGGACTCAGCTTGATTGCATCATCCTACCGGGTCAGAGCTCCCAGCAGATATTCAACGGAATGTCGAAAGACCGCTACCCCGCCGAATTCGCGGGTGGCATTGGCGATGCCGGAGTGGCGGCCCTCAAGAAGTTCATCGAGGAAGGAGGAACTCTCATTACGCTCAACGAAGCTTCGCAGTTCGCAATCGCAAGGCTCGGCGTCCCGGTGAGGAACCTACTGGAGGGAGTGGCAGCGAAAGACTTCTACTGCCCAGGCTCGATCCTCAAGATCACGGTCGATACAACCAGTCCGCTCACTCACGGCGTGCCAATGCTCGACTCATCCCGCAATGAAGGCATCGCCTGGGTCGAAGGTTCTCTCGCCTTTGAAGCAACGAGCGACGACGCACGCGTCATCGCACGATTCGCCGGCGCGAATGAGGTGCTGCTGTCGGGCTGGCTCCTGGGCGCCGAGAAGATCGCAACCAAAGGCGCTCTCGTGGAAGTAAAACGAGGCAAAGGTCGAGTGGTAATGTTTGCCTTTCGGCCTCAGTATCGCGGCCAGAGCATCGCTACGTTTCCTTTCTTGTTCAATGCGATCTCAACCAGCGCAAATCGGTAGACCGCTGCGACTGGATACGTTCGATCACAACTACGCTTTGCGAATCCGGCGTTCAGACGGTTAAATTTCAAGTGGAGGAATCATAAGATGAAACGATTCGCGATCTCGGTTTGCCCGGTCCTTATCATTGTCGCGCTCGCTTTAGCCGGCGTCGCGCAAAGGAAGGCGACGTCCAAAGCGACATCTCTTGGACCGCCACAATCCGCGCTCGACGTGATAACACCGGCCAGCCTTATGAACCACATAAAGGTACTCGCTTCGGATCAGTTCGAGGGGCGCGGTCCGGGGACACACGGTGAAGAGCTTTCGATAAATTACCTTGCCGATCAGTTCAAGCAGATTGGCCTGGGCCCCGGCAACACCGACGGCACCTATTTTCACAAGGTACCGCTTGTAGGAATTGCTACCAAACAAGACGCCGAGATGAAGGTAAAAGCCGCGGGTAAAGATCTGAAGCTCAAGTTTGGAGATGATTTTGTGGCCCGGACTGTGCGCGTGGTCGACAAGACCGGCTTCGACGCAGACATTGTTTTCGTCGGGTACGGGGTCGTCGCGCCGGAGTACGGATGGGACGACTACAAAGGCATGGACGTGAGCGGCAAGCTCCTGATAATGCTCGTCAACGATCCGCCGGTGCCTGATCCGAAAAATCCGGCCAAGCTCGACGAGAAAATGTTCAAGGGTCGAGCGATGACCTACTACGGCAGATGGACCTACAAGTTTGAGATCGCGGCCCAAAAGGGCGCAGCAGGGGTACTGGTTGTTCACGAAACGGTCCCCGCCGGTTATCCGTGGGAGGTGCCCAGGGGGAGCTTTACCATCGAGAACTTCGACCTGGTAGCCAAAGACAAGAACATGTCACGCGCAAATGTCGAAGGCTGGATCAGCAACGACAAAACGCGCGAGTTGTTTGGCCTGCTTGGGCTTCCCTTCGATACGTTGAAGAAAGCGGCCCTCCGAAAGGACTTCAAACCGGTTGCGTTGAAGGCGCACGCCAAGCTCGATCTCGAACAGAAAATTCGCTTCATTGATTCACACAATGTAGTCGCAAAGATCGAAGGATCCGACCCGAAACTCAAGGACGAGTACGTAATCTACACGGCACATTGGGACCACCTCGGGATAGGCTTGCCCAACGAGAAAGGCGATAAGATTTACAACGGCGCGCTGGATAACGCGTCGGGCTGCGCGGGGCTGATCGAGATCGGGAGGGCATTTAAGGCACTGCCAAAGCCGCCTGCACGCTCGATACTATTGCTGGCCGTCACTGCGGAAGAGAAAGGGCTTATCGGCTCGAAGTATTATGCCGAGAACCCGATTTATCCGCTGGAGAAGACCGTCGCCAATATCAATATGGATGGTTTGAATCAGTGGGGACCGACTCGCGACTTAACCGTCGTCGGGTTGGGCAACTCGACCCTGGACGATGTGTTGCGCCAGGCCGCGGCGGAGAAGAAGCGCGTTTTGAGACCGGACCCTGAACCCGAGAAGGGCTTCTACTATCGATCCGACCACTTCAACTTCGCAAAGGTCGGGGTGCCGGCGCTTGACCCAAATGACGGAATAGATTTCATCGGCAAGCCGGCAGGTTGGGGCCGACAGAAACGCGATGAATACACCGAACACGATTACCACAAACCTTCGGACGAAATTAAGCCCGACTGGGATCTGTCAGGCGCGGCCGAGGATTTGCGCTTGCTGATGACGGTCGGTTATCGGGTCGCAAACACCCGCGGATACCCGGAATGGAAACCGGGCACAGAGTTCAAAGCAAAGCGTGATGCGATGATGAGCAAGGCCGCGCGATGAAAGGTTCGTAGCCCGGCCTTCAAGCGTTTGTAGAGGGAGCACTTTCAAAGCCGGTTAGGAGCTTCTGAAGGCCTACTACGAACTCAGACAAAGGAGAAATGTGAAGAAACGAAAACTCGGGACCCAGGGTCTTGTTGTGTCGGAACAGGGCCTTGGCTGCATGGGCATGTCTGAATTCTATGGAGCGACCGACGAAGCCGAATCGATCGCAACGCTGAACCGAGCGCTCGAACTCGACATAAACTTCTTCGACACGTCTGACGCGTATGGCCCCTACAAAAACGAAGAGTTGCTTGGCAAAACGTTCCGAACACGCCGCGACGAGGTTATCATCGCTACCAAATTCGCCATCCGGCGCGATCCGGCGAATCCGGCGGTCAGAACGATCGACGGTCGTCCTGAGTACGTACGAGAAGCCTGCGAAGGCTCACTGAAGAGGCTGGGGATCGACTGTATCGATCTCTACTACCAACACCGAGTCGACGCCAATGTCCCGATCGAAGATACGGTCGGCGCAATGGCGGAACTTGTTCAGGCGGGAAAAGTGCGTTTTTTGGGGTTGAGTGAGGCGAGCTCGCAGACAATTCGCCGCGCACACGCGACACATCCGATCAGCGCACTTCAAACCGAGTATTCGCTTTGGAGCCGAGATCCGGAAGATGAGATTCTCGCTACGGTGCAACAGCTGGGAATCGGTTTTGTAGCGTACAGCCCGCTCGGCCGCGGCTTCTTGACTGGCCAGATAAAGAGCCTCGACGATCTCGCGGCCGACGATTTCCGGCGTTACTCACCCAGGTTTCAGGGAGAGAACTTCTCAAAAAACCTTGCTCTGGTTGATCGGGTGGCTCAAATGGCTCAGGAGAAGGACATCACTCCGAGTCAACTTGCGCTTGCGTGGGTGTTGGCTCAACGGGAAGACATAGTGCCGATTCCTGGGACCAAGCGGCGCAGATACCTCGATGAGAACGCAGCGGCGTCGGAGGTCGAGCTCACCGCGCAGGACCTGGCTCGGATCGATGAACTCGCGCCGAAAGGAGTCGCCGCGGGTACGCGATATCCAGAGGCGATGATGCGTTTTGTAAATATGTGATTGTAGCGTGGAAGCTCAGGATCGGAGCGGCAAGCGGCATCCAGTGCGGTCGGTCCATACAGAAAGGCCGGGTGAACGCCCGGCCTTTGTTTTTGATCTGCGAGATGGCTGATTACCAGCGAGGCTCGCGACGCTGCCCGCGTCCTCCGCCGTAACCTCCCCCGCCTCCTCTGCCGCCGCCGCCGCCAAAGTTCCGCTCGGGTCGCGGCCGCGCTTCATTCACGTTGATGGTTCGGCCGTTCAGCTCAACTCCGTTGAACTTTTCGATGGCCGCTGCCGCTGCGTCCTTGTCCATCTCGATGAAGGCAAAGCCGCGCGAGCGTCCAGTGTCGCGATCGGTGACAATGGTGGCCGACTCGACTTGACCCGCTTCTGAAAACAGATCTGTGAGCTGATCCTCAGTCGTCTGATACGACAGGTTTCCAACGAATATTCTCATTGTCTCTCCTGAGTTTCTAACGAAACTGTGTTAGAAGGAACTCGTTTTGGCTATCCGGCAGAAGTCGAGCAGTAGAAGCTGGCAGACAATTCCGAACAGAGAAGACGCGCTCCTGAAACCAAACTTTGCGGCGGCTGCTGCGCCACCACTTCGAACAGCGAAATGGTATCAGCATCGATACTCTTTGTCGAGATTTATGATACCGATCCATAAGCCTCCCCCCAAAAGGAATGCTGAACTTAACGAGCGTTCAAAGGTCTACATTATCCTGTTTCCCTCTCGCGCGATTGCCGCGCATGCTGAGGCAAACAATGCGATGGAACCGGGACTGGCCCGGGTCATTCCGTTCGTTGAACTCAGCGGATCCCATGTGAGGTTGATGGAAGTCCTCGGCTTAACACTGACTCATGCGCTCGTTCTCGCGTATTGAAGTAGTTCATTTCTTCTACTTGATGCGGAAAAATATACACAGTCACCGTTATCTATCGACTCGATACATAGCCAATTCTGCAAATTCCGCGGCTCATAGACTTTCGCGTTGATTGCACGTGGGTTGCACTTCATTACTGCGGATGATTAGGTTAGAGGCCGGACAACTTTCGTCGACTTTGCTCCCTGTCCGTTGCGTGCGTCTTAGTAAAGCAGGGGCCGCCGATCGCGTTCCCCGCTCTCCCCGTGACTCTGCCGTAATCCTTGAACCGCATCCAAATCAAACTCTCATAGGCCGGGCTCGGCTCCCACTCATCAATGAACCGAGTCTGGACTTCAAATTCATTCGAATCGAATCTCAGCCTTCCGGCTGTAGGAGGATGTTATGAAAAAACTGTCGATGCTCAGACCCCTCGTGGTGTTATTAGTCGCCCTTGTCGTCCCCGTAGCTGCACAACAAAACGCCGGCTCAAGCAATATGCAGATCACGTCCGGCGCGAAGATGAAAATAAAAGGTATGATCCTCAAGCGAGAGGACCAGGGCTTCAGATTGCGCGATCAGACCGGGTCAGAAGTGACTGTGCGCCTTGCCTCGAACGCGAAAATCGAAGAGAAGAAGGGTAATCCGTTTCGCGGCGGCAAAAAGTACGCTTCAGCTCAGTTGGTCCGAGGTCTGTATGTCGAAGTCGAGGGACGCGGAGATTCATCCGGCGCTCTAGTCGCTGACAAGATCAAGCTTGCGGATGACGATCTTAGAGTAGCCCAGGCGGTCGATTCAACCGTCGTACCGGTCGAAAACCGGCTTGGTGAGGCCGAGGAGCGTGTCACCCGGACCGAGCAGAATGCGCAGCGCCTGTCGGGACAGCTTGACGAGTTGAGCCAGGTTGCCAATCTCGCCAAGGGAGGCGCCGCGGCGGCGCAACAAACAGCGGACGTCGCTGTCGAGGGTGTCAACAAAACTAACGACCGGATCTCCTCGCTGGATGACTATGAAATGCGAAAGAGCGAAAGCATAAACTTCAGAGTCGGCAGCGCAGTGCTGTCTGCTGATGCGAAAGCCCAGCTTGACAGTATCGCTGCTCAAGCAAAGAACGAGAAGGGATTCGTAATCGAGGTGCGGGGATTCGCGTCGGCGGATGGCGCTGAAAACTCGAATCGCGTGCTCAGCCAGCGCCGCGCCGAAGCGGTCATGCATTATCTGGCTGAGAACCACGATATCCCGCTACGGCGAATCGTGCTTCCGTTTGGATACGGCGAAGCGATGCCTATCGCAGACAACACCACGCGCGACGGGCGCAAGCAGAACAGAAGAGCCGAAGTTTCGATCCTTGTTAGCAAAGGACTCACGACTCCGGTAAACGTCAATCGTCCCGAGGGGTCGAGTCGATAGACCGAGCCTACGAGGCGCTGACGAAGAGGCGTGGTCGCAATTACTAAGCGTCGCAGCCATCACGATCTGCTGGATCGGATGGTAACCGGGCTTCGGGTTGCGGGCACGCCTCGAATGCATAGGACTCGCCGTCGCGCTGATCACCACAGCTCATTCCCCAGATCGGCGAGCCTGCCGCCTAGGGCACCGATCAGCGGCCAATTCAATTGTCGGAAATCGAATTGCACCGACCCGCGGAAACAGTGGGAAGGAGGTACCGTGCGTTTGTTATCCCGAACCGCAGTTCGGGCGCTGATAGCAATTCTGGCGGTGTCGGCAACCGGTCTGAGAATTACCGCAGCTCAATCGACGCAAGCCAAGCCCGCTTCAAAACCGGCACAGGAACAGGACGACGCCATTCGTTTGACTTCGCGACTTGTCCTGGTGCCGCTGTCGGCGTCTGACCCGGCGGGGAAACCCGTTCGAGATATGAAGGCCGAGGATTTCGTTTTGGAAGAAGAAGGGCGAACGCAGACAATAGTCTCGTTGGGCGAGCCGGGAAAGGTTGCCACCGAGATCGCTCTTCTGTTTGATGTGTCGGGCAGCATTCACGGGCAGTTCAGTTTCGAACAGCAATCTGCGGTGCGCTTCATTAAAGAGGTGCTCAAGCCTTCCGATTCGGTGTCGATCTTTTCGATCGGCGTCATTCCAAAGTTAGTGCGCCCTCGAACTTTCAGCACCCAAGAGGCGATCTCCGGTTTGATGACGTTGGAATCGGTAAAGGAACCTACGGCGTTCTTCGACACTGTGGTTGAAGCCGCGCTCTACCTCGGCAAGGTCGCAGAACCAGGGAGCAGACGCGTGCTTATCGTCATCTCGGACGGTGAGGAGAACTACAGCGAGCGCAATAAGCTAAACGACGCGCTTCGAGAGTTGCAAAAAAACGATTGCCTCTTTTACGCAATCAACCCGAGCGGTTCAGCAATGAACTTGAACCAGGTAAGTGTCAAGGGACAAAGCTTCATGGAGTCAATGTCATTACAGACCGGCGGAAAGGCCTTCGTTCCTGAAAAGATCACCGATCTGGAAGCGGTGTTCCGCCAAATCGCCGAGGAGCTTCAAGCTCAATATCTGCTGGGATACTACTCGACGGATGAGCGCGCGGATGGCGGATTCAGAAAGATCAGCGTGCGAGCGCGAACGCGGACCGATCTTCGGCTTCGCGCGAGGCAGGGTTATTACGCGCCCGGCAACAGGTCACAACCATAAGCTGGTCGGCACTTACTGCGATTGCGAGAGTCAACGTGGAAGCCTGAAAATAGCCTATCTCTAATTCATTTGTTGCCCTCCGCCCGGAGTTTCACTGGCTTAGATGGTCGTAACCCTCAATGGCCAGGACTCATCCGCTTCGATTCGTTTCCTTACCAACCCTGATTCGCTTTACAAGCTCCATAAATTAGCGATAACTTCGCATTCCGCTAGACCGCCAATCACACACGTTGAGGAGGCTAAGCATGAGAAGAATCTGGATCATTGCAGCGTTGGCACTCGCGCTGGTCGCAAACCTGGCAGTTGCACAAAAGCCTGCTCAGTCTCCGCCATATTATCCGGCTCCCGGCAATGCCTGGCAGCGCAAGCCGCCCGCAGAAGCCGGCTTCGATCCCGCGCTGCTCGAACAAGCAGTTGCCTTTGCCAAGACCCAGGAGTCGAAGATGCCCCGCGACTTCTCGACACAGGTTCAGACCTTTGGCGCGCTGCTCGGCCCAATGCCGAAAGAGCGCGGGGAAACCAACGGCATCGTTCTTCGACACGGATACATCGTCGCCGAATGGGGCGACACCGAGCGCATCGATCCCACTTACAGCGTTGCGAAGAGTTTCTTGTCTACGGTGTTAGGTCTGACCATTGATCGAGGAATTATCAAGAGCGTCGACGATCCGGTTCGCCGCTACATCACAGACGGCGGGTACGATTCACCCCATAACTCGCTGATCACCTGGCGGCACCACGCCAATCAGACCAGCGAGTGGGAAGGAACGATGTTTGGCAAGTCGCACGACTTCATCGGCGTTGAGCAGTTTGGAAATGGGCGCCGCCAGCCTCGCGAATTGAAAGAGCCTGGCGAGTTCTATGAATACAATGACGTGCGGATCAACCGTTTCTCGCTCTCGCTGCTGAGATTGTGGAAGCGGCCGCTCCCGGAAGTCATCAAGGAAAACGTGATGGGCCCGATAGGAGCTTCCACGACGTGGCAGTACCACGGATACAACAACTCCGGCGTCATGGTTGATGGCAGAAAGCTGACTTCGGTAAGCGGCGGCACTCGTTGGGGTGGCGGCTTGTGGATCAGCACCCGCGATGAAGCTCGGTTTGGTTATCTCTTCTTGCGGCGCGGAAAGTGGGGAGACAAACAGATAATTTCCGATAAGTGGGTTCGAATGGCAACGACTCCGGGACCACTCGGCCCGGACTACGGATTTCTTTGGTGGCTCAACACCAAGAAGAGACAATGGCCGTCCGTGCCGGCATCGAGCTTCGCGGCGGTTGGCGCCGGCTCAAACACGATCTGGATAGATCCTGAACACGACGTCGTAGTGGTCTGGCGTTGGCACCAAGGGAACGGCGATGAACTGTTCAAGCGAGTCATCGCCGCGATCAAACAAATCCAGAACTGAAAAAAACAAAACCGCCTGATGCAGGGCCGCCCATACAGGCCCATCGGCACATCGGGCGGCGGAGCCGAGGAGAAAGTGGAGGCTTGCTCCCGAGGGCAAAGTTCTCCGATCCGGTAAAGGAGACGACGATCTTATGATAAGAATGCTGTTGCCTGTATGCTGTTTGATTCTCGCGACGGTTCCGCAAGTGCTGACAGCTCAACTCAACACCGACCCGGCGCTGGCCGCCGAGATTGCGAAGATTAAAGCGATCGACAATCACACTCACGTCACCTGCGTCGTCGGCGCGGGTGAAGAGGATCACGAATACGATGCCCTGCCCTTCGAGCTTCTGGAACCGTTTCTCCCGATGGTAAGACTGCGTCCGGACAATCTTGAATATGTTGCCGCCTGGCGCGCTCTCTTTGGTTACCGCCATTCTGATATGAGCGGCTCGCACATCCGTGAACTCACTGAAACGAAGAAGCGGCTGAGGCGCGAGCGGGGCGATGGATACCCGTCCTGGGTACTGGACAAGCTCGGCATCGAGACGATGCTGGCCAACCGCATTGCGATGGGGCGAGGACTGACCGCGCCTCGGTTCAGGTGGGTCTCATACATCGATGCTCTGATTTTCCCACTAAGCAATGAGGCCGCCCGGCGCGCTAATGCTGACTACCGAGCGCTCTATCCCGCGGAAGAGCGTCTGTTGAAGCGCTACATCGCCGATCTAAAACTGAATGCGCTGCCGGCGACGTTAAAAGAATACTTGTCAAAGGTTGTCACTCCTACTCTCGAGCGCCAGAAACGAGACGGCGCAGTCGCCGTAAAGTTCGAGATAGCCTATCTGCGAGGGCTTGATTTGTACGACGCCGCCGAGAGCGACGCTGCTAGGGTGTACGCGCGCTGGGTAAGAGGCGGCGAGCCCCCTGCCTCCGACTACAAAGTCCTCCAGGATTTTCTTTTTCGATATGCCTCACGCGAAGCAGGGCGAGTCGGAATGGCCGTTCACATTCACGTGTTTGACGGCGGAGGCGGGAGTTATGTTCAAAGCGGGAGCAATCCGGTCTTGCTCGATTCGCTGTTCAACGATCAATCTCTCCGCAAGACCAACTTTGTCATCGTGCACGGCGGCTATCCCCATACAAAAGCAGTAGCGGGACTACTGAGTAAGGCGAATGTGTGGGCTGACTTTTCTGCTCAGGATTTGTTGTTATACCCGCGCGCGTTAAGCGAGATACTCCGCAACTGGCTTGAGTATTATCCCGAGAAGATTCTGTTCGGCACTGATGCGACTCCAGTCTTTGGAGAGGTCGGATGGGAGGAGACAGGATGGATTGCGACGCAAACCGCGCGAGAGGCGCTGGGGCTTGCGCTGACCGGAATGATAAACGATCGAGTGATCACTCGAGAGCGAGCAGTTGAGCTGGCGCAGATGGTGCTTCGAGAGAATGCGCGAAAGCTTTATGGCTTTTAGCCCGGCATACAACCGGGGAATTTTGTGTGCCCAAGCCGTTTAGACTATCTCTAGCTGCCTGCTTTGGGTTGAGAATCCGTTGGTTGGCTGCTGTAGACCGAGATCGCGTATCGCATTTCCTCGTCCAGGTATAGATTGAGAATCATGGCAGACCTGGCCCGATCGTCCGCGCTAATCCGAGTCGACTCGTCCAAAGACACTCCCATCAAATAATCGAGCATAGTGATTCTCAATAGAGACAATTCGCCTACTAGATCGCGGCCTTTGTAGCCTTGATTGAAGCGGGTGTAAACGTTTACGCGGGCCTCGTGACTGTTCCGAACATCGGGCGTTTCATCATTTCGAATCAGCTCGCAAATTTCCTGAACCATTGCCGGGACGTGATCCACCAGCTCCGGTTTGGATAGATTTGCATCCGATTCGATTCGCGGGTCGTTGCGTACCGCCAGCGTCCAGGCTTCAATGAGTTGATTGAGCCGGCCTTCAATCGAATCGGCTATTGCTTCTCGACTCATAGTGTTTTATCTCACCCTGGCGCACATTGCTACCGTGCCGGCTTCAAGACACGCCTCGAACTCCATGCCCTGAGTTTCCTTTACGAAATGGAGAAAGCCAAATATATTCGCGATCCCCTCGTCATCAAACCCAAGCAGTCTCAAAAGCACGTCATCGGCGCGAAACGAGAATGGATACGGCAGGATCCGGTAGCTGTACTGTCCACTGTCAAACAGCACCTGGATCATGTTGTAGAAATCTTTCAAAACCATGAATGAGGTGATGAGGCAATCATAATGAAGCGTACTGGCGCGAGTTAGAAGCAGTATGTAGTCTTCGTTGTAGTCCTTCACAAACTTATCGAATTCTTGTTGAGATATCATTGGCAATCCTTTGAGTGTGCGTAACCCGCTAAAGATCTGC
>JBASRM010000675.1:0-6584 GCA_049273835.1 Blastocatellia bacterium | reverse complement strand
AAGCGGATCCCCCGCCAGCCCCATCTGATTCCATATTTCGCGTGATGTCGCCGGTAATGCCGGAGCGACAAGCAGCACAATGTGACGTAGCGCTTCGTAGGCAGTGGCCAGCACCGCTTCGAGTTGCTCACGCGCAGCCGAGTCCTTTGCCAGCTTCCACGGCTGACTATCCGTTATGAACTTATCCACTCGCGCGATGCCTCCCCAAGCGGCCTCCAGCGCGCGAGAGAAGTTGAGATCGCGAACCTCTTCGTCAAATCTTCTCTTAGCTTCTTCAAGCCGAACTCTGACATCTTCGGAGTCCCTATCCAACACAGCCACTACGCGCGGAGCAGCTCCAGCAAAGTAGTTTCTGATCATCGTGAGCGTCCGGCTCGCCAGGTTGCCCAACCCATCTGCAAGGTCGGAGTTGGCGCGATCGATCAGCGCTTCGTAGGTGACCTCACCATCCTGACCGAATGCGACCTCTCTCAGTAAGAAGTACCGTATCAAATCCGGCGCGAAGTGTTTCTTCAACACGCCGAGATCGATTGCGTTGCCGAGCGTCTTACCCATCTTCTGACCGCCGCGCAGCAGCATCCCGTGCGCGTAGACCGTGCGCGGTAACTCAATCCCGGCGCCCATCAAAAAGGCAGGCCAGCATACCGCGTGAAACCGCAAGATGTCTTTCCCGACCAGATGCAAAGCCGGCCAGTATCGGTCCAGAAGTTCGTGCCGGTCGCCTCCCCATCCGAGTGCGGTGATGTAGTTGGTCAGCGCATCCAGCCAAACGTATATCGTGTGCTGCGAATCCCCGGGTACCGGGATTCCCCACTTCACCGAGACGCGGCTTATCGAGAGATCCTTGAGCCCTCCGGCCACAAACGAGATGACTTCGTTGCGGCGCACATCGGGCTGAACGAATTCGGGGTGCTTGTCATAGTAATCGAGCAGCGGTTGTTGAAACGCCGACAGCCTGAAAAAGTAGCTGTCCTCCGCCAGACGTTCGAGCGGCCGTTCGTGAATCGGGCAGAGCGGCTCCGCGATATTCTCATCGACGTCTTTGAACTCGTTGCAATTTCCGCAGTACCAGGCTTCATAACTTGATTTATAGATGTGACCGCGCTCGTCGAGTATGCGCCACAGCTTCTGAACCGCAGCTTCGTGACGCGGATCGGTTGTCCGAATCCATTGGTCATACTCAATGCCGAGCGGCGCAAAAGCAGCCTTAAACTCGTCGACGATCTCATCGACCTGCTGCTTCAGAGGCACTTCCCGAGCTGCCGCGGCTCTCTCGATGTTGATTCCGTGTTCGTCGGTGCCGGTCAGAAAATAACTATCGACGCCTCGTTGACGGTAGAATCGTGTTAGCGTATCGGCGACCAGGGTTGGATAAGCGTGCCCGATATGCGGCTTCGCGTTGACGTAAAAAATCGGGGTGGTTACGTAGAAGGTAGATGTCATCTATAGTCAAGGTTCCGGAAATGAAGAATGTTCTCGCAGCCGTCATCCCTTGTGTCCCAAGAGAAGCGCCATTGCCTCGGCCCGCGTTCGTTGGTCCTTCAAGAAGCCCCCACGCAATGCGCTGGTGACCGCCTTCGCGCCCGGCTTCTTGATTCCGCGCATTTCGATGCACATGTGCTCGGCTTCAATGACGACCATCACTCCAGTCGGCTTCAGCATCTCGTCGAGCAAATCTGCGATTTCAGTAGCCAGACGTTCTTGAATCTGCGGCTTCCGCGCCATCAGGTCGGCTACGCGAGCGAGTTTGGACAGACCCACGATCCGGCCCTCCTTCGGTATGTAAGCGATGTGTGCGACTCCGAAGAACGGCAACAGATGATGCTCGCAGATCGAGTACAGCGGTATGTCCTTAACGATCACCATCTCGTCGTGAGTTTCGGAGGGCAACACGTGCAGGAACTGGCGTGGGTCGCTGTGCAGGCCTGCGCATATCTCTTCATACATCACGGCAACTCGTCGCGGCGTCCCCTCGATGCCCGGACGAGTGGGGTCTTCGCCGATGCCTTCAAGGATCAACCGGACTCCAGCTTCGATCTTCGATCCATCAAAGCTATTCCGGTTAGCAAGCTCTTCGTGTTCGATTTCTTTCTTTGCGTTCGCCATCTAAGTCTTCGTTTCCTGGCTTCGTTGCAACGACTCACGCCTGAGCGGCTTCGCGGCCCTGCTGTGCCGATGGGCTTTGCCCTCGGCTCGGAACAGAGCTACTCATTCTTCTTTCGATACGCCGCACTCGCAGCGGCTTGAACCTCAATCAGCGGCACGCTTGCTTCGCGGGCCAGCCGCGCGCAGTCGTCGTATTCAGGTTGAAAGTGTAGCGTGCGCCCGCCTTCACGCGCCACCTTGATGCGAATCGGCCCATACGCCGTCTCAACCGTTTCGACCGCGCGTTCCAGCACGCGCCGTTTTGATTCATGGTATCGAACGCCGAGCGTAGTCGTCTCGACCAGAAGCATTTCGATCAACGCCTCGGCCGTTTCAGTTCTGGACAAAACTGTAAGCAAAATACCAGGCCTGTCCTTCTTCATCTGAGCAGGCGCCATGAACACATCCAGCGCCCCAAGCGCAAACGCCCGCTCCATCACATAGCCGTAGACCTGCGGGTTCATATCGTCAATGTTCGTTTCGATAACGACGATCGTAGCTTCCATTGTTGAACCCAGTTCGGCTTGACCTGTTCCAGCGGACTGTACGTTTCCTGGCCTTTCATCCATCTTACCCAGCATCAGTCGCAACGCGTTCGGAAATCCTTCAGGATCGCGCGACCCTGCGCCGTAGCCCACGCGAGTTAATGTCATGCGCGGCATCGCCCCAGATACTTCACAAAGCGTCGCGACAATCGCGGCCCCGGTTGGAGTAACGAACTCTCCTTCAAGCTCGCCCGCGTAGACAGCCGCGTCGCGCAGCAGCTCGACCGTTGCCGGAGCAGGAACCGGCAATCGTCCGTGTTGCGTCTCGACGGAACCGCTTCCGATACGCAGCGGCGAGCAAAAAAACCGCTCGATGCCGAGCAACTCGAACCCAATCATCGCACCCACGATGTCGATGATCGAATCAACGGCCCCGACCTCGTGAAAGTGAACCGCGTCCGGAGTGGTCCCGTGGGCTCGCGCTTCAGCTTCAGCCAGGCGTTCAAACACGCGGACCGCGTAATCTTTAACCTTTCCAGGCACACTCGATCCGAGGATCATAGAACGAATGTCTGCAAGCGTTCGGGCTGGTTGCTCATTCAATTCGACTACGACGTCAAACTTTGTCGCCGAAATGCCGCTTCGGTAGACACGGTGGCTTTTGATTTCGTAGCCTTTCAAACCGAGCGACAAGAGTGGTTGCCGGAGGCTTTCAAGATCGACGCCAAGGTCTAGCAGTGCGCCGACTATCATATCGCCGCTAACACCGGCAAAGCAGTCGAAGTAAACGGCTCGCATCAAGACTCTCCCAGGGCTCTTTTCGCTTCGGCCCCTGCGCTTTCTTTGCTTCTTTGCGTTTTTCTTTGCGTCTTTTTGTGCGAAACGTCCGGTCATTATGAAACTCTACACACCACCGCAAAGCCGCAAGAGTCCGTTGACCTCATGCGATTCGCAAAACGCTTGCGCAGTGGAGATGCTATTAACCAGCGTCCGTGCAAGTCAAGCGAGCGCTTAGGCTTGCCTCCGCTCGATCATCAACGAATTGAAGTCGCGACCGAGCGGGGCCAAGCACACTTTCCACACTCCTCAATGAACTCACCTTTTATCCGGGGATCGCAAACTTTAAGTTTTCAAAAACTATGCTTTTGAGGATTGTTGATGTACTTTTAGGACGGCTGGGAAACGCGGCCAGTTTTACACTTGAGAAGGATGACCTGCATGGCGCTGATCGCAGCCAACGAACTAAAACGCAAGCTACTCGTCGAGGTTGATGGGCAGCCGTATGTAGTCCTCGAAGTTTTCTTTGCTTCGCCGACGGCGAGGGGCGCGGCGACGATGGTGCGCACAAAATTACGTCACCTACTGACGGGCGCGGTCCAGGAAAAGAGCTTCCGTTCAAGTGAGAAGTTCAGCGAACCCGATGTCGAGCTCGCGCCGGCATCTTTTCTTTACAGCGACGTGGACGGCTTTCATTTCATGGATGAGAAGAGTTACGAGCAGTTCTCGTTTTCAGCCGATGCCATTGGCGCTGATGCTGGCTATCTAAAAGAGGGTGTGACCCTGGAGGTGATGAGATACAACGGAGCGCCTGTTTCGCTGCAGCTCCCTCAGTTCGTCGACCTGGCAGTAGCGACAGCGGAGTTAGGTCTCCGAGGCGACACCGCCGCCGGCGGAGCAACCAAGCAAGCGACATTAGAGACCGGCCTGACAGTTCGAGTACCGCTGTTTATCAAAGAGGGTGAGGTGGTACGCGTGAACACCCAGACGGGTGAAGTGGCCGGTCGAGCGTAATGGAAGGAGACACGCTCAGCGAGAGCGGACCTGTCCGAAGGGATCAGGCGTCTGGCTATCAAAGGCGTAGAAGAATCGCAGGGAGTTGCCCGCCAAGAGATCATCGGCCATCCCTACGACGAATACGTAAATCGTTCCGCCAAGCCGGCCAAAGTCATATTGTCGGCAATCGCGTCGTGGGGGATGAGGAGATATTTCCAGGTTTTCCCGCCGTAACTCGTAGCGTGGCTGCTCGCGTGCTGGCACCATGTCACAGCAACATCGCGCTTGGCGATGACTGTAGCCTCAGTCAGCTCGTTACGAGCCTTCGGTTCTAACATGTAGACTGTGTCTCCTGTCTCAGCTACGAAATCCGGCTGGTATTCAAGGTGATCGGCTCCGGAGCGGTAAAAGATCTGAAACTGTCCTTTCGTCGGCTTGAACCACTTCGAGGCTTCACGTTCGAGTATGACCGCCAGCTTGCGTTCAGAATCGGATTGGAACTTCTGGACGGGATAGAGACACCTGCTGAAGCCGCCAAACAGATACTTGGCCATGTTGGTCCTGTCATCTGCCCTTGCCTAAAGAAACTATCTCTAGTTGGTTCGTTCGAAGATGCTGAATCCAGAGCTCATCCGAGACCGCCGGATAGCGCAGCGTATCGAGCTTGAGTTGGAACGGCGTGAACCCCGATTTCACCTCACCTCTGGGTACAACGAGAACGCGCGGAATATCGATGGTTTGTTGTGTGACAAGCTCGGCGGTTTTCGCAACGACCGCGGCGATGTCCGGTTGTTCCACTACCCCCTCAAGCGGCAACTGAGCAGGCCTATATTTCTCGGTGACTTGATGAACAATCTCAGCTTGCACGTCCGCCCTGCCGAGGTATGTAACTGAAGGCAGCTTTGTTGGTTGATTTTCCAACTTTCGGATCACTTCGTATGCAATCTGGGCGACCTTCTGTTCTTCCGGCTTGGTGAAGACCGGAACTTCCGTCGTGCCTGCCACGATCGTGCTTGTCGTCTGCTGTTCGGGTTGCAGGCCGAGTTTGGTTGCAAGCTGTGACTGAGACACGACCGTAACTGTCTTCTGTGCGAGTTGAGTGGGATCCAGCACGACGGTTTGCAACCTGATGGTGGATTCCGGGCGGTTAGCCTCTTCGATGATCTCTTGAAACTTGTCGTGGGCGACGATGTTCAACCGGTCCACTGCCGTCACACCTATACGCTTTCCGTAAGGCAGACGAAGACCTCGCCCGATGGATTGCTCGATTAGTGTCCGTGCGTTTGCGGCGCGTAGCGGCACAATCGTGTAGAGATTCGTCACGTCCCACCCTTCCTTGAGCATGTTGACGTGGATCACGATCTCCGTCGGCTCATCAGCGTGCTCGACTTTGAGCAGGCGCTCGACCATCTCATCCTCTGCCGCTCCAGTCCTACTAGAATCGACCTGGATTACCTTGTCGTTGTAACGGCCCTCGAAGAACGAGTCGGACTGGATCAACTGCAGCAACTGCGTCGCGTGTGTTGTGTCGCGAGCGATGACCAGCAGGAAAGGTTTCACGATGGGATTGTCAGACTCGCGAGCGTACGTTTCCAACTCGACCTTCACGCTCTCGTGCAGACGCACCCCGTCTTCGAGTTTCAACCGCTCGATCTCCTCCGGCGACATTCCGGCGGGATTGAAGTCCTTTCGTGTCACAACGGCCGGCTCTTTAACGAAGCCGTCTTCCATCGCCTTTCCCAGCGGATAGTCATAGATAACGTTCTTGAAAGCAACCGGGCCTCTGGTCGTCTCGACGAAAGGGGTCGCGGTCAGTTCCAGACCAATGACGGGCTTCAGTTCATTGATTGCCCGCACCCCCGCCGAGGCCCGGTAGCGGTGAGATTCGTCCATGATCAGCACCAGGTCTTTCAACCCTGCGAGGTAGTCGAAGTAGCTCTCGCCGATGTATTCGGATAGCCGCTTGATCCGAGGCGATCTTCCGCCGCGCACTTCGGAGTTGATCTTCGAGATGTTGAAGATGTTTACCTTGCAACGCAGCAACTCATCGAACAGCGTACCGGCTTTCGCTTCGTACGTGTCTCCCGTGATGATCTCCGGTGCGTCCGTCGCAAACTCGGCGATGCCCTTGAAAACATACTTCGCGGTGTTGGGCGTGAAGTCGTCGATCAGCTTCTTGTA
>JBASRM010000661.1:0-2272 GCA_049273835.1 Blastocatellia bacterium | reverse complement strand
TGCGATGGACTGGAGCCGGCCTGACGACTATTCGCTGTCTCTCATCACCGCTATCGCTGGTGGACGCTTCCGCGATAAATGAGGCAAGTTCGTCGCCGACTTCAGCGACTAGATCGGCATCCATCTGAGCGCCCGGGGTGAAGGTTTTCACCGCGCCGTTTGCTAGTAATTCCCGCAGTTCGGATGCTTTTCTTATCCTGCTAGGTTGGTGAAACGAGACTCTTTGATTCTCTTCAAAAAGCCAGACTAGCGTAGAATGCGGAACTAGGACCCGATCAAACAGCTTCGATGTTGCCTCAAGCAAGCCTAGAACGCCCAACGTAAGAAGAGTTGTGGGATCAAATGCAACCTCGTGATAATCACACGGTATTGGGTGACGCACCCCGCTATACGCTGGCACTAGTCCGCGTCTTCTTGGGTCCGGCTCGGACGGGTTCGCGAGTGCAGGCAAGAGAAATAGGTCTACGAGCGACTGGTTCAGAAGGTGGGCTGCGCAAAAGACCGGGAGAGTTCCCTCATGCAGCTGTTCCCAGGTTTCCATCTCTCGGCGATTCCAATCCGGTGCTCGATCTAAGAGATCCTTCAAGGACCCCCTTTGAACCGGACCTTTTTCATCTGAAAGCTCAGCCGCTCTGTGAAGCCACTGAGCTGTCTCCTCGTCTTCCCAGCCGCTTCTCGTCGCAAGGTCGTAAGCTGCAGCAAGAATAAAGGCATTGTCAGGTTCCTTGTTGACTGACTGATGAACGAAATCCTTGACGCGCTTTGACCCCAACGAATGAGCTAAGTGAGCAGTTCGCATCAACTCGCGCGCGTCTCTCGTATCCCTGTTGGCCCACTCGTTTTCGACAAATTGCAAGAGAGCTTCCCAGTCGCCTGAACCGATAGCCAGATAAACCGTTAGAGATCGATCGTTCGGATGATCGCGCTTCAATCGCAGCTTCGCCAACGTGGCGGCAGACTCCAGCAGTGATCCCTCGCGATACAGCGACCAAGCCCAAAGCATTTGAAGGTCGTCGGACTGCTCCAGGAACTCTGGATACCTTCTCAGAAGCGCGGAGAGATCGTCGTACCGACCCGACGCTTCCTGCGCTTTTGCGAGGCGCTCGGCATCCAACAGCGACTGGGTTCTTTCGAACAAGATGGATCCGTAGTGGCACAGTCGTGGCCAATCGGTCTGTTCTTCCAAACGATTCACGAGAGAGATAAGATCACTAAGTTCTCCCGAACTCTTGAACTGTGTCTCAGTAGCCTCCGTCGAGTCCGCGCCCGAGAAGCTAGTGATGATTGTGCGCAGGTGGGCCTGTTCTGCCTCCGACAGTCCAACATCGACGAGCGCCAATAGACGTTCTTCTGCTCGTTGGCGCAACCCAGCCCGTGCTAGCATTTCGATCTCAATCCCTGCAACCAACTTAGCGCTCAAATACTCGGCAAACTGGGACCGATATCTATCAATGTACTCGGCAACGGCTTTCGGACTTCCTTGCGCGAATGCGAGTGAAAAGCGGGCGAACGCAGCATCACCGGACTTGCCGCCTGAAAGAGCTATTTGCCGTTCGATCTCGTTTCCGACCGCCTCAAGATCTAACTTCAATCCGAATTGCAGCGCCAAGTAAAGCCGTCGAAGCGAGTGGCTCGGGTCTCTCATGCTTATTGCCAGCTTTTGTCGACCTGCGTGGTGATCCTCTGGATCACGTAATTCCAGCCAAAGAGCGTACTCTTCGCCGGCATTTGTTACCTCTATGCAACCGAGTTCCCGCGTGGCAATAGCGCTCCGTTCAAACAAGCCTTTGGCTCTCCTTCTGTATGACAGTGCTGTTTCGTTTGAAGCTAGTGGGAAGATGCTTGCTTGAAAGGGGACTTGCTGAAGAATAGATGTCCTAAGCTCAACCGGAATCGCTTGCGCGAGGTTGGTCATTGCTGCTGTATGCAAAAGAACCGGGGCCTGACTGAAGTCAACTTCCTGAAGTTCGTTTGCATACTCAAGGGCCTTATCCCAACGACCCAATTCTAGCATCTTTGTTATGAGAACAAATTTACCATCCGCGTCGAGATGCGAGATGGTTATTCCTGCATTGGATAGCCATTGGATCGCACCAAACGCATCTCTATTATGCGTCATTATTAGAAGCGAGGCGGAGCGAGCGGCAGTGGAATCTATGCTTAAAAGTTTACTAAGAGCCTCTTCAACGCTACCGATGGCAGACAATCGGAATGCCTCTGCGATCGTGATTTCCGGCCCATTACCTAGTTCTTTAGCACGCCTCAACAATTC
>JBASRM010000660.1:0-3497 GCA_049273835.1 Blastocatellia bacterium | reverse complement strand
ATACGGACTCACCCGAGCGAATTGGTTTGACGGCTTTCTTGCGGGGATCACGCTGGCAATGGCGATTCTGCCGAATGAATTCCCGGTGGTGCTGACAATCTTTCTGGCGCTGGGGGCGTGGCGCATTTCAAAGAAGAACGTACTGACTAGGCGTATGCCCGCAGTCGAGACTCTTGGGTCAGCGACGGTTTTATGCGTGGACAAGACTGGCACCCTCACGATGAATCACATGTCAGTGGCGATGTTGTTTGGAAACGGCGAGTACTACGACGTTCGGGCTCGCGCTGGCGAAGACTTACCGGAGAACCTACATGAGCTTACTGAGTTCGCGATACTCGCCAGCCACCGCGATCCGTTCGATCCGATGGAAAAAGCGCTTAGAGAACTCGGCAACTATTACCTGAGCGGCACCGAGCATCTTCACGACGATTGGGCGCTGGTGCGCGAGTATCCGCTGTCGAACGCGCTGTTGGCCTTGTCGCTGGTATGGAAATCGCGCGACGGCGACGACTACGTCATCGCCGCGAAAGGGGCGCCAGAAGCCATTTTCGACCTGTGTCACTTCGGCGAAGCTCAGCTCGATCAACTTTCCATCCAGGTCACCACGCTTGCCAACGAAGGGCTTCGCGTGCTGGGCGTGGCAAGGTCTCGCTTCAAGCAAACGCATTTGCCTAGCGAGCAGCATGACTTCGACTTCGAGTTTCTGGGCCTGGTGGGATTGGCAGATCCTGTGCGGCCCACCGTTCCCGCCGCGATCAAGGAGTGCTACACCGCAGGCATACGAGTCGTGATGATAACGGGCGACTACCCGGGGACCGCTCAGAACGTCGCGCGTCAAATCAACCTTGGACCTGTGAACGAAATCATCACTGGCCCGGAACTCGACAAAATGAGCGATTTTCAGCTTCAGCATCGAATCGACTCGGTGAACATTTTTGCGCGCGTAGTGCCCGAGCAAAAGCTGCGCCTGGTCACCGCTCTTAGGGCAAGCGGCGCGATCGTCGCGATGACTGGTGACGGGGTGAACGACGCGCCTGCGCTCAAGGCTGCGCACATCGGCATCGCGATGGGCCAGCGCGGCACCGATGTAGCCCGAGAGGCTTCCTCGTTGGTGCTGCTGGACGATGACTTCTCTTCAATCGTGCAAGCCGTCAAGCAAGGCCGCAGGATCTTTGACAATCTCAAAAAAGGCATGGCCTACATCCTTGCTATTCATGTTCCGATTGCCGGGATGACGTTGATACCGGTGCTGCTCAAATGGCCGCTAGTGCTTCTTCCGGTGCACATCGCGTTTCTTCATTTGATCATCGACCCGGCGTGCTCGATAGTCTTCGAAGCGGAACCCGAAGAAGCGGACTTAATGCAGCGTCCACCTCGCAACCCTAAGGACCCCCTGTTTGGAAAGCGCATGTGGTCGGTGAGCCTGCTTCAAGGGCTCGGTGTCTTGTTGATCCTGGCCACGCTCTACGGTTTCGCCCTCTATCGCGGTCAGGCGGAATCAGAAGCGCGCGCCCTCGCGTTCACGACGTTAATAATAGCGAATCTTGGGTTGATACTGATCAACCGCTCGTGGTCTCGCACGGTGCTGGCGACGATTCGTTCACCTAACGCAGCCCTCTGGTGGGTGACCGGAGGCGCGGCAGTGTTTCTAGGGTTGGTCTTGTACGTCCCAGTGCTCCGTGAGCTTTTCCGATTCGCCCAGTTGCACTGGATCGACCTGGGAGTATGCATCGCCGCCGGAGCGGTCAGCCTAATGTGGTTTGAGTTGTTCAAGCTGATGAGCAGGCGCGCCGGGGTTATTGTGGATTCTACAAATCAAATCGCCGACGGGGCTAAGGTCGAGAATAGATAAGGGGATCTTCCAAGCGTCCGAAGGCGCGGGAGCAACGTTAAACCGAAGCACCCCTAAGATGATCTCATTCACGTGGGGGCGCACCGATTCAGGCGAGTAGGTGAGGACCTCGGGCCTTGCGAATGACGGAATCGATGTCCCACACGTTAGCTGTAAATGTGCAGTCTTTCACAAGCGGTCCGGTGAGCCCGGACGAGACGGAGGTTAGTATGAAAGCAAAGACAATCTCTACAGCAGTATGCAGCGTGCTCGCATGTCTCGCAGCGGGTACGGTGTGTTTCGCAGGACAGAAGCAGGGCAAAGACTATCGCGACGCGGTGTCTCAATCTGAAAAGGCGGCACGCGTGTTCCGGGAAATCATGCGCGCGCCCGACAAGTCAGTTCCTCGAGACATCCTGGACGGCGCCGAGTGCGTTGCGGTTTTTCCGCAGGTTCTCAAGGCGGGTTTCGTCGTTGGCGCGCGAGGCGGGCGAGGCGTCGCCAGTTGCCGGACGAAGAGTGGCTGGAGTGCGCCCGCGTTCTTCAACCTCAAGGGTGGCAGCGTTGGTTTGCAGATCGGCGCGCAGTCGACTGATTTCGTCCTTCTGTTCATGAACAGGAACGGCCTGAACAGACTGATGGGCGACAAATTCGAGGTTGGCGGAGACGCATCGGTTGCCGCCGGCCCAGTTGGACGCCAGGCTGGAGCTTCAACGAACGTTCGAATGGATGCAGAGATTCTTTCTTACTCGCGGAGCAAAGGCTTATTCGCCGGTTTAGAACTGAAAGGTGTAGTCATCACTTTGGACGATGACGATATGATCGCGGTCTATGGCGAAGGAGCTAAGGCGAAGTCAGTGCTTCAGGGCGGACGTGTTAACGCACCCGCCGGCGTGCGAGCCTTTCCCGCTACGCTTGGGATTTACTCAAAGCGGAGAGCGAAATAGCTGGAGGAATCCTGCGCGATTCATAAAAACGCATACGATACGCCACGCTGTTTTCGCGCGACGCGCAATCGCCAACTGGCATCTGTGTTGCGTGCGTGACGGTAGCTTGGGTCGAGCAACGTGGAGAGAATAATCGCGTTACGGGCACAAGCTTGTACCGCGGAGACTCAGACTTGGAGGTATGCCATGCTTTGGACAATCGTCATTATTCTTCTCATCCTGTGGTTGTTAGGTTTAATCGGCGGCATCGGGGGCAACCTGATTCACTTGTTGATCGCCATCGCAGTAATAGTGTTGATCTTCAATCTGCTCAGCGGGCGCCGGTCCGTTGTCTGATGCCAGAAGCGTCGCTCCTGGCCAGGAATCTTCAATCCCCATGGCTGTCCGCCGAGCTGTGACGTTTTGCAAACACATGCCGGGGACAGTCATGGGGCAGCATCCTCATTTGGGTTGCGGAGAGTGAAGCGCGGCGCGGTAGTCCCCTGTCCCCAGGGTATTGTTGTCTGAGGCGTCAAATCTCCTGATTTTCTAATTCCGCCTCGGAGCGCATTGCCAGGGCCAATGATTCGGATTGCTGAACATGATTTCGTTCGGTCCTTTGAACTTTACACACCTGTCCCAAACAAAGCTCCTATGCCTGCGGTTATTGCCATTGCAAGGGCACCCCAGAATGTGACCCGCGTCATTCCGATCAGGATGCGAGCGCCGCCAGTATGAGC
>JBASRM010000643.1:0-3632 GCA_049273835.1 Blastocatellia bacterium | reverse complement strand
CAGGATGTGGTGATGCTGCTCGATTCGATCACCCGGCTGGCTCGGGCATCGAACCGCGAGACGAGCCGCCGTGGCCGCACGATGTCGGGCGGCGTAGACTCTCGCGCGCTGGAATTCCCGCGCAAGTTTTTCGGCGCAGCCCGCAAAGCGGAAGAGGGGGGCTCGCTGACGATCATCGGAACCGCGCTGATCGATACCGGCAGCCAGATGGATGAAGTGATCTTTCAGGAGTTCAAGGGGACCGGAAATCTGGAAATCGTGCTGGACCGCAAGCTAGCGGAACGGCGGATATTTCCGGCGATCGACATATCGAAGTCAGGCACTCGCAAAGAAGAAAAGTTGTTTGAGTCCGACACGATGCCGCAGATCAACCTGTTACGCCGGGCGCTAGCCGGGAAGAAATCGATTGAAGGCATGGAACTTCTGCTGAAGGGGATGAGCGAGACTCGCGACAACCTGGAGTTTCTCGAACGGATAAGGCTAGCCTAACGGGCTCGACCGAAGCAGAGTATGTCTTTGTTTACTAGGAGAGTGGAACAAGAATAGTGATTGAATACGACTTCGACGTACCCTTCATTTCACACCTCGCGCTGCGGGAGAAACAAATTCAGCAGAATTATCGCCCCCTGATAGCGGTGCACAAGTGGTTTGCACGAAGACCCGGGACGCTCTTTCGTGGCCTTTTACTTTCCGAATTTGCCTCCGGGCCAATCAGTGAGGAGTTCTACCTTGCACAGGATTTCAGCGGTAAGCGCATTGCCGATCCTTTTATGGGAGGAGGAACGCCACTAGTTGAGGCGAACCGAACCGGGTGCGCAACCATCGGCTTCGACATCAACCCTATGGCTTGGTGGATTGTTCGCGAGCAAATCGAGCATCTGAATCTTCCGTCTTACCGACGCGCGGCCGCTGATCTGCGGGCGTCGCTGGAGGACGACGTTGGTAATCTCTATCGTACCCGCTGCATAGTAGACGGCCGACCCGACGCACCAGTCAAGTATTTCCTTTGGGTTAAAGTGCTTTGCTGCGATAACTGCGGCGACAAATTCGACCTCTTCCCAGGTTACCTGCTTTCTGAGAACGTCCGTCATCCTAAGAATGTCATCGTCTGTGCCGGGTGTGGAGAACTCAACGAGGTTGAAGATCGGAAACGTCCCGGTCGATGCGCTATCTGCCATTCGACACTGCGCACTGAGGGTGTTGTTTCTCGCGGACATTGTTTGTGTCCTACGTGCGGAAAAAGCCATAGCATTCCCGGAAGGCCAATGACCCCCTTTGAGCACAGAATGTTCGCGCTGGAATACGCGAACCCCGATTGTAGCAAGCGCCACGAAGGACGCTTTTTCAAGAAGCCAGATTCTGAAGATCTCGAGAAATTCGAGAACGCGCGTAAACGTTTCGCTGGCCTCACACCGAAGTTCATCCCTGATGACAGTATTCCCGAGGGCGACGAGAGTAGCAGGCTGCACCGCTGGGGATACTCGCGTTACAGGGAGATGTTTAATGAACGCCAACTCCTCGGTTTGGAGTTAAGTTCTCGCACAATTGCGGCCAAACGCAATAGCCGCATCCGCACCGCGCTTGCGACGAACCTGTCCGACTTATTGCGATATCAGAACATGCTTTGTCGCTACGATACTATGGCGCTAAAGTCGCTCGACATATTCTCCGTTCATGGCTTTCCTGTTGGTCTGATACAGGTTGAATCGAACTTGCTCGGCGTGCTCAACCCTACGACCAGGCAGCCCGTGGGCAGCGGGGGTTGGCTAAACATCACCGAGAAGTACGCCAAGGCGAAGGCATATTGCGACAAGCCTTTCGAGATTAGGCACCAAAATGGCCGCAGGGTGACGGTACCTGTGGTCGGGGAGTGGATCGGAGAGAGCGCCAACGGTCGCGGTTCAACCAAATCTAGGGAGGTTCGCCTTGAATGCGTGGATGCTTCCACCATTCAGCTGAGCGAAAGATCGCTGGATGCGATCCTCACTGATCCACCGTATTTCGGCAACGTCCAATACGCCGAGCTTATGGATTTCTGTTATGTGTGGCTTCGACGGTTGCTTCCAGAATTCCCGGCCTTTCATGCCGCCAGCACAAGATGTGCGGAGGAGCTCACCGGGAATCAGACCGCGGGACGCGGGCTTCCCCATTTCACTGAAGGTCTAAGTGGGGTTTTCCGGCAAATGGCAGGAGCACTGAAAGAGGGAGCACCGCTTGTTTTCACTTTTCATCACAATAACCTCGAAGCATACTTTCCGATCACAGTCGCGATTCTAGACGCAGGCCTAGTCTGCTCCGCTTCGCTACCTTGCCCGGCGGAAATGGGCGGATCAATCCATATCAGCGGGACGCGTTCTTCGATAATCGACACAGTCTTCGTTTGCCGAAGTACCGGGCGCCTGAGGGCAAAATGGCTTGCCGATAATGGAGAGCAACTTGCCGCCTTGATCGTAGAAGACCTGGCACAGCTCAATCTAGGCGGAGTGAAGCCTACCGAAGGGGACGCTCGTTGCATTGCCTACGGCCACCTTACGCGCCTCGCCGTTTGGAACTTACGGTCTAAGTGGATTAGCGCGCTTGCAGTTGACGACAAACTTCGTGCAATTGGGTCGTGGATCCAAGAATTCGGGGGCGTTGCCCCTGTGTTGCGATTCGTGCGAAGCAAATCACAGCTTGCGCCGCGCCAGCCCGCCACAACCATCAGTGAATCGGTGCGCCCTTACGCGAGGGACTTGAATGACGTTTCCTTTTGAAGCCGACCTTGTCGAAATCGAGGCGTCACCCGATCAGTTTGTCGACTCTATCTTCTCATGCCTTGAATCTGAATTCCTCGTGATGCCACTCGGCCAGGGATTCATTACGTTTCCTACCTTTGAGGGCGGTTATGAGGTGCTTAAGCAAGCAACCAACGCCTTCACGAAGATCGAGGCACACGCAATTTACGAATTAGTTTCGCGTTTCCCGATAGTATTCGTTGTATTGCGCGCTATGCTGGGTTTCACCCCTCCAGAGTGGGCCTATGTAGCTACGCAACAAACTAAAACAGACATCTCTCAAGGCTTCATTCGAACTCTTGACCGGAAAATTCGCTCCCGTCCGCTCGATCCTCTTCGCCCGTCTCCTGAAAGTGCGAGCCGAATTCGTAGGTTAATAGAGGTCGCCTGCCGACTACTAGAGCAGGGCGCTCCAGACGTTGATACCAATCAACTTCACCGTTTGAATAAAGCGGACACTAAGTCGGGGCTAGTCGGTCTCCAGAACGCAGCGCAGTTGGGCGTTCCTTACGCGATGCTGCTCTATGAGCGATTTCTTGGCCGTCCGTTTGCGGGACACCGCGACTCCGTCAGCGATATTATCGGCGATGCGCTCGAATCTGCAATTGAAGAGGTGCTTTCCCGGGCAGGCGTAAGCTTTCGCAAGACTAAGCGTGCGGAGCGAATTCCTGGTTTCGACCAGACACCGGACTTCATTATTCCGAGCGAGTTCAATCCCCAGATAGTTATTGAGGCCAAGATAACCGAAGACGACGGTACCGCGCGCGATAAGGTGACTAGAGTCCAACACCTAAACGAATTGAGCAGGGCGGCGGCGGCGGCCGGCCAGCCCGCGTTTCAAGTGATCGCGTGTATCGG
>JBASRM010000642.1:0-9287 GCA_049273835.1 Blastocatellia bacterium | reverse complement strand
GCGATACAGAGACCTGCTGGCCCGCCGTGCCGCTGAAAGAGTACCGGTCGGCAAAGAAGCTGGCGAGGCCGAACGACCTGATGGGCGAGATACAATCGGCATTGGTCAGTGCTGCGTTCACGGTCTGCCCGGGGTTGATGGGGTTGACCGCGCAACCCGCAGAACTGCCGGGCTGTGAGATGAATACCGTCTGACCTGCAACGAGGAGTGTTCCGTTGCGGGAGACCGGCGAGGTGTTTGCCGCGACGGAATAGATGACCGTACCGTTGCCGGTGCCCGTCGCTCCCGAGGTAATCACTATCCAGTTGGCATTGCTCGAAGCAGACCAGAGACAGCCGGGCGTGGTCGTTACGGTCGCGCTGCCGGTCCCGCCGCTTGCCGTGAAAGCATGATTGAGCGGAGCGACGCTGTAAGAGCAGCTGTTAAATAATGCAGAAAGCGCGCCCCCGCCAAGTGTCCCGGCATACACCCTACCGGTGCTGAGTGGGTCTATGGTAAGTACATTAACATCCAGACTCGTTAAGCCTGTATTGACCGCGCTCCAGTTGCCGGCACCGTCGGTGCTCTTGAAAACACCCCCGGCGCTGAGCATCCCGTTGCCACGAGTCCCAGCGTAAATCGTGCTGGAGCTCGCCGGGTCTACGGCGAGCGTGCTGACATTCTGTTGGGTTAATCCGTTATTGACCGCGCTCCAACTGCCGCCGCCGTTTGTGCTCTTAAAAACTCCACCAAAGAATGTTCCCGCATAAATCGTGTTGGTGTTTGATGGGTCTATAGCAAGCGCGTCGACAATCAAATTCGTTAACCCAGTGTTGACTGGGTTCCAGGTGCCGCCCCCATTCGTGCTCTTGAAGACCCCCTCGAAAAATGTTCCCGCATAAATCGTGCTGGTGTTAACCGGGTCGGTCGCAAGCGCGTTGACATCCAGAGTCGTCAAGCCTGTATTGACCGCGCTCCAACTTCCTCCGCCGTTCGTGGTCTTGAAGATCCCATCAGGTGTGCTGGCATACAGAGTATTGGTGTTGATCCGATCTATGGCGAGCACTTTGACGCCCAGATTGGTTAACCCCGCGTTGACTGCACTCCAACTGTTACCCCCATTGGTGCTCTTGAAGGCCCCATTAAATGTCCCCGCATAAATCGTATTGGTATTAATTGAATCTATGGCGAGCGTGCGGAGATTCAGGTCGGTCAAGCCTGTGTTGGCAGGGCGCCAACCGCCTCCGCTATCTGTGCTCTTGAAGGCTCCACCAAAGAACGTTCCCGCATAAATCGTGCTGGTGTTGGACGGGTCTATCGCAAGCGCGTTGACAGACAGATCGGTCAAGCCTGTATTGGCAGGGACCCAACTGCCTCCGCCGTTCGCGCTCTTGAACACCCCTCCGCCTCTACCATTAGTACCCAAGTAGACTGTGCTTGTGGTAGTCGGGTCTATCGCAAGCGCGCCGACAAACAAATCGGTTAAGCCGTTGTTGACCGGGCTCCAACTGCCTCCGCTGTTCGTGCTCTTGAACACCCCTTGAGGAATTGCTGTATACAGTGTGCTCGTATTAGCCGGGTCTATGGTCAACTCATCTACATCCAGCTGAGTTAAGCCGTTATTGACGGTGCTCCAACTGCCTCCGCCGTTCGTGCTCTTGAAGGCTCCTCCAGACCCGCCCGCGTAGAGCGTGCTGGTGTTAGCGGGATCTATCGCCAGCGTCTCGATAAACGAACTGGTCAAGCCGTTATTTACCGCGCTCCAACTGTTACCGCCGTTCGTGGTCTTGAACACCCCGCCGCTGCCGCCAAAAGTTGCCGCATACACCGTATTGGTGTTGACGGAATCGATGGCCAGCATACGGATATCCAAACTCGCTAAGCCCGAGCTGGCCGGACTCCAACTGCCGCCACCATTCGTGCTGTTGAAGATTCCGCCGTTAAAGGTCCCCGCATAGAGCAAATTGGTATCGGTTGAATCTATGGCTAGCGTGCGGACATCCAGGTTGGTCAGGCCGCTATTAGCCGGGAACCAACTGCTGCCGCCGTTGGTGCTCTTGAATACACCGCCATTGCCGCCGCCAGATCCGGCATAGAGAATATTGGCGTTGGCAGGGTCGATGGTCAGCGCGACAATAGATGTAGTTAAGCCAGTATTGCTCGGTCTCCAGGTGCCGCCGGCGTCGGTGCTCTTGAATACACCACTGAAGGCCCCCGTATAAATAGTGCTGGTATCAGTGGGGTCTATGGCCAATGCTTCAATTCTGCCTCCGAATGGGCCGTTCCCAGCCCACTCGTTAGCCGCCGCTTGCATGACGTTGACCGTCTGCCCGGCTACTGTAATTGTGCCGGTCCGGCTATGGTCGTTATTCATTTGTACGCTATAGCTGACCGTTCCATTCCCCGTCCCGCTGGCACCTGACGTGATCGTTATCCAAGCAGCATTGCTCGTCGCCGACCAACTGCATGCCGCCCCGGCTGTCACCGCTATACTCCCGGTTCCGTTCTTCGCCCCGAAGTTCTGCTGCCCAGGCGTCACTGTGTACGAGCAGGACTGCACCGCCGGGTGACTACTTGCCTCAACATCACTCAAAAACCAATTCCCTATCGCATGGACCACCGCCATCTGGTATTTGTAAAAGCTCGAAATCGGTCCGCCCCAATTGCCCGATGCGCTCCCTGCTGCGACCGTCGCCTCACCGCTCGTGGCAGTGCTGGCTGCTGCCCCTGTGATGTTGAAGCGAATCTCATCCATAGACCCGGGCGTTCCTACAACCTGAGCTTGCTCCGCCGCCGTCAATGCGCCGACCGACAGCTCCCCGTTTGAGATCAGTATCGCTTCCCTGAATGTCAGCACGTTGTCCCGGTCGTTGCTGTCGAGGTTCGTGTTGACCGTGATTATCGCGCCGTTTACGCTCGGGGCTACCACCACCGCGCTCCGGCCTGCTACAAGCATCACAAGATCGTCGATGGCGTCGCCGTTCAGCCGCATACCCAGGGCCGTCACAGGCTCGCCCTCTACTGGGAATGTCGCATCTTCGCGCTGTCCGGCCTCCACGACAAGACGCTTTAACCCGTCTGTTTCTTCCTCCCTCTCGCGGCGGCTGTGGGTGATGACTCTCACCCCGCGCTCGCCCAGCATCAGCAAGTCATCCGCCGGTAGACTCGACACTCCTGCCTTTATCATTCGCCTGCTTTTGCCGGGCAGCCGCTCCTGATGCCACTGACTCAGACGCTGACTTTGTTTTTCCCCTCTGCTGAGTATTGTCAGAGCGCCTTCGTCCGACAGGAGTGCAACATCCACCTGGCGCCTGCCCGTGAAATCTCCAAGCTCGACCGACTTGATGCTGAACGGGAAAGCATGTTTATTAACGGTTGGCTTCTTGACCTTTACCTGTTCTGCCCTGTCGAGGGACAGCTTGCGATCTCGCCCCTCGATAACTATCAGGTCTTTGCCTGCCGCTATGACGAGGTCACCCTTGCCGGTTCCCTTCAATTGCCCAAGCGCTATCCCGGTCGCTTCTGCAGGTAGAGCGATAATCTCGGGAACGGCTCTGAGGGCGCCTTC
Organism: Blastocatellia bacterium; assembly: GCA_049273835.1. Taxonomy (GTDB): domain Bacteria; phylum Acidobacteriota; class Blastocatellia; order UBA7656; family UBA7656; genus Onstottus_A. The sequence goes on along the minus strand of JBASRM010000642.1, from coordinate 5,740 downwards.
CGGCCCCTCAAACACAACCGCCTGCGCGCCGGCTGCGCTTATCACGCCAACGACGACATCCTCCAGCCCGTCTCGCCTGTTGATGACACCCACTTGCATGGCGGTCACAGGCCCCGGCAGGCCGATCTCTTGGACCTCTCCGAATCCGCCTCGTCCATCTCCGGCCACCAAGTAGAGCTTCTCGCTGCCTCGCGAGGCCGCGACCACATCCATGTTGCTGTCTCCGTCGAAGTCGCCAGTTCCTGTGAAGTCAGCCGCCTCCGGCAAGGCAACGACGTTCCCCGGCGATAAGAACGGCGCGTCGGTTAATCTGCCTTCGGATCGTCGCATTTGAGCTTCGAGTGAGTTGGGGTAGATAGAATCGGGATTGCCCCGTTGCAAGGTGAGGATTCCTCCTCCCAGACCTGCATAGCCGGTTATAAGATCTGGCACTCCGTCTTCATCAAAGTCCGCTGACGCCAGCGATAATCCTCGCGCCTCGTTCTTTTCAAGCGGCTGAACTTCCTCCGCAGGGCCTCGGTACGACGTTATCACTTCGTGACCATCGCTCAGGTTGATCCAGGGATTCCCGCGAACCGCCGCCTGAACGCTGACTCGTTCGCTTAGCGCCGCCTTCTGGAGTGTCGTTACTATCGCCGCCGGGTTGTTGCCGGAGTCAAGGGCCTTTACCGGATGGCCTGTTTCAAATGCTATCGATCCCAATGTTATGACCAACGCCAACAAGAGTTGAGTCTTCTTCATCTAGCACCTTTATCGCCTCTCGACGCTCAGCGGTAGAGATTCATCTAGCCTCGGTGGACTCTTGAATTGCAGATTGCTACCCGAGAGTTAACCTATTGTTTAGAACCTGGGTACGACATGTGGCCAGGTCTCTTTATTGGTTTGGAGAAAGTTGTAGCCATAACCTACTCCCTAAAGAGATATACTGTGATTCTCGGGTCTCCGGATTTCAGTGGCGGCGATCGGTGAGCCTTAAGCTTCTTCGGATTGGTACTGATTAGTGCGACACTGAGCAGCGAATCGGATTTACTGACTTGAAGCGTACTTAGAGCCGGCCAGATCGCCACATCACAAACGGCAGTCATCTTACGTAGCCGGCATGGTCAAGTCAAGCAGATGATTTCCAAGCAAACAGGCGGTGCATACCGTCAATCTCTCATCGGTGTTTTATCAAGACCGCGCTACCTGATGAAGGCCGACGGCGCCGGCACGTCTCCATTTATTCCCCACCCTTGATTTCGGACCATCCCGTTCGAGCTGTTTATGATAAACCACACTCCGCTCGATGGCCGCCACACCGCTATATCCACCTTCCCGTCTCCATCAAAGTCTCCCGCCAGCGGTTTGTCCGTGCTCACCCCCCACCCATAAGTGCTCACCGAACCGTTCGAGCTGTTGATCACGAACCACGCCCCTGTTGACGGTCTCCAAGCCGCGATGTCCGTCTTCTCGTCGCCATCGTAATCCCCAGGCACTGCTTTGTCCGTGCTGACCCCCCACCCTGTCGTAGTCACCACGCTGTCAGTGCTGCGGATTATGAACCAGAGTCCATTCGAAGGCCTCCACACAGCCACGTCGCTCCTGCCATCTCCGTCGTAGTCTCCTACAACCGGCACATCCGTGCTCACTCCCCATCCCACGCTACTCTGACTCTGATTGGTGCTGTTGATGATGAACCAGACTCCTGTCGACGGCCGCCACACCGCGATATCTGTCTTCCCATCGGCGTCGTAGTCGCCCGGTACCGGTACGTCTCCATTCACTCCCCACCCCACCACTCGCTGGGTCTGATTCCCGCTGTTGATGATGAACCAGGTACCGGTCGAAGGCCGCCACAGCGCTGTATCGGTTCTGCCGTCTCCGTCATAGTCACCCGGCACTATCACATCCGTGCTGACCCCCCAATTGATGGTCGGCGTCGCGCTGTTCGAGCTGTTGATCAGGAACCATAGTCCGTTTGACGGCCGCCACACCGCCAAGTCGGTCTTGCTATCACCGTCAAAGTCAAATAGCGCTTTAGCTGCCTGTTTAACCGTAAATGTTTGATCTCCGACACTGATTATCCCAATACGCTCAGGCCCTCCGTTGGCTGCCACAGTGAAGCTGGCTAACCCACTTCCACTTCCGCTGCTGAATGTGCTTATCCACGTTGAATCGCTCCCTGCCGTCCACGGGCATCCTCCCTGACAGGTCACTGTAAACTCCCCCGCGGCTGCTCCGGCCGGAAGACTCGCAGACGGTGAGGACAGCGAATACGCGCACGCCACCTCGGCCCCCGCCTGATTCACGGTGAAGGTCTGACCTTCAACCGTGATGTGTCCGCTTCGAGCTGAGGATGTGTTTGCCTGCACGAAATAACTCACCTGGCCATTCCCCGCTCCCGTGCTTCCAGTGCTGATCCAACCGACATCAGTCATCGCCGTCCAGTTGCAGGCGGCTCCAGTCGTCACGTTAAACGTCCCGCTTCCTCCGCTCGCCGCGAAGTTCTGGCTTGGCGAACTGAGTGAGAAGCTGCACGCGACGCTCGCGCCTCCCTGATTCACCGTAAAAGTTTGACCGGCGATCGTAATTGTCCCAACGCGAGGCGTCGGGCTGGTATTCGCCTGAACCGAGTAGCTGAGCGTCCCGTTACCCGGCCCATCGATCCCTGAAATCAACGTTATAAAACTATCATTGCTCACCGCGGTCCAGTTGCACGTCGATGATGTTGTCACCATTACCGAACCAGGTCCGCCGTTAGACGTCAATGACTGGCTCGGCGCCGACAGTGCATAGTTGCAGCTAACACTACTGTTGATCGGCGCGCACTGACAGAACTCGGATGTGTTCCCCGCCGCGTCTCGAGCTAAAGCGTTTACGAAACCTCCTGGATTGGCAACGGTGAAGGTCTTATCGATCGCGGCATCCCCGTTTTCATTTGTGTGGAAGAGCAATCCCAGGGCTATCACTTGCTGTCCTACTTGTGGATTGGATTCGGTGCACTGATCCGATGTGTGGAAATCAAGATAGAAATTGCTGTTCGGCGTCGAGTTGAAATTCCCTAGTATGCGGAGCTGTCCATTGAGGAATGTCGCACTGATGAGGGTGGGAGAATTCTGTAAGAAATTAGCCCCAATGTCCGGGTCGCGTGCATCGTTTTTGGTGACTCCGGGCGGACCGAGGTCAATGCCGAGCCCACCAATTGAACCATTGGAGTAAATTGCGTTAGCGCGTGCGTTAATTCTGATTCCAGGTGTTACAGCAGGATTGTTGTTGTTGGGGATACAGATGCCGTTCGTTCCGTTGAATGCAATGCGATTGTTTTCAATTGTATTTGTAACCGACTCAGCATCGACAAAAATGCCGCATTGCGCGTTGCCCAAAGGGGATGTCCCGCTAACATCGGTGCCAATAAAGTTACCCAGAACCCGGATTCCTGTCCCGCCAGCTATCGTTTGGCCACTGATAGGATCAATTTGAGGGATGCCAATACTTATCCCATGGATATTATTTCCGGAAATAATATTACGCGCACCCGGCTCGGTTCCTCCGATTGTATTATTAGGTGCTCGAGTGATTAGCACGCCACTGTCGGAGTTGGGCAGTGGTTGAGTACCATTAAAGTTAGTACCAATAAGGTTGCCCTGGATGTGATTAGCCTCAGAACCTAAGTTGAGAATTACCAATCCCGAACCAGCGTTTCCGGAGATGATGTTGCCCGCTCCGGGTTCGATTCCGCCGATTATGTTGTTTATCGCAACGACCGGCACATTAGGATCACTAGTGAAAAACCCACCCAGAAACACGCCCCCCTGCAAGTTTGGTATGGATAACGTGCCGGTTGAGTTAGTGCCGATGTAGTTGCCCTGGATTTGATTTTCAGATGTCCCTGTGCCATCCGGGTCACTACCACCCAGGAAGACGCCTGGTAGATTATTGCCTGATATGATATTGCGTGCTCCAACTGTTATTCCGCCAACTACATTGTGAGACGCCCCATTTGTGATTGCTACTCCATTGCCAGCGTTACCGATTGCGGCATTTCCATTCAAATCAGTGCCCAAATAGTTGCCCTGAACTTGATTGCCTATCGATCCGGAGCCCTCAATAATTATTCCGGAGGCGCCTGGCTGACCTGAAACCACATTGCGCGCGGCGCTTGTGAGACCTCCAATAGTATTGTTTGGCGCATCACTTAAAATCAGGGCATGAGATGCGTTTCCTATAGCACCGGTGCCCGCCGCATTGGTGCCGATGAGATTGCCTTCCACTAGATTACCCGTTGCCTCAAAAATCCAGACGCCAAACCGGTTATTACCCGAGATGACATTGCGTGCGATCCTCGTGTTAGACGCGGAGCCCAGCGACGGCAGACCATCAAGGCTGGCATTGCCGGTGAATACCCCCTGGAATGTGTTCCCGAGATCTAGTGTGCCGCCGGCATCGGTGCCGATGAAATTGCCCTGAACCAAATTTCCACCAGCCCCAGCGCCAATGATAGTGATGCCCGAATTATTATTCCCCGAAACAACGTTGCGCGCCGCCACACTTGTACCACCTATTGCATTATTCGGTACGTCGAAGACGTTTACGCCATGAAAGGCGTTGCCGAGATCAACAGCGCCCGCAACATCAGTGCCGATGAAATTACCCTCAACCATATTGCCGCCGTTTATCTGAAGCAAAATACCATGGCCGCTAAATCGGTTTATTACCAACCCCTGCACCCTGCTTCCTCCTGCAGTAATAAACAGACCATTTGAACTTCCCGCGCTGCTTCCATTGAGTTCGACAATCGGCGTACCCCCAAAACTTTGCTGCGTAGTCCCGTCTATGGTTACCGCATCAACAATCCCGGGCAGGGCCGACAATGGAGTGAGGGTTTTCACGCCCGCCCCTGCAATCATGAACTCTATCCGGTCCGCGCCAGCATTGGCGTTCGCATCGAGAATGGCCTGCCTGAATGAGCCTGGGCCACTGTCATTTGTAGTATTCACAGTGAAGGTTGTTGCTGCCGCTGTCATTATTGCCGAAGGCGCAATCTGGCCATTGCTCAGTGTTACCAGATCGGCAATCCCATCTGTATTCAACCTCATCGGCAACACTGCGCCCGCATTGCCTTCTAGCTCCAAAAGAATAGGGCGCGTGAGACTGTTAGTTTCTGCCCTCAATTCTTCGTTAGCTGATTGCGCCACTTTCCCAGCAGCCTCGATAATCCGCACTTCACGACTCAGTGAATCTACTACAACAACATTATCTACTGGGGTACTCGATACACGAGCGCAAAGAATATGAGTATTCTCAGACCAACCATATTTAGTCAGTACTGTGCTCTTCCACTCACCGATTCTTTGAATTGCAGGCCGCTCGGCTGTATTGGCTTCCGCCGGGGCGAGCACGGACAGCGTCCCGTCTTCGGTTAACAGCGCAATCTCAGGCTTGGGTGACCCAGTGAAATCTCCCAATGCAAGCGACTTCAGATTAGAGGAAAATCTACGTCTGCTGATCTGTGCTTGACGAACCTCTCCTGGTCGCTTTGCATCAAGCGACAGTTTCCTATCTCGACCGTGCACGCAGATTAATTCGTTCCCGGCCGCAATCGCCAGGTCCATTTCGTAACTATCGTCCAATTGCCCAAGCGCGAGCGCTGTCGCTTCTGCCGGCAGATCGAATATCGCAGGATTGGCTCTCAGAGCACCTTCTGGGCCTTCGAACACCAGCACCTTCGGGCCTTCCTCGCCGGAGACGCCTACTACTACAT
>JBASRM010000602.1:0-11829 GCA_049273835.1 Blastocatellia bacterium | reverse complement strand
AACACAACACTCGGCGATACTACCGAGATTCCGCTATAAAAAAAAACGGCGATGTTGACCCCCGAATAATTCAGCGAGGCGGGCGAGCGATATTGCGCGATCCACTTGGCTGGCTTTTGACCGGCTTCTGATGTAATCGGCTTATTGGCGTTTTGGGATCCTTTGCAGCCCGGTGCTGCTAGCGCGATAGTCGAAACCAATATCAGTGCTAGAGCTCGCGTATTGAATAACATCCAGTTTCCCTCGGATTGGAGCGTGATTGAGAGCCAGATATTAAAGGATTGAGTCGAGAGGTGACAAGGAAGGTGATTCGGAGTGCGGATTGTCGATTCCAGTTCCAACGATTGTGGCATCGGCAATCGCTAATTTCCTCACAACAGGTTCTTAACCATCAAAAAGCCGTCGTCACCGCTGGTGTAATAATGCGACATCCGTCGCACGATCTTGTAGTCGAGATCCAGATAGAGTTGCTGCGCTACGATGTTCGAGGTCCGCACCTCAAGTCGCACGGTCGATATCCCGCGCAAGAGAAATCCTTGCTCTACTTCATACATTAGCCTGCGGCCGTGTCCGAACCGCCGATGTTCCGGAGCTACCCCGAGCGCAACCACGTGACCGGTCCCGTCCGGTTCGATCATTCCGACGACGAAGGCGATCATCACATCCGCAGGCGAGATGATTTTGTGACAAACCGATTGGGCATGGGAAAGAAGATAGCGAATCGTTTCTCGATCGTAGGCCTCTCCATCGGAAAAGCAACGTTGGTCAAGTCGCCAACACTCGTTTAAATCGCCGTGACCCATCGGCATCACAACGGACTGAGTCGTCGCTGCAACCATATATTGATCAATCTTCTCTTTTCGCCGCCGCGGCCACATTGCTAGTTAGGAAAAAGCTTAGCTCGAATCAACCTCAAACCTGACGCGACATCAGGCTTTACAAACGAGTTCATTATACGTCAACGGATTGGTTCGCGCAGCAATTGATTTGAGGTGGGGCCGCGCAGACTCGTCCGTTCAAATTCTTCGAGGAGCCTCGCTGATCTGCGCAAATCTGCGAGCCGACGGCAGCGAATATAAGCGGTGAATCCAAAGTGGGCTCGTACGGTGCCAATTATCTGATGATGAGACTTAAGCAATGACCGCGCTGACTGACGCAACGCACCTTCGAAAGCGAACAGTATTCACCCAGCGCTCGATCCGCATATTTGACAACCTAACATTCGTCAAATAGGCTTCGAGCGAAATGGTCGAAATCGACGGCGCGTCACTAACCCTCGAACAAACTGCCGCAGTCGCCGATGGTATGACAACATCGCTGGCGAACGGGGCACGGGCTCGAATCGAACGTGCCCGGCGCTTTGTTGAAGACATCATCGCGAGAGGTGAGGTGGTCTACGGCATCAACACCGGGTTTGGTGCGCTTGCCGACGTCACGATACCGCACGACAAGCTGCGGGAGCTCCAGGTCAATCTGGTTCGCTCGCATTCATGCGGCGTTGGCGAGCCCCTCCCTGAGCGAGTCGTTCGAGCCATGATGCTACAGCGAGCGAATGTTCTTGCGAAGGGCTATTCCGGTTGTCGAGTCGAAGTAATCGAGACCCTCCTGGGCATGCTCAACGCGTGCGTGCATCCGGTGATCCCGTCACGTGGATCAGTTGGAGCATCGGGGGATTTGGCGCCACTTGCTCACCTGGCGCTAGTTGTCATCGGAGAGGGCCACGCCGTTTATCGTGGGCAACACATGAGCGGGGCCGAAGCGATTTCATCTGCAGGGATCGCTCCGCTAACGCTCGAAGCAAAAGAAGGATTGGCGCTGTTGAATGGAACTCAAGCGATGACCGCGGTAGGTGGCTTGGCGCTCCTCGACGCCGAGCGGCTCGCTGATGCCGCGGACGTGACCGGCGCCATGTCCCTTGAAGCGCTAAAGGGAACGCCGGTGGCTTTCGATCATAAGATACACGCCGTGCGACCTCATCCGGGTCAGATCAAGAGCGCCCGTCGCCTCCGCGAGCTGATCGAGGGCAGCGAGATTCGTGAATCCCACCGCGATCACACGGTCGATCCTCGTGTGCAGGATGCGTATGCGATCAGGTGTATGCCTCAGGTGCATGGAGCGGTTCGCGACTCCCTGGCTCATGCCAGGCGAATACTCGAGATAGAGATCAACAGTGCGACGGACAATCCGTTGATTTTTCCGGAGGCCGGTGAGGTGCTATCGGGCGGCAACTTTCACGGCGAGCCGATCGCCCTGACGTTGGACTATGCGGCAGTTGCGATTGCCGATTTGGGCACAATATCTGAGCGCCGAGTTGAAAGACTGGTCAATCCGGATCTGTCAGGGTTACCTGCCTTTCTTACACCCGATCCCGGAATGAACTCCGGGTTGATGATCGCGCAGATCGTTGCTGTTTCGTTGATTGCAGAAAACAGTGTGCTGGCGCATCCGGCCTCGGTGACAAATCTTCCCACATCGGGAAACAAAGAAGACCACGTGAGCATGGGAATGACTTCGGCGTTGAAGTTCGCTCAGGTCGTAAGAAACGTCGAGATGATACTTGCGATTGAGTTGATGTGTGCGGCGCAGGGGTTGGACTTTCTCAAACCGCTCAGACCGAGCCCCCGGTTGGCCGAGGCTTATTCGCGTGTCCGTGAGCTTGTTCCGACGATCGAGCGCGATACGCCGCTGTCAGGTTATATCGAATCGCTGGTTCCGGTGGTGCGCAAGTTAGGCGAAGTATAAAAGGATCGGGTTGGTCTCACCCCAACATCACGATCATTCCGTGATAAGCGCAAAGGCACATGTAAATGCCGACGACGAGTTTGATTCCCAAACGAGCCGTACGCAGGTGGGAGTAGTTGTAGCAGAACAACAATCCCAGAGCTGTGAGGCTCATCTTCACCAGAAAGAACAACACGGCGTTCTGCTGAATCAAGGAGGCCATTAGCGGGTTGCCTTCGGCCGCGACCCCACGACTGATGTGCTGCATAGTCGCAACAGCGTCGTAACCCGACATAGCGATAGCAGCAATGACATATGTGAACAGCTTGGAATTCTGGAACGGTACACCTGTCCTGTCCATGGTCAACCTCTTCTGCTCAGTCTTCCAACGAGCAATCGGGAATGGGCTCCCGTATTGTTCGCGTTCGATTCCAAGACAACTACTACGGCACATTTCAACGATACTATCAAAGTAATGACCGAAGCAATAACCCGGCCAGGGCATTCTCCGGTGGTCGCCCGCCCGACCAGCTAGTCAGGGCAAAACCTGTGCTAGAATCGTCACCGCCCTGATCTTATCTCATCATGAGATGTCTAATCGATCTCAGATTTCAACAAGGAGTTCAGGCTGAACATCCATGAATAAACCTAGAACGGTAAAAGCACCGCGGGGTCGCGAGATCAGTTGCAAGGGCTGGCATCAGGAGGCGGCGCTGCGAATGCTGATGAATAATCTCGACGCGGAGGTTGCTGAGAAGCCCGACGAGTTGATCGTCTACGGCGGGACCGGCAAGGCTGCGCGGGATTGGAGATCGTTTGAGGCGATTGTGCGATCGCTTCGCGAGCTCGAAAACGATGAGACGCTATTGGTCCAGTCTGGCAAACCGGTAGGCATCTTTCGGACTCACGAATACGCACCGCGAGTGCTCATCGCGAACGCGAACCTGGTGGGACAATGGTCGAATTGGGAGGAGTTTCACCGGCTGGAACGGATGGGCCTGACGATGTACGGGCAAATGACCGCCGGTTCGTGGATTTACATAGGCAGTCAGGGGATCGTGCAAGGCACCTTCGAAACCTTTGCAGCCGCCGCGTCAAAACATTTCGGAGGATCGCTGGATGGCAAGCTCATCGTGTCGGGCGGGATGGGTGGTATGGGCGGCGCTCAACCGCTTGCGGCCACCATGAACGGCGCTTGCTTTCTCGGCGTCGATGTAGACCCTGCCCGCATAGAAAAGCGAATAAATACCGGCTACTGCGATCGCATCGCAACGAGTCTGGATGAAGCGCTGCACGCGATCGACGAAGCTCGTTCCAAAGGTGAAGCCGTCTCGGTTGGCCTGGTCGGCAATTGTGCGGATGTGCTCCCTGAACTGACTCGCCGCGGGATTGTTCCCGATTTGCTTACCGATCAAACCAGCGCCCACGATGCGTTGAACGGTTACGTACCAACCGGGATGACCCTTGAAGAAGCGGCGGCGCTCAGACGCGACAACCCCGACGAATACGTACTCCGCTCGCTGGAGGCAATGGGGAGGCACGTCAGCGCGATGCTGGAGCTGAAGCGCATGGGCGCGGTGACCTTTGACTACGGCAACAACATTCGCGCTCAAGCCAAAAAGGCCGGCGTGGAAGATGCGTTTGAAATACCCGGTTTCGTTCCCGAATACATCCGGCCTCTGTTTTGTCAGGGTCGCGGTCCTTTTCGTTGGGTTGCGCTTTCTGGCAATCAAGAAGACATTCGAAAGACGGATAACCTCGCGCTGGAGTTGTTTCCCGACGATCAAGTGCTGTCCCGCTGGCTGAAGTTGGCAGGCGAACGCGTCAAGTTTCAAGGTCTCCCCGCTCGCATATGCTGGCTGGGTTACGGCGAGCGCGCTGAGTTTGGCGAAGCAATGAATGACATGGTCCGGACGGGCAAGCTCGAAGCGCCCATTGTCATAGGACGCGATCATCTCGATACCGGATCGGTGGCTTCGCCCTATCGCGAGACTGAAGCAATGCTTGACGGCTCCGACGCGATTGCAGACTGGCCGCTCCTCAACGCCTTGCTCAACACAGCATCCGGCGCGAGTTGGGTCTCAATTCACAATGGGGGAGGCGTGGGGATCGGGTACTCGCTTCACGCGGGTCAGGTGACCGTAGCCGACGGAACCGAAGACGGCGCGAGCCGCTTGAATCGAGTGCTAACCAACGATCCGGGGATCGGGGTTGCTCGACATGTTGATGCAGGATACGAGGACGCCCGCCTTACCGCCGAAGAAAAGCAAATCAAAATTCCCCGGCTGTAGCGCTGTTATGTTTGCGGTTGGTAGCCGGCTCTCTCGCTCAAGCAGTCTGGCTTGGGTCACACAAGGTAGCAGGCAATCTCAACAACCGCAAGATTGTGTAAGAATCTTAACTTGAGGGGGGAGATTGGGCGGGTGAGCGCAGTCAAGGCGTGCTCGACCGGTGACTTCACGATTGCCCGGAGGTGCTTCTTTGAATAGGTGCAACGACGGTGGTGGCGGGAGTGAGACGGCGGTAAGCGCGAATAAAGAACGTCTTGTCGCCAATCTCTTGGTTAGGGTTGTGTTCGGGACCGAAGATCGCACACTCTTCAAAATTTTGCTGGATCCAGTTCATCAACGTTTCACAATAGTCGCGTCCGAACACTTTGGGACCAAACTCGGACGTCGCGCGATTGGTCACCAGCACCAACTGCGTATTCGACTGTATGAGCTGATTGATCACGCGCTCCTCGGCCTTCCGGTCCAGATAACCGGGTGTAGTGATTTCCTCTCTCAGCGGGTTCGGCCGATTGGTGAAGAAGTTGAGCGATGAGCCTTCCGGCAACACCGCTACCGTCTGTCCTTCCACAGTCTCGCGCTTGATAAAGCTGATAGCCTGGTTCATCGCTTCACCTAGATCCGGGACTGTTAACATCGTGCCCTTGTCGGTCTCAAGCGTATAGGTGTTCTTATCGCGAAAGCGATATGAGAGCAGACCCGCTGTCAGCACCACATCCGCCAATATCAGCCCGACTGCAATGTTGCGAGCCAAGCGCCGAGTCGATGCTTCTCGAAACATTCGTGCAAATGGGTGCGCCCATGCATAGGTGAAGAGTATGACCGATGCGGGCAGCAGGTATGAACTGTAAGCGCCGCCGCTGCGGACTCGTAGAATGACACGTGCGAGGCTTGCCAGCGCGTACACAGCAACTATCACCACTATCATCGTCTCGCCGCTCACCGGGCCCTTCGAGGCTCGCTTTCGGTGACTTGTAAACTCGAGAGCAATCAGTCCAACGAGCACCAGCGGCATCGCCAGGTATGGGCCTTTTTCCCAGTTCAGCGCGCCAGTGAACGGGATCAAAACGAAGGCCAGCAGCGACGCCGCCAGTAAAGCGCATATCTGCCCGTAACTGGCCCGGCCCGCATCGCTGACACTCAAGTCTCTTAAGGAAACCCGTGGAGTAACCGGCTCTCTTTTTCGTGACGTGAGGAGCAGGCTAACAGTTGCGATGATTGCCCCAAGGGATGCGACTCGCGCCGCAGCGCCTACCATTTGTGCGATTGATTGCAAAGGTTGATCGAACCCGGACACTCGCTTGTTGAAGTAGACCAGCTCCGGAGGCAGGTTCCGTAGAAGCAGAAGGCTGTCTTCTGACAGCGTATGCCATCCAACCTGCGCGATGAAGTATCCGTATACTCCAAGAACCAATATCGCGAAGGGAGCAACAAATGTGAGTCCCATGACCGATGATCTTCGGACGCTTGGAGATCCGGCCAGCGCGATCGTCATACCTCCGGCCGCAAGCGCGGCGAGACCCATTTCTGTCTTTGCGAGGGCAGCCAATCCGGCTGCGGCCCCCGCGAGGGCGAGCCACACCGCCCACCGGCGCGGGTAGGCTGAAAGATCGGCGCCGCCCGAATGTTTAGTGGAAGCGGACTCACTGCGGTTTCGAAGCTCGACGAATCGCACCAGCAGAGCGAGCGAAGCCAACCCGAACGCGCACCCGTGCAGGGCCGAATACGAGTAAGGCAACACATAGTTGCCGGCTTGCTTGAAGGCACATAGCCACATCACGCTCAGCGTCGCGGCCGTCGAAGGCACGGGATCCATCAATCTCCGAGAGAGCCAGTAGACGAGCGCTATGATAACTATTGCGGCCACAATCCCATCAGCATAAAGAACACCAAGCGAGGGACCAAAGATCCGATAGAGACCCGCATTGATATAGGGTGACAGCGGGCCATAGATGTGCCGGACATCTGAATACAACATCTCGCCCCGCGCCAGACGCAGGGGTTGGTTCATCTCGCGGCCGCAGTCTACAAGTGGGTTGCCCCACCGCTCCCACGAAGCGGTCAGACCAACGATAAACGACACAATGATGAGGGCGACCCAGGGAAGGTCGCGTTTGGTTATTCGAGTGGCCACGATGAAGGGCGATTATAGGCGATGTCCGCGGCGGTGACAAATACTAACCGACGTCGACGACATCCTTTGGCAGGTCGCGCGAATCTGTGTGGGCCGTATCGGCTACGAAAGCAAATCCCGGCATCATCGGCCTTCGGCTCATTCTGCGCGAGAGGCGGTGTCACGCACAGTCGACTCAAGCGGGGACGCTTCGAGGAACTCAGTAGTCTTCTCGGTTACACTCAGGGGCCCTTTTTCAAGAAGCTCGGGTTTCAGTCTCGAGGTCGGCTCTAGCTTCACCGTTGCCGCCAGGTCCGAATTCCGGTTGGGCAACAGCAAGCGAAGAAACGGAAAGCACAACAAACCCATTCCTAAGAATGCAATTAGAACGATTATGACCATCAGGTATGGCGTGAAATCTCCCGCGATTTGAATATGCTCTTTTCCAAGTATCTTGAGGCTCGAGCCGGCGGCGACAGCACCTAACGTCAGAGCCGCGCCCCACACCAGCATCGCTCGCTGCCGGGGGATAAGCCCCTCCTCTTTTTCCCGATCAAGTTTGATATTGGTTTGAGCGCCGACGAGCGCTGCAACCCCCACCAGATCCATTCCACACGAGCGGCAGAATTTCTGTTCTGTTGACGCTTCTTTTGAACAGCTCGGACAATACATACTAACTCATAAATACTCTGGTCTGATTAACCTGTCACGGCGAAATCCTCGGGTCAGCCGATATGAGAGCAAGTAAAACAATGGCGAACGAAACTCGTGATGATGTCTCATCAGATCCAGAGCGAGGTGAAGCGCGTAACCTGTTAGCAATCCGATTAACAAGGGTGTGCGTAGGATTACCGTAAGAAATGTGATGGCGGCAAGCAGTTCGTACGAGTGAAAGATCAGGGGCAGACGAAGGAGTTTGCGAGGGCGAAGACGGTCGACTATCCACGCGCGAGTGCTTGATCCGCCCGAACTTTGGGCTTGAGTACTAACAGCGGGCTCTCGTTTGAACGGAGCGCGGTGTCGGATCGACCACAATTGGTCAATGATATGGTCGGCGTCGATCACAAACCCGCCGAGCATCGCTCCTGCCACCGCCGCGCTCGATCCGGTTGCCCAGTAAAGCGCGCCACCCGCGGCCAGCGATGACCAGAAATGGTGCTTTGCTTTCATTGTTCTCGTGCCGGCTCTCGACCGTCACTATACTCGAAGGTGATTGTGGACCAGAAGAGCAATTTGAGCTCACAAAGTTGCGAATGACGAGCCTCCACCGGCCGCGAATTCACCGTGCGCCTATCTCTTGTTGGCAAAGCCGCGCGAGACCGTTAGGATAAACGGTCCAATGCCGGGAAAATTCCGAGGGTGCTTGCTCAGTATGGAAACACGAAAGCACAAGCTCAGCACTACAAGGTCCGATGAACTATTCGATCGCGCTCAAAGGGTGATCCCCGGCGGCGTCAATAGTCCGGTTCGCGCGTTTCGCGCTGTCGGCCGGGCGCCGTTGTTTATAAGCAAGGCCGAAGGCGCACATATCACCGACGTCGACGGCAACACGTTTATCGACTATGTAGGCTCCTGGGGACCGATGATAGCCGGCCACGCGCACCCGTTGGTCATCGACGCCATTCGAGAAGCCGCCCTGCGCGGAACCAGTTTCGGCGCGCCGACTGAGCTGGAAATCGAGCTCGCGACGGAAATCAGCAACGCGTTCCCTTCGATCGAGCGAGTCCGTCTGACAAGCTCGGGGACGGAAGCCGCGATGAGCGCAATCCGCCTTGCGCGCGGATTCACCGGACGCGATCGCATTGTGAAGCTCGAGGGATGCTATCACGGTCACAGCGACAGCTTGCTAGTGAAGGCCGGCTCGGGCCTTGCAACTTTTGGGACGCCCGACAGCGCAGGTGTGCCCGCGGATTTCGCTCGGAATACAGTAGTGGTTCCATTCAACGACAAGCCAACGCTCGAGAGGACCTTTGAAGAGCAGGGAAGCCAGATCGCTTGCGTCATTATCGAACCGATTGCAGGAAACATGGGCTGCGTTGCGCCGCAACCAGGCTATCTCGAAGCTGTTCGCGAGCTGACGTCGCGACACGGTGCGCTCTTGATCTTCGACGAGGTGATAACCGGATTCCGCGTGGCTTACGGGGGTGCCCAGGAGTTGTACGGCGTCAAACCTGATTTAACGTGTTTGGGCAAGATTATCGGAGGAGGGCTGCCGGTGGGTGCGTTTGGTGGACGAGCGGAGGTGATGGATCGGATTGCGCCGCTCGGGCCGGTCTATCAAGCGGGCACGCTCTCCGGAAACCCGCTTGCCGTCACAGCGGGGCTTGCGATCCTTAAGCTGTTAAAGGAGTCAAACGCCCATGCCGAGCTCGAACGGCTAAGCGCCAGATTGGCCGACGGGTTGCGCGAGGCGGCCTCCCAGGCTGGTCTCGATGCCGTCGTTAATCGAGTCGGCTCGATGCTTACCGCGTTCTTCACTGGAGATGCGGTGACCGACTGGCCCAGCGCGAAGAAGTCTGACACCGATCGGTACGGGCGATTCTTTCGCGCGATGCTTGACGAAGGAGTGTATCTAGCGCCTTCACAGTTCGAATGCGCGTTCGTCAGCTTAGCTCATACTGATGACGTAATCGAACGAACAATTGAAGCAGCGCGCTCGTCGATGCGCGCAGTCGCCGCGTAAGCCCGGCGGTGCCGCTTAAACGAAATAACAGTTCAGTCCCGCGGGCCACCTCCAGGTGCACGGCTCGATACTTGGCGCCGGACTATTTCCTTTCAACAACCTTCGACCCAGAGTGACCAATCGGATAAAAGCCTGGAAGTTCAATGGGAAGCCGCCCCTTGAATTCGATCTCGCCTAACACTGCTTTCAGTGCCGCTTCTTCCGCTGCCGGATAGTACTCGTACGCCAGCGCTAAAGCAGGAAGCTCGGGTACGAACGATAACAAATACGGACTCCCGTACAGCACAAACGCGAAGGGCTTATCCAGAGAAGACAGGTGTTTCAACAGATTGATCTCGGTATCGGTCATGTCAATGGAGCCTTTGGATGACGACACGCGGATGAACCCGTTAACGATGACAACATCCGAGAAAGCCGCCAGTTTCTTGATGAGATCGAACTCTGCCGGAGCCGTCTTGTCGCTCACGTAGATGTTAGTCGATTTGGTATGACGGCTCACCAGGCCGGCGAAAAAACCGCGTCCGGGCACCCCATCGCGCCAGCCTTCACTGTTATCCACCATCGAGATAAATAATACTCTTTGTTCGGGTGCGAGCTTCAACGGCAAAGCGTTTCGTTTATCACGCACCAAAGTTATTGCGCTTTCGATGATTTGTTGCGCGGTCTGCTGGTGTTCCCTGCTCCCGAGCACCTTATCAAGCTTGTTGATATCGGCGAAGCGATCTCTGTCCAGTCCAAGCCTCGCTTTTGCGATCAGTATGCGACGGACCGACGCCTCTATCCGAGACTCTGTCAGCTCGCCGGTCTTCACCGCCTGCTTCAGCCCAAGAAAAACTTTTTCTACGCTCTGAGGGTAGAGCACAATGTCGGCGCCGGCTTTGACCGCTAGCACTGCCGCCTCGCCGTCGGGATAGTGAGCGGTAATGCCCTGCATATTCATCGCATCGGTAAAGATAACCCCGTCAAATTTGAGCTCGCCCCGAAGCACCCCGCTGAGCATCTTTGGCGACAGCGTGGCGGGCAGCTTGTTTGATTCGATTTGTGGAAGCGCAATGTGCGCGCTCATCACTCCGCCCACCCCTTCCTCGATCGCGGCTTGAAACGGCGGCAGCTCGACGGCATTCAACCGGGCGCGATCGACTTCGATGACAGGAAGCTCAAGATGTGAATCGACCGAGGTGTCTCCGTGACCGGGAAAGTGTTTGGCCGTTGCCATCACACCGTGCTCCTGCGAGCCCCGAATATATGCTCGAGCCATTTTACCGACTTGGCTGGGATCACCCCCGAACGAGCGAATGTTGATTATCGGGTTGCGGGCATTGTTGTTCACGTCGGCGACAGGATAGAAGTTGACCTGGACGCCCATCGCGCGAGCTTCCTCAGCGGTAATGCGGCCCGCTTGATAGGCTAAGTCGGGATTTCCGGTGGCACCCATGGCCATTGCTCTTGGCAGCCGGGTTGCACCAAGGTAGCGGAGCCCGACTCCTCCCTCGAAATCAGCGGTGATCCACAGCGGGATCCTGGCAAGCTCTTGAAGATGATTTATGAGTAGCGCGACGCCGGCCGGCTCGTGCAGGATGTCCACTTCGCCAAGCATATGATAGCCGCCGACATGGAACTCTGTGATGTCCCGGCGCATTTGCTGAAAGGCTTCGCTGTCCTGACTGATAAACATTCCGACTCTGGCCGGTAAGATCAATTGACCGATCTTCTCATCGAGGGTCAGCGAGCGAAGCGTTTTCTCAACCCAATCCTGCTGAGGCGCGGATGAAGTCGAGCTCCGCTTTTGACCGGAGTGTGCTTGAAGAGAAGCAGGAATTGAGCCGCTTATCAGGATGAGTGAGAGCAGGAGTCTTACGAAAACCACTTTATCTCCTCTGGCGTAACGTAGACTGTCCAGTCTGCGGGGTCCGGTAGGTACCGTAGACTGTCTAGTCTGCGGGGTCCGGTAGGTACCGTAGACTGTCTAGTCTGCGGGGTCCGGTAGGTACCGTAGACTGTCTAGTCTGCGGTTGGAGGACTTG
>JBASRM010000670.1:0-8502 GCA_049273835.1 Blastocatellia bacterium | reverse complement strand
CGGAGGCGGCGGAGGCGGCGGCCGGCCCGGAGCAGGTGCGGGAGGCGGAGGTGGACGCGGCACCGGACAACAACCGCCTCAACCGGCAGCGGGCGAGCAGACCACAGCGGCTGAGCAACCAGCGCCCGCGCAGTTCGGAGGCGGCGGCGGCGGTGGCGGTGGTGGTTTTGGTGGCGGAGGACGCGGGCCGCGCGTTGCCCCCGGCGAGTACACAGTCAAGGTATCGGCCGCCGGCAAGGAGGCTACGACGACGATTCGCGTTCAAGAAGACCCTCGTATAGAAATCGCCGAAGCAGATCGCGCGAAGTGGAACGATGCGGTGATGAAAGCTTACGAGCTTCAGCGATCAGCCGCCGCGGCGCAGCGCGCGGTGCAAAACTTAAGAACGCAGATGACTGCGCTTCAAGAGTCGTTGCGAAGAATGTCGAACGTGCCGAAAGAGGTCAACGATGCGGTGAAGTCGGTTTCGGATCAAGTGGACCAAGTGCAGAAGAAGATCGTTCCAGTGTTCGATCAATCAGGAAGCGCGGGTCCTCCGTTACCGGATGCTCCTCGCCCGGTGCTCGGAAGGATTGGCCAGCTCTTCAACGGGCTAGATAGCTACACGGCCGCGCCCACGGCAAATCAAACGGCGAAGCTCGGTGAGTTGTCGAGCGAGTTGAAAGCGCTCATCGACCAGTTGAACAAGCTGATCGATGAGGCGGTGCCGAACTTGAACAAGCAGATTCGAGACAGCGGGGTCTCGTTTGTGAACCCCGGTCAGCGAGTCAATCCTCCGCAGTAGGGCAGAATGGCTCGCTTTAGATGGCGGCACTCAGGCGCGTGGCGGTCGAGGCACCAGCAGGTGGCGCGGCAGTTACGCGATAATCCGGCATTTCTACTGTTTGGCCGGAGCGCGTAGCGTCTTTATGGCTTCCCTGATTCCATCGGCTTTCTTGTCGTCCGGCGACAGCTTTAGAAATTGCTCCAGCTCATCGGCGGCCTTTCTTCGATCGCCGGTCTTCTCATAAACGCGAGCGAGTTGGAGATGCGCATTCGCCATCTTTCCACCGCTCAACTCGAGCGCTTTTGTCAGGTCCTTTTGCGCCATTCCGAAAGCGCTATCCCTCTCGGCTGCCGCCTCCTTTGAAGCCGATGGGTTTATTGCAATCGCGTGTTCGATGAGCGCCATCGCGCGGGATAGGAATAGACCGGGATCGCTTGGGTTTAAGCGTTCGGCTTCGGCGAAGACCCGAGAAGCCAGCGCGTATTTTTTCTGCATCATCAAGACCTGCCCGAACCCGCGATAAACGCGATCGTCCTTGGGATTGATCTTGCGCGCCGACTCGAACTCGGAAATCGCGTCGTTCAACCGATTCATCTTCAGATATTCACCGCCCAGCAGCAGGTGGGCATCGAAGTAATCCGGATAAGCTTTGATTGCTTCCTGCAAGGCCGCGATTGTCTCGGTCGACTTGTTTTCCCTGGCGAGCTTTATGGCGCGGTCGAGCGCGTCGCGCGCGGCCTTGGGAAGATTCTGGGCGGCCACGGCTCTATTCGATGGAATGGTGAGGCTAGAGCCCTTAGGTGTGAGGCTTATTTGAACCGTGCGGCGCTCGCCGGGGTCCTCGGGTCCGACCGTTTTTATGAAATCCACGTGCTCGCTGACCGGTTCATAGTCCAGCTGGCGAATCACAATGATGTAGCTGGTGTCCATGAGGCCGGTGAAATAAAAATCACCCTCGTTGTTGGTGACGGTTGTTTCAACTCTTTGGCCGCGGCCGGACTCAAGTTCCACAAGTACCTGAGACAGGTTCTTGCCGGATGAGTTACTCACCTTGCCACGTATCGTGTGCCCCTGAGGCTCGGCGCTTACCGCCACTCCCAGGCAAAGCGCGACGGCAAAGGTTAATAACCCTGGAATCCGAACTTTCATAGCGTCTGTTCCTTTCGACTTCGGGCGATCGATCAATCTGTTTTGAGTTTCTTGATCGCTTCACGTATTGCGGGTGCGTTATCGACCGCCGGGCTCTGGCGCAAGTAGGACTCGAGCTCCGCCGCGGCCTGTTTGCGGTTCCCGCGTTTCTCATAGACACGAGCAAGGTGTAGATGCACCAGAGCAAGCTTATGAGCGCTGATCTGATCTGCTCGGGATATCTCGGCTTCAGCCTCCTTGAGACGTCCCGTCTCGATAAGAGCAGCGCCGCGCATCAGATGCAATTCAGCGTTGTTCGGATCAAGGCGCTGCGCTGCTTCGAAGACTGTTGCGGCCGTCGCGTATTTTTTTTGCTCATACAAGACGAGACCGAAGGTGTGATAGAGCCGCCCGTCCTTGGGATTGATGGCGCGTGCTTGCTCAAGCTCCTGTATAGAATCAACGAGCCGGTGACGGCGGAAGAATTCGAGACCGAGTGCGAAGTGTGCGTCGAAGTATGTCGGGTGCACTCGAATCGCTTCCAGCATCGCGGCTATTCCTTCATCGCTCTTGCGTTCACCGAACAGTCTCATGCCGTGTCGGTAGGATTTCAACGCGGCTTCGGGAACGTCTTGATGAAACACTGTCCCGGCGCGCGGCGTCGCCGGTTTCTCCTTGGGTGTGAGAACGAGGTCCACGCGAACCATCTCACCAGGCCGCGTCGTCGCCGTGCGTGTAAGTTCGATTCGTTCAGAAAAGGGCTGGTGAGTGGGCTCGTTGACTACCACGACGAAGGACGCGCCCGTCAGCCCCGAGAAGACATAGTCACCTTCATTGGTGGTGACGGTTTGGGTGATGAGCACACCGTTGCCCGTCTGAAGCTCGACCAGGACGTTCGGCAGAGATCGGCCGGATTCGGTCCGCACCTTTCCGATGAGAGTGTTTCCGTTACTGGTTTGCGCGCTTGCGGCCGTTGCCAAAATCAGAACGCAGAGCGCGGATGCCCGCAAAACGTTTTGGGTTCGCAACGTCATTGGAAGCCCCTCCCGCAGGCTCGATCCCGCGAAACAAGCACAAAGAAAAAGTGGTGGAGCCGGACTAGCGCTCCACCACTATCAAAGAAGCAGTCTTTATGCTAGTCCGCCTAGAAGGTGAACTTCAATGCGAACTGGAAGGCGCGCGTGCCACCCGTGCCGAAGATGTTCGTCGTGCGCTGGGTCGGCTTGTAGGTGATGAAGTCAGCCGGGCCAGTTATGTCATCTTTAGCAGGAATGACGTTGGTTGCGGTGTTGGTCAAGTTTGCAACGTTGAACAGGTTGAAGACCTCGCCGATGAGATCGAATCTCACATTCTCGGACATGCGGAAGACCTTGGTTAGCCGCAGGTCTTGCGAGATTACTGAGTCGCCTCCCAGCTGAGTTCCCTCAGGAAGCAGAGCAAGTTCGCGTAGCTCGGTACCCTGTGGATCAACCGGCACACCGCCTACAATGCGAGCGGCAAACTTATTCCTGTTCGAATTGTAGTTGCCGATTATCTCATTCAGCTTGCTCAGCGAATTGATATCGCGTCCTATCTCTCCAGGTCTGGTCCCGGGCAAGTAGGAGAAGAACGAGCCGCTCCCGAACAGATCTACTGAGTCTGGGAGGAGCGCGCTGAAAGGCAACCCGCTGAGGGCCGTCGAGATGACCGAGACAGTCCATCCGCCCAGAGCGTGCTTCTTGAAGGCTGAGGAACTGTCCTTGAAGTAGGGCATCTCCCACACGGCGCTGACTACCAGGCGATGCGTTCGATCGAGTCCGCCCGGGCCATACTCTGCGCTGAAATCATCTCGGTTGGAAATAGTCTGGCCCAGTCCCAGTGCATCCCCTCCAAAGTTCCTGAGACGCGACAGCGTGTAGCTGGCGGTCATTTGGAAGCCCTGGTCGAACCGTCGGTCCAGTCGGACCAACAGCGCCTTGTAGACTGAAAAAGCTGACGAGTCCGCATAAGGCACAGCGAAATCGATACTTGGGATGGTCGGCGACGGATCACCACCCTTGGTTACCGCCGAGATGAAGTTGGCGTCGTATGTAAGGACCTCGTGTACGCCCTTCCGATAGTTGAAATCTGCCTGCAGCACCATCTTGCCGGGCAACTGTTTCTGAATGCCGATAGCGTACTGCAACGAGTACGGTATCTGGAATTCGGTCGAGAAGAGCGGCCCTGACACAGCGTGGAAGCATTCGATCGACGTCGGAAGCGAGCAGTTGAACGCGCGCGACTCGACGTCAGCGCGAGCCGCCGCCAGCTTCGGCAACAACGTGCCGAGCCTGACGAAGCTTGCGGAAGCCGGGTTGTCGCTAAAGCGGCCGTCGCCACCCGGCAGCAGAGCGCTCTTGATCGCAACGCCAGTGAGGAACAGCTCAGCGCCTGGAGGGCCGAGGTCGGCGCGCTCAAATAGGCGCAGGTTGTCGATCGTCGTATCGTAGTACATGCCAAAGCCGCCGCGAATGACGGTCCGGCCGCTGCCGTTGATATCCCACGCAAAACCAAGGCGCGGAGCGATGTTGTTGGTATCCTTCGGACTCGGGCTGGTTCCCTTGCCAAAGAGCGGAGCAATTATCGCCGGATGGCCCTGATCGTGATTCCACAGATTGGTGTCATATCGATAGGCCAGGCCGTAGTTGAGCGTGAAGTTGCGGGTAAGTTTCCACGCATCGGTTCCGTAGAACTGGAAGCGGTTGTTCAGGGTTACACCTTCAGGGGTGTTGAAGGGCAACAGATCGTCCCCAACTCCCAAGCTTATGTCGAACACAGGAGTATTGAGGAAATCCGCCTCGCTTTGCAGCACAGAAGGCCCGCTGCCAAATGCGTTGAAGTTGGGACCATAGAGTCGGACGCGGGCCGGTTTGGCAAACGCGAATTGACCGTCAATTGTCGTCCGCTCCCAATCGCCCCCAAACCGTATCGAGTGCTTGCCCTTCGACCAGGTGAGGTCATCTCGAATCTGGTTTCGCCGCTGATCGGTCACCTGCGGAGTGATGTAGTTGGCTCCCGACTTCCAGTTCTGATCCGGGTTGATTACCCTCAGCTCCGGGATGCCCGGCGAGGCTGGATCGATTCTGTTGTGGAAGTCATTGACGCTGTATCGGAAGTCATTGACCATCGTTGCCGTAAGGCTGGTCGTGATACCGAGGACGCCGCCATCCGATCGATTCAGATCGACCTGGTCATTGGTCTGGAAGATTCCGCTGGCGCTGTCCCTCGGAAGTATGCCAGTGCCGGGAGCGAACGGAGCTTGTTGATCGTTGTTGTCATGCGAGTAGCGCGCGAACAACGATGTCTTGTCGCTCCATTTGTAATCTAGCCTCCCGGTTGCCAGCAGCCCGTTGAAGGGTTTGCCGGTGAAGCCGTTAAAGCCGACCAGGCCCGGAGTCTGGTTGTGTATGGAAATGTCGTCCTGGTTGTTGTATTCGACGTTGGTAAAGAAGAACATCTTGTCCTTCTTGAGTGGGCCGCCAAACGTCCCGCCGAATTGCTCGCGGTCAAAAGGTATTCGCGATCTCTGCAACTCGGGCGGCAGGCCGTGTGCGGCATCCAGTCGATCGAGAGCCGGGTACGCAGCAAACCGAGCATCTCTCCAGTAAAGGTAGCCGTTGCCATGATACTGATTCGAGCCGCCCTTGCTGACTATGTTAACCGAGCCGGCCGCCGATGCGCCGGTTGAAAGGTCGAAGTTTGATAAGCCGACCTGGAACTCCTGCACGATCTCCTGCGAGAAGTTCTGAACGGTCGTGCCGACTACGTTGTCAACCACCGAGCCACCGTCCACGGTGATCTGGGTGGAGCGACCGGCTTGGCCTCCGATTGAAACACCGGTGTAGTTTGCCTTGGTCGGATCGAAGCTTCCACCGTCAACTGTCTCGGCTCCTGGTTGCAGCCGTGCAAGGTCCAGAAAGTTCCGGCCGTTGAGCGGCAGGTTCTGGATTTGCACCGTGCCGACTACGCCGGAAACCGTGTTGTCGGTTCGGTCAATCTGAGCTTCACCGCCCCCAGTGACGGTGACCGTCTCTGAGCTTCCGCCGATCTCGAGCCTCACGTCGAGAGGCGTGGTTCTGCCGACCTCAACGGTCACGGCTGTCGCTACCTGCGACTTGAAACCCTGAGCAGAAATCTTGACTTCATAGCTGCCCGGCACCAGCGACGAAACCTTATAGTGGCCGTCGTCACCGGCGTTAACAGTGCGGCTAGCATTGGTGGCGGTGTTGCGAATAACGACCGTCGCATTTTGGACAACCGCGCCTTGCGGGTCGGTGACGGTTCCTTCAATGCCTCCGGTCGGCTCTTGCGCCGCCAACGAGAGAGGCGCCAAGCTCATCATTAGCAGCGCGAGCGAGATCATACTCACAAGCGTCCGCTTGTACTTGTTTCTCATGTGAACCTCCTAATTGTGATTTAGTCTACTGTTTAACAACTCTCCGAACCAAAGCCGCACTTTGTTGAGAGCGTGGCGAGATCCTAAATGGAAAGTCATTTCGAACGCCTGCACCCGCTTGTTCAAAACCTATTTGCGGATCACCCTCTACGGCGTCTCCGGAAAGCCTTCGGACGGCTTTTTCGGCGGTCAACCTGAGGCCTCTCACACTCGCAACCAACATTTCCTTCCGCGCGTCGGTGCTTATTGCGGCGGCTGGGGCGGACCTTTTGCTGAACAACTGATTCCTCCGAGGACTCAATCCGAGGGTGTGTTTGTACCGAGTTCCTTGAACGATTGCGGTTTTACTGATACTGGAGCGGTGCTACTCTGGGCAAGCCACATTCCAGCACGGTTGCTTGCCCGCGGGATATCCCGGAAACGTCGACCTGTTCGCATTTAGGGCTAAATTTGAAGCAGCAGTATAACCCCATCCGGGCCCCCAAAGATATGAAATTTTGGATATTATTTCAAATTCTTGTAAACGGGTCCGGGAAACGCGTCCCATCTACAGAAACAGAAAGGCGGGCCGTGACAGCCCGCCTTTGCAGTTTGGCCGAGTGGAAGACTCGGGATGACCCTCTGAATTACCATCTGAATCGCGCTGATAACTGAATCGTGCGTGTTATGTCGGTGCCCGTTGGATCGCCGAGTCCGGGTCCGCCGGCCGGACCAAAGATCGGGTTCAACAGATCGCGACTCACCCGTCCACGCTGCAGGTCCTGTATCTTGAGCTCGCGCCCGTCAGAGCCGATGTACCGGCCGGTGTGCGCGTTGAGGCACACGCGGCAGTTCGGATCCGCGGACGGCGCCATCAAGCTGAGAACGTCGTTACCATTGAACAGGAAGAAAAGAGTATGGTTGAAGATATTGAAGACGTCAGCCTTCAGCTCCAACCGCATCCGCTCCCGGATCGGGAACGACTTGGTAAATGACATGTCGAAGCGATAGTAGGGATCGCCGTGTCCAGCATTTCTAACCAGGTTGCCATTCACGAACTGGAAGTCAACAAGATCCCCCGTGAAGCTGTCGATGGACCCGCGCGGGTCGGCATCGGGCGGTGCGAGAAACGTGGTCTGCGGACAGTTGCAGACGGCACGGCCAGCCTGGCTTACCAGCAGGTTGCTTCCGAAAGCCGAAGAGATGTTGGTCGAGACCAGTGTGCCGTCCGGCAGCACGTTCGGGCGCTGCTGACTCTCCGAGCCGGCGCCGAAGAATGCCGACGTCGCGAACGGCACATCACCTGTCGAAACAGGATAAGGCCGCCCCGATTGAAGTTGTCCGATAAGGCCGATCGTCCAGTTGTTCACTATGCTCTTGACGAACCGCCTGTCAGTGAGATTCTCGGTGTCAAACACAACGCCGAAGTTCGCTTGATGCCGTGTATCGGCCTGGGCCAATGCGCGCTCGGCGCTGATGTCGTTGACATCTCCCGGCTCAGAAAGGCCGAAGAAGTCTTCGGAGGTTGAAAGCTGTTTCGACAGAGCATAGCCGGCCTGAAACAGAAAGTGATGTGACAACCGCTTCGATGCACTTACCAGAAGACCGTGGTAAGCAGAGGTGCGGGTGTTCTCGTTTGTGCGCACTGCATCCAAACGTTCATCAGGTCGCGGTCCAAAGTAGAAGAAACCGGGGTGAGCAGGGTCCGGCTTGATGATCGGGAAGTTAGTGTCGCGTTCCCCGAACAAACCGAATCCAAACACGCCGGTATAGCCAGCGCTCACCACAAAGCTCCGACCAAGTTGACGAGTGATCGAGAAATTGACGTGTCGGACTTCGGGATTGCGCAGGTCGTTGGATATAGGACGCAACCGTCCAAAGAACCCCGGCGCCCTCAGCGTCGACAGAAAACTGTCCGGCGGCCGGTTAGGGAAGAAGGCTAAGACCGACGGCTGGGTAAAGGTCGTCGTGAAAAGGTTCACGCCATCGAAGTTCAGCGAATCAAGTGAGACATTCAGATACGCAAGCTGAGTTACTTCGGCGAAGGAGGCGCGCACTACCGTCTGTTCCGGATCGCCGAAGAGGGTGTGCATGAATCCCTTCTCAAAACGAGGGCTCCAGGCAAGGCCTACGCGTGGCTGGAAGTTATTATGATCCGATGAGCATGCTGGGACGATGCCGTTTCCCTGCAAGCACCCGCCCTTAACATCGGCCT
>JBASRM010000580.1:0-1783 GCA_049273835.1 Blastocatellia bacterium | reverse complement strand
GTGGTCGGTGGTCGGTGGTGAGTAGTCGTTAAGTTGTTTTGTAACCGGCCACTGACCACTGATTACCCACCGATTACCGACTACTGACCACTGACTATGGACCACTGAGTACTGACTACGGACCACTGACTACGGACCACTGACTACCACTTATGCCTGATTGGAAGCAAGAGATCACTAAGCGGTTGGCCGGGCTGAAGCTCGAGGCCACGCGCGAGGCGGAGATAATCGAGGAATTGTCGCAGCACCTCGAAGATGGTTACACGGAGTTGCGAGCGAGCGGCAAGTCCGACATGGAAGCCTCTCGCGCCGCGCTTGCCGAGCTCAGCAATAGCGAGTTACTGGCGCGGGAACTCCGGCGGGTCGAGGGCACATTTGCTTACGAACGATCAGATCTCGGTGCAAGGAGAAAGGACATGATTGGAGATCTGTTGGCCGATTTGCGCTACGCGATCCGCATGCTTGGAAAGAATCCTGGTTTCACGCTCATTGCGGTGACGTCTCTGGCCCTGGGCATCGGCGCCAACACCGCTATCTTCAGCATGGTTAACGCGACTTTGTTGCGGCAGTTGCCGGTCGCCAGTCCTCAGCAGTTGCTCTACGTTTATGACGGCAACCCCGGGGCGGTGTTCTCGTATCCTGGCTACTGTGAGCTACGCGATCAGAATCAAGCCTTCGCCAGTTTGATTGCCTGGGGCGGTATTTCTGCGAGCCTGAACACCGACGAACAAAACGAAGGCGCTGACCTTGTGACAGGGGCCATCGTCACCGGCAACTTTTTCGAGACTCTTGGTGTGAGCGCGGCGTTGGGTCGCGTTATCACCCCTGCCGACGACCAGACCCCGGGCGCGCACCCGGTCACGGTGATCAGTCATGGTCTCTGGCAGAGTCGTCTGGGGGGCAAACCCGACGTCATCGGCAGCGAGCTGGTGCTCAATGGACAGCGGTTCACGGTAATCGGTGTAACCCCGATTGAGTTTCAAGGCGCCCAGATGGGTGTGAACCGAGACATTTACGTTCCGATGATGATGCAAGCCGTCATGCGGCCGCCGCGCGCCGGGTACTCCGGCGAGATGAATCCTGATCTGCTTAAGGTGCGGACTAATCGATGGCTCTTCAGTCTCGGTAGACGAAAACCCAATCTGACCAGCGAGCAGGCGCAAGCGGAGCTGGCCGTCTTAGCCAAACAGCAGGAGCAAGCGAATCCTGAAAGAGAACGCGACAAAAAGTTCACGACAAGTCCCGTAAGTCTGGGCGATCCCGCTCAACGCATACAAATGATTCCGATAGCCAGGCTGCTGCTGTCGATAGTAGGAGCGGTGTTGCTGATTGCCTGCGCGAACGTGGCGAATCTTCTCCTGGTCCGCGCTTCGGCAAGGCGCAAAGAGATTGCGGTGCGACTTGCGATAGGCGCGAGCCGGGGACGGCTGATGCGGCAGCTTCTAACCGAAAGCTTGTTGCTCGCGTTGGTGGGCGGCGTTGCCGGTTTGCTTCTGGCGTGGCTGACCGTCGATCTACTCAAGGCGAGTCCGCCTCCTCCCGGCGCGCTGCCAATCACTCCTGATTTCGCGATCGACCTTCGCGTATTGTTGTTTACGCTCGGGCTATCTCTTGTGACCGGGATCATCTTTGGGTTGGCTCCAGCAGTGCGCGCGGCCCGGCCTGATCTTGTGCCTGCGCTCAAGGACCAGTCGTTCTCGCCTGATCGATATGTGCGCCGTTTCAGCGCAAGAAACCTGCTGGTAGTCGGACAGGTCGCGATGTCGCTGGTGTTGCTGATCGC
>JBASRM010000556.1:0-15971 GCA_049273835.1 Blastocatellia bacterium | reverse complement strand
AGCGCAGTGTTGATGATAAGCGAGAGCGGATCAAGTTCCGCAGCGCGACGGGCCTCGCGAATCGCATCCTCAAATCGACGCCTGCTGACCAGGAACGCCGAATACCAGTGATGTGCCGTGGCGTAATTGGGATTTAGCTGGATCGCTCGCTGATATTGCCGTTCTACCTCCGGCCAATTCCACTCATACTCATAGACCGCACCCAGCGCCGTATGGGCTTCCGCCAGCGTGTCGTCGAGCTCCATTGCACGCAGGGCCGTCGCCTTCGCTTTCACATAGAGATCTTTCGACGGAGTCGGGCTGTACTCGTACAGCAGAGCGTAGCAGTCAGCCAATCCGGCATAGGCCAGCGCGTAGCCGGGATCCTTTTCGATGGCTTGATTGAAGTAATCTACGCCCTTCCTTAATCCGTCTTCGGTTCGCTTGTTCCAATAGAAGCGGCCCTTCAAATAAAGCTGATACGCCTCGGAGTCGTCTGTGTAACGTCGCGCGACTCGCTTCTCGTCTTCGCCGCTCAAACGAAGTTGCAACTTCTCGGAAACCTGTCTGGCAATATCCTCCTGCAACATGGAAAGGTCGGCAATCCGACGGTTGAATTGCTCGCCCCACACGTGGGTGTCATCTCGCGCGTCAACCAGCTCAATATTGATCGAGATCTGTTCCCCGCGCGCAACGATCCGTCCAGTCAGCACGCCATGGACCCCAAGTTCACGGCCGACCAGCTTGGCGTCGGCATCCTTGCCTTTGTATTTGAAGACAGAGTTGCGCGACATAACCTTGAGCTTCTGCGACTGTGAGAGATTGTTGATCAGGCTCTCGGTCAGACCCTCGCTCAGGTAATCGGTGCTCGGATCGGGACTCATATTCACAAACGGCAATACCGCAATCGAATCTATCGGGTGAGCCTTCCCGGCAGGCGCGAGATAGACAATGACCGCGGAGACGATTAGAAGAGTGAGGATTGAGGCGACGAGGAAACCTCGCTTGTGCCGTTTGATCTCCGAGACTACGTACTCAGCGCTTGAAGTCCCTCGCACGTTCGCCACTTGAACGCTTCGAACGGTGAGTTCGTGATCAGTCAGCAGTGCATTCTGTGCGGTCCGACTTAGGTCGCCTTGGTCGCCGGGGAGAATAGAATCATCTATCGCCGCTTCACGATCCAACCTGCGGCTCAGCCGCTTCAGCTCGTCGAGCATATCGTCGGCGGTTTGATACCGCGCTTCCCTGTCCTTGGCCAGCGCGCGGTCCACGATGGCCTGGACCCTGGCTGGAGCTTCGGGAACGCTCTCTGTCAGCGGAGTGGGTTGCCGTTCCAGTATAGAAACGATCACATCGCTCACCGAAGCTCCCTTAAAAGGCATCTTCCCGGTGAGCATCTCGTAGAACAGCGCGCCGAGGCTGAAGATGTCGGTCCTGCCGTCCGCGGCAAGCCCGCGCGCCTGCTCCGGAGACATATAGTTGGGACTGCCCATTACAATATTTGCTTCCGTGGTGATCAATCCAAGTGTCGTTACATTCGCCTCTTCAGCGTCCGCAGACTGGGGCCCGGTCGCCCGCTCCGCAAACTTCTCGGTGAGTTTGACGACGCCGAAATCAAGCACCTTGGCGATTCCGTCAGGCCGGAGCATCACATTTTCGGGTTTTATGTCTCGATGAACGATTCCAGCCCGGTGAGCTGTCGCCAGAGCGCCGGCCACTTGAATGGCAACTTCAACCGCTTCCCGCAAGCCCAGCCGATCGTGCCTGAGCCGATGACGGAGCGTTTCGCCTTCGATGAATTCCGTGGCGATATAACGCATTCCTTTTTCCGAGCCCACCTCGTGGATCGTTATGATGTTGGGATGATTGAGAGCTGACGCCGCGCGCGCCTCCTGCTCGAAGCGCCGTAGCCTGTCCTCGTCATTGTTGAACTGCTCCAGCAGCAGCTTGAGCGCGACAGGTCTTCCGAGACGAATGTCTTCGGCCAGAAATACTTCGCCCATCCCGCCCGCCCCGATGCGAGAGAGGATGCGATAGTGGGAAATAATCTTGTTTGCCGCCAACAAACTGTTAAATCGAGCCCCTGTCTTGTTTCAATTCCAATAACAACTCTATCAGACTTCGCGCACGGGGAGCATTCGACGTTCGAGCAATCAGAATCAAAGGTTCATAGTCAGTCTTAACGCGGCCCTCGTAGTCTGCGAGTACCTTCAGCCGGGCATTGCGTTCTCGCGTTGGAGCCACGCTTGAAGCGACTCATTCTCGCCAGCCAGCTCGTCGGCATTTATGAGCCCGCGCTGCAAGGCGATCGAGATCGCCCGTGAACGCGGACTGTAGGTGCTGCCCCAGCGCTCATCGATGATTTGCTCGATGTCGATAGAGAGTTTCGCGTAAAGCTCACGCAGGCGATTTTGCACGCCTCGCTCACTCAGGTACCTTCGACGGGCAATGGCCTTGTCGGTCAATCCCAGAGCGATGTCGATAAGAGCCTCGTATTCGATATCCGTAAGACCCGAGCTGCGATTTGTGGCCCGCGATTGAACTGTTCGAATTTCAGGATCAATCCAGCACTGCTCGTCCTGGAGCACCGCTCGCAGCGCCGCGATAAGACGTTCATCAGGCGATGACTTGAGCACATAGCCGTAGACCGTCTCGCCGGGCACGAAGCGAGACAGCTCGCGGATGTAGATTTCGTCTTTGTATTGAGACCAGAAAATGATACGCGCCAGATTGAGCTCGGACCAAATCTGACGCGCCGCTTTGACACCCGAAAGGCCGGGAAGTTTTATATCGAGCACGACCAGCGAGGGACGCTCCTTCAGTGCAAGCTCCACCGCGGTGTTGCCATCAGCGGTTTCGATCACCGGCCCCGAGTCGGCAAAGTTGTCGGCGATAATCGCGCGAAGATATTCGCGCTGAAATGCCATGTCTTCGGCGATAAGTATGCTCATAGGAAAGCGTGTTGCGTGTAAGGCGTGATACGTGTAATGCGTGATGCGTGATTTCACCCATCATCCCTGCTCGGCATAGGCACGCGCACCTCGACTACCGTCCCACGCCGGCCGGTCGCATTAAGCCAGGTCAATTCGGCTCCAATCAACCGCGCCCGGTATCGCATATTCTCGATCCCTCGCGCCCGGCGCAGGTTTCCTGAAGCAGTCATTCCGCGGCCATCGTCGCTCACTCTTATCAACAAGCCGCCGCCTTCGCGCATTATCACGATTTCCACAAAGCGAGCGGCCGCGTGTTTGGAGATATTGTTGAGCGACTCCTGCACAATTCGGTAGAGCAGAAGCTGTTCAGTCTCGGAGAGCGTGATCTGATTGTCCTCCACCGTGCACGCAAATCGGGTCAGGAGCGGCCGCTCGCACCCTTCCGCCGTGTGAGTCAGGCAACTCTCAATTGCAGGCAAGATCCCCAGCGTATCGAGCGCGGAGGGGCTCAAGCTTTCCATCGCGC
Source organism: Blastocatellia bacterium (assembly GCA_049273835.1). Classification (GTDB taxonomy): domain Bacteria; phylum Acidobacteriota; class Blastocatellia; order UBA7656; family UBA7656; genus Onstottus_A. The sequence goes on along the minus strand of JBASRM010000556.1, from coordinate 12,533 downwards.
GACGGACCTCGTCCATTGCGGTTTCCAACCCGAATATGAGCTTTGCGAGGCCATTTCGCACTTCTTGCGACATCGCCTCCTCGGGCTTGTCGAACATGCGACGTGCAAGCCTTGCAAGCTCCCGGAGATCCGACAGCGTCTGATCGTGCAGATCGGCAGCCAGCAGCTTGCGCTCGCTTTCCACAAGCGTCACATACTGGAGCAGTCCCTCGATTAGTTCGCGTTGGCTGTTCAAATCCAATTCTCCGTTGATAGTACGACGGCAAACCGTCATCCGAACTGTGGGATCCCGCAGTAAAAGATGCGGGGTGCACGTCGAACATTTGCGGAAAACGCTCTACAACCGGGATTGCGCTGGATGTAGACTGCGCACGTCTTCCGAAGATGTCAACCGCTCGGGGTGAGGTGGAAGCATTCAAGCCTCGCCCCGGATTTAGGAAGAAGAAAGGAAAAGTACCATGAAGACTATTACCAGATTCGGATCAATCGTCGCCGCCTTCGCCTTACTCAGCACTCTGGGTCTAGCAGCACCGAAGGCTGAACGCGCGAAAAAGTATTTCAGTATCACCGGCACAGTGGTTCAAATCGATACAAAAGAGCACACGCTCCTGGTTGAGAACCGCTCATCGAACAAGCTCTACTTCATCGAATTCCCCGAAGGAGCATCGTTCAAAATCACCTTTGGCAGATATATGCGAATGGCTGAGCCCGGCCTTAACGATGTGTTCATACGGGACAAAGTCGAGGTTCGATGCAGCAAGTCCGACACCGAGCATCTGGCACGGCTGCAAGACGGCCGTCAGGTCATTGCGCTCAGAGCGCAGCGCTGATCGATTTGATTGTCGCGTGCCCCCCGGGGCGAGGCCGCCTGTAGCCTCGCCCCAAGCTTGAAGAAGTATCACTCGCACACTTTTGGACCGGTGGCGGCTCGCCCCGGAAAGGAGATTTGAATTATGAAACGCATACAACCCATTGCGCTGGCGATGACCCTAATACTCGCACTTGGCGCCGTAGCCATGGGCGCTCCCAAGAATGAGCGCGCCCGCAAGAATCTGAAGATCGAGGGCAAAATTCTCCACATTGACCAGAATGCCCGCACTTTGCTGGTGGCGGATCAATGGTCCGACAAGCTCTACCTCGTCAACGTTCCGAAAGACAAGACTTTCAAGATCACTTTCGGAATGAACATGAAGCTGGCCGAGGCCGAGCTCTGGCAAGCCCATAAAAACGATCGCGTAATCTTGCGTTGCACTCGAGTTGCTGAGCACCTTGCTCGCCTCGATGACGGACGTCAGGTCGCGCAGGCTGTAGTTCGTTAGTTTGTTGGCTGAACCTCCGGGGCGGTCTGTCCGACACCACGGGGCCGCCCCAACCGATCCCCGTTAATCACCTCTCGCCTACGCCGGGCCGCACTGCCGTTCCTCAAGCAACCCGAGGAAACGCGGCCCGGTGCCCTCTCATCCCCTCAAGATCAACACACGATAATTCCCACGCTCTTAGTCAAAGATCGTTCATTACTCAGCCGAACGCTGGAAACAAATCCCCGGCCTGCTCACCGCACTTTTGGAATGACAGACTCACGCCCCACCGGTTCCTGGCTAATATTCCCGGAACACCAACTGCGATAGAATCGATCAATTATGGTTTCGAGCTTGAGATCGAGTTCCATTTGGGGGCTGCTTATTGCGATGACGGTGGTGACTCTGTCGACCCTCGCTTGCCGCAACCACTCGAAGCCCGGCAACGGGGATCCCACCATAGAACCCGCCGGCGCGGAGCCTGAACAGTACTCCGCGACAGTCGTGCGAACCGTTGACGACGGAACAACGCGACAGGTCAGCATCATTCGCGAAGCACGGTTATTCGAGAAGCGGCGGGAGGATTGGAGCGAGGACGGTCAAAACCGCGCATTGATTTGGACGCCCGAGTTTGGCAAGGGTTTCTTACTCGATCTCGACCGTCGGGCTTACGTCGAGATCGAAATTGCCGGGCCATCAGATGCCCGCATAAGCGATCCTCGCCAGGGCAGGCATCGAGTTTTGGGAAGCCTTGATGCGGAGAGCGAGATTCAGACGCTCGAGCGCTCCTTCGATGACGCGCCCTCACCCACAAGTGTCGAAACTCGATCACTTGACCTCGCTGTGATCGACGGCCACTCGTGTACGGTGCTTGAGCGGCGCTCGAGCTATCCGGACGGCCATACTGAAATCGTAACGACATTTCGAGCACGGGATCTCGCGGGCCTGGCGCTCAGGGTCGAAACCCGTTCTGACCAACCACTGATGAAAATACTGACCGAACGGCGTGAGATTAGACTCGAGGTCCCTCCTGAAGAATTCATCGTCCCGGGTGATTTCGCTAAAGTCGAAAGACTGCCTCGTTGATCCCCCAACGTTCCCCGCGCGACCCTCGCTAGCGAACGAACATGGGCGTATGGCCGTTAGACCAGGGGTCGTACTCGCGGGCAAAAGCGATTCGTTCCGCCAGCGGCGGGTGACTGTAGAGCCAGAACTTGATGAACGCGCCGGGGGCTGGATCTGCCAGGTCCACCTCCCCAAGTATCTGGAAGGCCTCTGCAGCCGTCTGGGCGGAGTCAGGCACTATGCCATGAACAACCTCCAGTCCATACACGTCGGCCTGATGCTCTTGAAAGCGGCTATAGCTGTTGAAAACAGGCTCCGCGAAAAAGGAAAACAGGTAAACGAACATCAACAGCGCCGGAAACGAAGCCCAGTCGTCCAAACCGCGCAGAGCCCATTGCCTCTGCCGGCGACCTAAGGCCCGCTTCATCGCGAAGTGAACCAGTAGCAGCACTACAGTAATCAACACTCCCGCAAATGCGATGCCCTTGGGTATATGGCCGAGAACGTAGTGCCCCATCTCGTGGCCGACGACAAAGAGAGTTTGCGGGGGCGTCATCTTTGCGATCGTGGTGTCCCAAACAACTACGCGCTTCGAGGCGCCGAACCCCGTCACGTAGGCGTTGATTGCGTTCACTTTTTCGCTGGCGCTCATTTCAAATATCCGCTCGCGGGGGATATCTAAACCGGCGTGCATCACAACCTTCTCGATTTCCTCGACCAGCCCCGGCTGAGTGGTCTCGAGCGGCGTGAAGTTGTTGAACAGGGGATCGATCAACAGCGGCGAAATGAACAACAAAAAAGCAATGAGAGGAAATGAGCCGAGTCCTGAGTATAACCACCATCGACTAGGGCTTCGTCTGATCACCCCAACAAGAAAGTAGATCAGAATCGCCGCTATCAAGAACTGGAGCAACTCGGCCTTTGTCCAATCCCACAACCACGAGCCCCACCCCTGAACCGATATATCGTATTTCACGGCTAGGCGATGATAGTAAGCATCAAGCGGAAACTTGAACAGGTCGAAAACCAGAAGCACCAGCGGTACAAAGATTAGAGCTTGAACAAAGCGTCTTCGCGAAATTCGTTCGACCTTATCGCGTATCGCAGGAGCAATTCGCAGCGAAAGCATGATGAGCAACACAACCAGGGAATAGGCAACGCCGATGAAGTGAAGCCTGTACTGCGCTTTCGAGTAGGCGACCGCCTTCTCATACCTGTCGGGCGGAAGCGTGTAGGTTTTTACTTCTTGTTTGTCGATCGAGGCGTTGGAGCCCGGCGAAGACTCCTGGCTGGATTGAAAAAAGCTACTTTGCCCGCCGGCATGAGAAGCGGCTGAGAAGACAACGACCGCGAGCAACACGGCTAAAAGCAAACCGCGCATCCAGTAGCTCCGGGTTTGGGTTGGCCTTGAAATCACGGCGAGGATAGAAGATCGCTCTGCGAATTTCAAGGCGAGACCAAGCCCCGAGATTCGCTAGTCGATGCCGCGAGAGATGGGTAGCTCACCGTTAATGTGGAGACTTACCGCAAAGAACTTTGCAACAGAAGCCCTAGCGTCTGCCCGGCAGCGTTCCGGGGCCGCCCTGCGCTCCCTGCGGCGTTCGACGCGGTGCTCGGCCGGTCGGCGTGGGCATTGAAGGTTGGCCCGGCTCAGGCAGTGGTCCGCCAAGGTCGACCGCCGCCGCTACCGCATCGTTATAGATCTTGATCTTGCCCGCATCGTTCAACTGCTTTTGAGTCAATGCCAGATAGGTCGAGAAGAAAGTATTGCGTTTATCATCCAGAAGGCGCTGTTCAATCGACTTTCGCTCCTTCTGGAATGGCTCGCCCATGTCGGCTTCCTTGCGGCTCGAAACTGCCGCGACTACATAGACGCTACTGTCGGTTTTGATCGGGGTTTTGGTAACCTCGCCGACTTTGAGCTTTTGTACAATCTCTTTGTTTGCCTCGGTCACCAGCGGGCCTATCGAATCGCTGCCGGTCAAACCCGAACGCTCGTCCAGTTTCAAACTCATCGAGTCGGTCATTTTCTTGAGCTCATCGATGGTTGTAGCTTTTGCGAGCTCGTTTGCGCGCTGGGCGGCCAGATCCTTGGCTTTTTCAGCGCGGTAGGCCTTCTCAACCTTCGCCGTGACTTCTTCAAAACTCGGATCGTGGGGATCGCGCCGTTCAACGAATTGGGCGACCGCAAACCCCTTATCCACGTTCATCCTACCGCTGACGTCTCCCGGGTTTTGGAGTTCGAACAGCGTTGACTCGAAATCCGACGCCGCACCCAGCTCGGGCAACTCGTCACCTTCCGAGAAGAATGATGTCTCCCTGGCGGCAGCTACCTGAGCGCCGTAGGTCTTGTTGATTTCAGCGACGACAGCTTGAGCATTCTTGCTCTCCTTGAACTTCTGTTCGGCCGCAGTCGCTATTTCAACAGCCTTGGAGTAGCCCTTGCGTGAGCGGGCGGCCTTCAGCAGTTCGTCGCGCGCATCGGCGAGTGTGGGAATCTTGCGATCGGTCACTTTCAATATGTAGTACTTATCGCCTTTCTTGATGGGCTGGCTTACCTCGTCTTTTTGCATGGTGAAGACGCGGTTAAGCGGATCATCGGTCTCGCGCTGTGCGGATTTGTCGGCCCAGCCAAGATCGCCTCCCTTTGCTTTGGTCTTTGCGTCTTCGCTGTTCTCGCGAGCGAGCTTCGCGAAGTCTTCGGCCGGTTTGCCTTCAGCGCTCTGCGCTCGTTGAGCAATATCCTGCGCCTTCTTCCGAATGGTTTCTTCTATCGGGTCGACACCGGTAGCCGGCTTGTCTTTGTTTGATTCGGTCTGCTGCTTAGGGACATTCATCACGATCTGACTGACACGGACCTGTTTGATGAATCGCTCTGGAGTGAAGTCCTGCTTGAGCTCATCGTCCGACACTTGTATCGCCTCGCCGGCTTTGTTCTGGTCGATAAAGATGTAACTGGCGCGGCGCTGCTCGGTATCGATCTTGAATTCGGGCTTGTGAGCGTCAAAATATGATCGCAAGTCGGGGTCGGCAACCTGAACCTTGGAGAGAAGCTTCTGCGGATCCAGCTCGACCCATCGAACTGTCTGGCTGGTGTTGTTGCGCCTGAACTCCTCTTCAACCTCTTTAGGATCGAGTTCAGCGGCTGCGGTGATGAAGCTGCGCAGGTGTTCCTGGGCGATGGAGGCGCGGAGGTCGTCTTCGAACCGCACCGGAGTCATACCGGCCTGCTGCAATCGCAAACGATACTGTTCAGAGCCGGGCCACGGACTGAATATCTGCTTCAACCGGGATTGAACTTCGCTATCCGTTGAGCCAAGGTTCAGACGATCCGCCTCGTAAAGGATCACTTTCTGGCGAACGAGGCTGTCCAGCACTTGTGGTCCATACATTTCGTACAGCGTGCTCAGGTCGTCCTTTCGGCTGCGTCCCTGTCCCTGGGCAACCTGTTGCCCGAAGTTCGTGAGCGCGTCCCTCAAATCCTTGACGGTAATTTCATAACTCCCGACCTTAGCAATCACCGTATCGCTGCCGGCGGCCCCTCCCAACATCTTGGCTCCGCTGCCGGACGCCGAAAACAGGGCGACAAGGCTGATTGTCAGCAGCCCGATAAAAAGGATCAATACCGCATTCCTGGTTCGTTTGCGCCCTCTGAGGAACTTCAACATAGCTTAAATGGCCTCCGAAAGAATTCTGCTGATCAACGCCGCCAGACGGCGAGGAATCTTCGTGTGTGAAGAAAGTGAAATTGTAGAGGACAGGGTAGCCGTTGACAACCTGAGCTTGCGCCGAACAATAAGAGGGCTTGAGATTCAAATGAGTACCGTAGACTGTTTAGTCTGCGGTTTCCGTCCTCCGCAGACTGGACAGTCTACGATACAACGGAGGGCTTACGCCTTAAGACCGTTCGGCGCCATCGGTAGCGACCGCACTCGCACACCCGTCGCGTCGAAGATCGCGTTCCCCACGGCAGGCGCCAGCCCTACTATCGGAGTCTCGCCCGCGCCCGCCGACGGTAAGTCTTTGCGATCGATCAACACTGTCTCAATCGCCGGAACATCGCTAAAGCGCGGGACGCGGTAACGTGAAAAGCGGTCATTGACGATCCTGCCGTTCGCGAAGTCGATAGCTTCAAAAAGCGCGCCCCCAATCGCCATCACGATCGAGCCCTCGATCTGATTTTTAAGCTGGTCGGGGTTAACAATTGCGCCGCATTCAAACGCCTCGACAACGCGTACAAGCTTCACTTTTCCGGTGGTCCGGTCTACCGAGACCTCCGCGCACGCAGCAACATATCCGCCCTTCTCGAATCCAGCGGCGATTCCATAGCCGCAATTCGGCGAGCTCTTGGCCTTACCCCAGCCGAATGCTTTTGCGGCGCCGGTTAGCACAGCTTTCATCCGCTCGTCTTTCAGGTTTTTCAACCGAAACTCCAGCGGGTCCATTTTCACCGTCCGAGCCATCTCATCCAGGTGAACCTCGCGAGCAAAGTGATTCGCCGTTGCCGCGAGACCTCGGTAAGATCCCTGACGCAATGGCGATTTCGACTGATGAAACACGATCTTCTGATTCGCAATGTCGTAGCGATGTTGGATGCCTGAAGACCCGGAGTTGTAGTTGTGAAACTCCCAGGCTGTGATGGTCCCGTCTTCACGCACGCCGCTGGAGATGTCGATGATCCCGCCGGGTCGGAAATACGCCCAGGTGAATTCCTCTTCGCGAGTCCATACGAGCTTCACTGGTTTGCCGGCGGCTTGCGCAAGACGCGCTGCTTCGATAGCCACGTCGCCGGTATGCTTTCCGCCATATCCGGAGCCGGTGTCCGGGACAATTACCCGGACGCGGTCTTCGGGAATGCGAAACGCTTGAGCAAGCTCGCCGCGAACGCCGAAAGGCCGCTGCGTTCCGGTCCACAAAGTGAGCTTGCCGTTGTTCCATTCGGCAACCGCGGCGCGAGGCTCAAGCGGCGCGTGAGCAATGTAGGCGACGGTGTAGGTCTGCTGAAGCTTCTTGTCCGCTTTTGCAAGTCCTTCGTCGAGCGAGCCTCGAATGTTAGCCTGCGGCGACGGAGCCGATTGTTTCCTGAGGTAGTCGAAGAGTTCGTTTGAAGAGGGCTGTTGTTCGGACTTCCATTCGGCTTTGATCGCCGCAGCGGCCCGCGCCGCGGTCTGCGCGTCGGGCGCCGCGACTCCAATGAAGTTGCCATCGCGAATGACTTTTACTCGCGGAATTGCTTCGGCTTCTTTCGATTCAACGGACACGAGAGACGCATTGAACGCAGAAGGGCGAACGATTTTGCCGAATAGCATGCCGGGAAGCCTGGTGTCAGATGTGTAGCGATGTTTGCCGGTCACAAAAGCCCGGCCGTCAACTTTGGAAACCGACTGGCCCGTAACCTTCCATTCACTCGGAAGAGTGGTCGGAGCGTTGTCTGAAATCAATTTCAGGAGCTTCTGGCCTTTGGTGAGTTTCCCAAAATCGAGCGACTGTTTGGTTCGCGGGTCGGTAACCTTTCCGTCATTGACGGCGAGTGATGTTCGATCAGTTTTCCACTGCTCGGCGGCAAGATCAATGAGCGCTTCACGCGCGGCGGCGGCGGCTCTTCGTAGCTGCGGGGCCATCGTCGGCGTTGTGCGGCTTCCAAACGTTCCCATATCGAATGGAGTCAGGTCAGTGTCGCCCATTGTGAGACGGATCGATGTGACCGGCACGCGAAGTTCTTCGGCTACCACTTGCGAAAGCGAGGTGCGGATGTTCTGGCCGAATTCAACCTTGCCGGTATAGGCGGTGATCGAGCCGTCTTCTCCGATGTGCAACCAGCCGCCAATTTCCTTGGTGATCGAGGGGCCCTGCGCGCGGCGCCCGGACTCGCCCTCTTGTCTGCCTGATTCTTGAGAGGCGAACGCGTCGAGCGTAAACACCAGGACCAGGCCGCCGCCAAGCAGCTTGAAGAAGTCGCGCCGCTCGATTTCGAAATTGAAGTGATGGATAGGCTCGGCGAACAGCTCGTAGCGCTCGAGCTCGATCGACTCGTCAGTGATGGGGCTCTTGTTCACTTTCCACCTCCTCGCATGGACTGCGCAGCTTTGCGAATTGCGGTTACGATTCGAGGATAGGTTCCGCAGCGGCACACATTGCCTTCCATGAATCGCGCTATCTCCTGTTCAGTGGGACTCGCGTTTTTGCTCAGGAGCGCACACGCGGACATGATCATTCCCGGAGTGCAGTAGCCGCACTGAAGCGCCTCTGCTTCGAGGAACGCTTCCTGAAGGGGATGCAGACGACCGTTTTTGCCGTTTAGCTCAAGGGCCTCGATCGTGGTGATCTGCTTCCCGGCGGCAACGCCCACCCGGGTGGTGCAGGATCGCGTCGGTTGGCCGTCGATGAGCACGGTACAGGCGCCGCACTGACCCTCGCCACATCCATACTTGCTTCCAGTCAGATCGAGGTCATCACGCAGAACGCTGAGTAGACTTCTGTCGGCTTCAGCATCGATTCGGATCTTCGTTCCGTTGACGTGAAGTTCTGAGATTCTATACATAAAGCGCTTCCTCACGCGGGGATATTTATGTTTTGTGCTTGTCCACAAGGATAAGCCTGTGCGAGAAAGATAAGCCCGTGCGAGATCAGATGCAAATGCCCAAGGCGAGCAAGGGAGAAGGCAAGGGGGCGGCTACTGTGGCCCTTGCTGTGCGATGGGCTCCGCCCTCGTAGGAGCCAGTAGCGCCCCCGCGGCTACGCCGCCTTCTGTGCCGATGGGCTTCGCCCTCGGAATATTGAGTATTGTCCAAGGGTATTAGCAGTAGACCCCGCGGCTACGCCGCCTTCTGTGCCGATGGGCTTCGCCCTCGGAAGCGGCAGCAACCGCAAGCGGCTCCGCCTCCCGCGCGTGACACTCTCAGAAAAAAAAGTTCTAGACACTCCTCCGTTAAATCTGATAAATTTCAAGGCTTATAGACCCATCTGTTTTCAATGCATGTGCATAGGTTCCGGCATGGAAGGCGCTTAGATGAAGAACATCACACTGGATGAGGTCATTCAGACCTATGGTGTGGAAAATTGGGGAGCAGGGTACTTTGAAGTAAACCGGAAAGGGCATCTCGCCGTCCGCCCAGCCGAAGGCGACCCCCGCTCTGTCGATGTCAAAGAACTCATAGATGACCTGGTCGACGGCCGTCACCTCCAACTCCCTATCCTGCTTCGATTCCCCCAGATTCTCACAAATCAACTCAAGAAAGTTCAGCGCTCGTTCCAAGATGCCTCCCGCGAATTCAGCTACACTGGCGCACACTTCGGCGTCTTCCCAATGAAGGTCAACCCCCGCCGGGAGGTCGTCGAGGAGTTCCTGAGAGAAGGCAGCAAATACAATTTCGGCGTGGAATGCGGGTCTAAAGCCGAGCTATACGCCGCGCTCTCACTGGAACAAGCGCCAGAGTCGCTGCTGATCTGTAACGGCTTCAAGGACGAAGCGTTCATTAACCTCGCGCTGACGGCAGTTCAAATCGGAAAGCGGGTCATAGTAGTCGTCGAGAAGCTAAACGAGCTGAAGATGATCATCCGCCGCGCCCAGGAGACCGGGGTTCGTCCCGGCATCGGCATTCGCGCGAAGCTGTATTCGAAGGGTTCGGGCAAGTGGGCCTCGTCGGGCGGCGAGTCGGCGAAGTTCGGACTCACGCCGTCGGAGATGCTCGAATGCATCCGGATGCTTCGAGAGTTTCAGATGACCGATCTGCTCAAGCTGCTGCACTTTCACATCGGCTCCCAAATTACTGACATCAAGCGGGTCAAAGCAGCGATGAGAGAGGCCGCGAGAGTCTATTCAAAGATTCGCCAGATGCACGTCGATGTCGAGTTTCTCGATATCGGGGGCGGAATGGGTGTCGACTACGACGGATCAAAGACCACATTCGAGTCGTCGGTCAACTACACCACTCAAGAGTTCGCCAACGACGTGGTTTATACAATCAAGTCGGTGTGCGATGACGAGAACGTTCCTGAGCCGAACCTGGTGACCGAAAGCGGGCGAGTGATGGCGGCTTATCACGCGGTTTTCGTCACATCTATTCGGGACGAGATTGAAACGTTCGCCGACGATCAACCCGAGGTAAGCGTGGACGAGGATGATCCTCAGGTGATAGTCGAGCTGAAGGCGCTCTACGACGACATAAACGCGAAAAATTACCGCGAGTACTATCACGATGCTACCGATCATAAAGACGAGCTTCATACCCAGTTCAATCTTGGGTTGATCAGCCTCGAGGACCGAGCTAAGGGCGAGGTGCTGTTCTGGGAAGTTTGCGCGCGCGCTTCCAAGTTCGCCAAGACTACCAAAGTGCAGGAAGAAGAGTTCGACGATCTGAAGAAGATCCTGGCGTCAAAGTATCTGTGCAACTTCTCGGTGTTTCGCTCGCTGCCCGACCACTGGGCGATCGATCAGCTCTTTCCGATCATGCCTATACACCGGTTGAGCGAGCAGCCCACGGACTACGCCACCTTTGTGGACCTGACCTGCGATTCGGACGGTCACATAGACAAGTTCGTCGATTTGAAAGACGTGAAAGAGGTGCTCGAGCTGCATCCGTTTACCGGCGATCCTTACTACATAGCAATATTTTTGGTCGGGGCTTATCAGGAGGTGATGGGCAGCAATCACAACCTGTTCGGCCGCACAAATGAAGCCCATGTGATCATCGACACCGAAGGCCGCTACCACATCAAAAAGATCGTGCAGGGAAGCCGCATCGGCGACATGCTCACCATTGCACGGTATGACAAGAATCAGGCGTGGGAAAGCGTGCAGCGAATGATCAAGACTCGGGTGGCAGCCGGGCTATTGGGCGAGCAGGATGCGGACTCGCTGATAAAGCAATATGAATCCGACATTAACCGATATACCTACCTGGAGTGACGCTTGATGCCTGATTCATGAAACGACGTCCCAAGACCTTCTTTCATGAATCACGCCGCACCTTTTTGAGGACAACACTAAATGATGAGAAAGCAAAAGAGTTCAAAATACTTGACCTCCCCGACTCGGCCCGTTCAGATCGATCGCGACCGGTCGGTTGCCGGCATACTCCTGAAAATGGAAGGCGCCGGTTTCCAAGCGCGAGCGCTTGCCGATGCACATAACTTGTGGCTGGACATGCTCGAGGATAATTCAACGGTTCTGATGGGGCTGAGCGGTGCGCTGGTTGCCGCCGGAATGCGCCGGCTGATTTCTTACTTGATCAAAAACCACTTCGTCGATGTGGTGGTCTCTACCGGCGCAAACCTGTTCCACGATCTCCACGAGACACTTGGCCGCTACCATTACCAGGTGCCGACTGGAGTTGCCGACGAAGAGCTTCAAGAGGCCCAGGTCGGCCGCATCTACGACATTCTCGCCAGCGAGCATGAGTACCGCGAAGCGGATGAATGGGTTGGCAACTTCGCTAACACTGTCGACCACTCCCGTCCGTATTCGACCCGCGAGTTTCTTCATCTGCTTGGACGCGAGCTTGCCGAGATTGCGACCGAAGACGGCATACTGACGTCGGCGTACAAGGCGAAGGTGCCGGTCTTTTGTCCGGGCGTGGCCGACTCGGCGATTGCGGTTGGAATCGCAACGTCTCGCGTCAACCGAAAGAACCCGTTCCAGTTTGACATCATTCAGGATGTAGTAGAGGCAGCGCAGATCATGGCGCGCTCTGTAAATACGTCCGTAGTGTTGTTCGGAGGCGGCCCGCCAAAAAGCTTTGTACAACAGACAGAAGTGACCGCGTCGATAATCAAGCAGACTATGCGAGGCCACAAATACGCCTTGCAGATCGGCCTCGATTTGCCCGAAAGCAGCGCGACTTCAGGACGGAGCTTTGAGGAAGCTCAAACCTGGGGCAGGGTAGCAAAGGACGCGAAGACTGTGTCGGTGCTGTGCGACCCGACGATCGCTATGCCGATCCTGGTCACCGCGCTTTCGCAGACGGGAACCAAGGCTCTTAAACAGCGCCGCCGCCCGCAGTTCAGCTTTGGCCGCGAGTTGATGGTGACCTTCGGATAAATCACCGGCAGAAAACAGGTGTGGTAAGCTGGCTGCTGAACCCACCAAACTTAATCCACGAAATAAAGGGCTGACTGCAAAAACACAGTCAGCCCTTTTTACATCGCCTTAACTCCTCTAGGACTCGTCAC
>JBASRM010000554.1:0-1671 GCA_049273835.1 Blastocatellia bacterium | reverse complement strand
GTGCAACGTTTTTCACGCCGCCCTCTGGAAAGAATCCATCTAGTTTCGAGATTCGTTCGGCAAGCGTGATGGCGTCACAATAATCGGTATAACCAATCAATGAGACTATCTTCACACAGGGATTGATCGGAGCGCTGGATTGTATCCTTTGCAAGCCTCCGTCCGGGACTATGATCAAGCAGGGAATGCTGTTGCGCGAACAGGCGAGGGCGAATGCTGCGGCAGTATTGCCTGCGGATGCTACTACTAGAATTCCATTCTGATTTTTTGGAATGCGCGCCAAAACCGAATAGGCTTCGAGTTCTTTGAACGTGGCCGTTTCGAGCCATGCATCCTTCTCGGGCCAATAGCCATTGAAGGCGATCCAGAGGTTGGGAAGTTCGGTGAGGCGGCTTAGCTTCTCGCTCTGATACGTTACGGTTCGGGCCGCGCGCTCCAGCGTGCGGACTATAGGCAGCCACCCTTGATATCTATAAATCCCTTCGGCATCGCCATCTGGTTCGAACTTCTTATTTTCATAATCCGTGACGAGGAGCGCCGGTGCGTGCTCCGTCGAACACTCGAGCCGGAAGCTGTCATCCTCAAAGCTTCTGTGACAGACCAGGCATTTCAATTTGTAGTGTCGATCATCGCTGAACGTAGTTCCTCTCGGTTGCCTCGAAGAAGCTGCAGCGGCACTGACATACTCGACCGGTCTGCTCTTGTAAATCACGGAAGTTAGCCAGTCAAACGCGCTACTTGCGGCTCAATGGAGCAGCAATGCAAGGGCTTAGGGACGTATCCTAGAGGGTCGCTCCTCATTTTGTAAGACATGATCGCCGAAAGAGATGATGTAATTGAGATGATTATTGTTGCGGCTCGGCTTCCCAGGAGACGGGAAGGAACGACCTGATGACCGTACCCTTGCCTTGACGCACTCCGATGTCGCGTACCGTATGTGCCAGAGCGACATCGAGTATTCCGAGCCCAAAAGGACTGAACACTGCGGTGCTCTGATCTCTCCTCGCGGCCGCCGCTCCTATGATAATTTCTCCAAGAGTGCACCGAATGAAATCGCGATGGCCCGCTAACTGCTCGGCCAGGTGGACGGATGTGTGAGCGCGGAGAACGTGGTCCACATCGTCAACAATGTTGTCGCAAGCGAGTATGATCTCGGGGGACAAGTCGCGCAATGATATGTGGAGGACGGTGTGGTCGGGCGATAGCTCCGCGGCGTTAGTGACATGAGGTGCGATCGCCGTCGTTGCAAATGCCGCCAGCGAACAACTTCGCAACAGCGCGTTCATGTCCGCTGATATCTCCATACTGATTCCCGCAAACGTGCGCTGACACGTCTCCTTAAAACGATTTGCCCTGGCAGGATCGAGATCATAGATGACCAGTTGCTTCATATTCGGAAAGACGGCGAGCAGAAATCTGGCAATTTCAAAGTTAATCAAGCCGCAGCCGATAAGTCCCGCTCTATTCGGCGATCTCTCGCGATGAAGGCATTGCGCAGCAATGGCTGCGCTTGCGGCGGTTCGCTTTGCACTGATGATCGAGCCTTCGAGTAGAGCTTCAGGCCTGCCGGTCTGCACCGAGTTTAAGACTATGACGGCAGATGCGCGATCTAAACTCTTCTCGAGATTGAGAGGAAAAGAGGACACCCACTTGATCCCGGAAGCATTGATC
>JBASRM010000550.1:0-12929 GCA_049273835.1 Blastocatellia bacterium | reverse complement strand
CTGCTATTGATCGGCACCGTTAGCCGCGCCGACGCGCAGTGGGCGCGGTTTCGCGGGCCCAACGGGTCCGGAGTCGCATTATCCACTGGGTACCCAGTCGAGTTTTCGCCTACCAAGAACATGGCATGGAAGGCATCGGTGCCTTACGGGCAGTCGTCGCCGATCGTGATTGGCACCCGGCTCTACGGCACTGCCAGCGAAGGCGACCGGTTGATCACGTTCTGCCTGGACACGCGGAGCGGCCGGGAATTATGGCGCCGAGAAGTCCGGCGCGAGCGCGCGCAGACCGCCTACAAAGCCAACGATCCCGCGTCGCCAACCCCAGCCGCCGACGAGAGCGGCGTCGTGGCCTTCTTCCCTGAATTTGGATTGGTGTCGTACAACAACGACGGCCAAGTGCGTTGGACCTCCCGCCTCGGACCCTTCAAGAACTTCTACGGAATGGCGGGTTCGCCAATCATCGACGAGGGCACAGTCGTGCTGGTTTGCGACCAACAGACGGGGTCCTTTGTAATAGCGCTCGACCGCTCGACCGGGGGTCTGCGATGGAAGACCGGCCGGCCAGGCATATCGATTGGGTGGTCGACGCCCATGGTCTTTCGACCGGACGCGACTCACGCGGACCTGATTGTGTTGGGCTCGACTCGTCTTGACGCCTACGACCTCGCGTCCGGCGCCCAGCGCTGGTGGCTGCCGGTGGCATCCGCCGGTGCGCTCGGCACGCCGTTGGCTCACGGTGACACCCTGATGATCTCCACCCTTGGCAGCAATGAGCCGTCGATGCCGAGCTTCACGGCGCTGTTGTCTCAATACGACAAGGACAAGGACGGGCGGCTGTCATTGCAGGAGTTTCGCGGTGATGCGGACCTTGGGGAGCACTTCGGCTGGATCGATGAAAACGACGACAAGTTCATCGTCGCCCAGGAATGGAACAAGATGCGGGCGTTCGACGTGGGCGAGTGGGGGGCGATCGCCGTTCGCCCGGGCAACGCGCGGGGCCAGCTCGAACGCGGCGCGATTCGCTGGCGCCTTAAGAAGAACATCCCGTACATTCCGGCGCCGCTCCTGTATCAGGGCGTGTACTACATGGTTAAAACCGGCGGCATCATCACCTCGCTTGATCCCGCGACCGGCCGCATCCTGAAGGAGGGCCGGAGCCCGGGCGCGCTGGGCGAGTACTATGCGTCACCGGTTGCCGCGGACGGTAAGGTGTTCCTCGCGAATACCGAAGGCAAGATCACCGTTCTCAAAGCCGGCGCGGAGTGGGAGGTGCTCGCCGTCAACGAAATCGACGACGAGGTCAATGCAACGCCCGCCCTGAGCGATGGACGGATCTACGTGCGGACCCGTGGCGCATTGTACTGCTTCAGCACCTCGCAGTAGCCCAACCGCCGGCTTAATCCACTGGTCTACGGCGCCGTCTCCAAAGGGCTCGGGTTCTGGTACCTTCCTGGAGAGGGGTGCTGGCCTTTCTATATTGGAGAAGCTATGAAGAAGCTTTGGTTACTGGCCATTCTGTTTTGGGCCTTCTGTGGCAATTATTCTTTATCGGATGCCCAAACACCTCGCCGTGAAGTAGCGTTTACGATAGACGATCTGCCGATGGCGGACGATGCCAGGGGCATAAAGGAAATGCAAGCTGTGACCAGCAAGTTGTTAGCAGCTTTGGTCGCAAGTCGAGTTCCTGCTATTGGATTCGTGAATGAAAGCAAGCTCTATGTCAAAGGCGAGACGGATGCCCGGATCAATATACTGCGAATGTGGCTGGATGCAGGAATGACTCTGGGTAACCATACCTTTTCTCATGCGGATTTTAACAAGTCGTCATTGCAGCAGTATGAGGACGAAGTAATTCGTGGTGAAGCGATTACGCGCCGACTCATGCAGGAGCGTGGCTTCAATAAGCTCTACTTCCGCTACCCTTACAACCATACAGGAACTACTAGAGAAGCGAAGGATTCTTTCCAGGCTTTCCTAAAGTCTCGCGGCTATGATATCGCGCCGTTTACAATCGAGCACGAAGATTTCATCTTTGCTAACGCCTACAAGAAAGCGAAGCAAAAGAGAGATAAAGTCTTAGAAAGGCGAATTCGGGCAGCTTACCTGGATCATCTCAATAAAATGTTTGACTATCATGAAGGACGCTCCCGACAGCTTCTTGGATATGAGGCCAAGCAGGTATTCCTGATACACGTCAATGAGCTTAACAGCGTTAGCATGAATGAGATGATAGAAAGGCTAACAAAGCGCGGCTATTCATTTATCACCCTAGAGGAAGCCTTACGAGACAAAGCCTACCAACTTAAAGATGAATATGTTGGGAAGTTCGGCATCTCGTGGATGCATCGTTGGATGATTGGGCTAGGTAAGGAATTAAACTACAGCGACGAACCGGACGTACCGAAGTTTGTGATGGATTTATACCAAGCGAAGTAGTTTGGTATAGGATATCTGCGCTGTAATCTTTGACCGCAATCTAAGTGGCTTTTGTCGCAAGTTGCGTGGGCTCGACGCTGAAGCGCAGCGCCTCTTTCTTGGAGAACAATATGCCGAACGAAAGGGTGTTACTCGATATACGTTATTATGAAAGTGCTATTCCGATTGAAATCGCAACACAAACCTAATCGCCCAACTTTTCAAGCGCCTGCACTACCGCCGCTCTCACGTGTATTGATTCTTCCGCTTCCATTCTTTTCTTAAGCGCGTCGATTGAAGTCGGACCACCAAAGTTGCCTAGAGCCTTCGCCGCGGCGCTCCGCACCGAGGCGTCGCTGTCGTTCAGTGTGTTGATTAGCGAGGACAGCATCCGCGGATCGCGCTGGTCCGACGCGCACATCCGTGCGAGGTCTTCCGCCGCACGTTGACGCGCAAAAGGCGAGATATCACTGAGAGATTCAATCAAGCCCAGTAATCGCGCGTCCCTTGAAGTACGAGGTGGGTCTTCAAGCTCGACTGGGGATTCGTAGCCGCGTCGCTTCAGATAGAGTCTTTCGTTGCGGTTCAGCCCGCGCTGGGACTTGAATCCGTAGACCACGGCTACAACGATGAAAACGACGAGGATAAGGAAGAGCATGCCAGTAGGGGAGTGCGGAATGCCGCATTCAAATTTCGGGTCTTAGATGATTCCAGAATTCAGATTGCAAATTCCAGATTCCGGATTCCGGATTCCGGATTCAGCGAATCTAATCGTGCGCCTAAGCTTAACTTGATCTATCCGTTCTTTCCGCGCTTCTTCTTTTCGTCCTTTTCTGTGCTGCGGTCGTCGCGCTTTACTCCTGGCGGCGGCCGGAAGCTATCGCGATCGGTTTCGGGGCGCGGTTTCTCGAGGTGAGGAGGTCTCGGCGCGGGGCCGCCCTCCGGTTCGATCATCTTAGGCGCAGGCCGGGGCTTTGATTCTTTGGGTTCCTTCGATTCTTTGGAAGGCTCTTCATCCTGGCCTGCGCTCTTCGCTTTGTCGCTCAGCTCGTCGCTGGTCTGCGCTGCTTCTCCAGCTTGAGCCTGACGAATCGCGCGTTCGGCTTCGCCTCTGCGAGCCAACGCCTCGCGGTCGAGCGGCACGTTCTTCGGGAATTGGTCGTTTGGCTTGTCCTTGAGGAACTTCTCCATGAAGTGGGTAAACATAGGAAGCGCCGCGACCGACCCGGCCTCTTTGTTCCCGAGAGTCTTCTTCAAACCCGGATATCCAATCCACACCCCCGCCGTGTAAGTCGGCGTGTAGCCTATGAACCAGGCATCAGTGAAATCGTTTACCGTGCCGGTCTTGCCGCAGATCATGCGCTTGGCGAGTTCCTTGTTCGACATCATCGAGCCCGCTGTCCCGCCGGTTACCACGCCGCGCATCATTATCTGCATCTGGTTTGCAACCCACGGGGAGATTACTTTTGAGGATTCAGCTTGCCATTCTTGTTTAACCTCGCCGTCGGCATCAGTGACACGCTTGATAAGGTGAGCCTTGACGCGCATGCCTTGATTTGAGAAAGCGGAATAAGCGCTGACCATGTCAAGCAGCGGTTCTTCAGTGGCGCCGAGCGCGGATGGCAACACCCGCTTCATCGGGTTTGGCAAACCGAACCGTTTTACGATGTCCGCGCCTTTTTCAACGCCGACTATTGAAAGCAACCGCACGGCGACCACGTTCAACGATTGTTGAAGGGCGTTCCTCAGCGGCATCATTCCTCCGCCTGACGAGCCGTCATAGTTAGCCGGAGACCAACCGGTTACCGGGTCGACGAACGGTTCAGCGCTTACAATAGTGTCGGGGGTGAAGCCATTCTCAACCGCCGCCGCATAAATAAACGGCTTGAACGTCGAACCGGTTTGACGTTCGGCTTGCGTCGCGTTGTTGAACTTACGGGTCGCAAAATCATAACCGCCGACCATCGCCTTTACGTCCCCGGTCTTGGACTCCAGGCATATCAAAGCGCCATCCACCGAAGGCAACTGGTCCAGCGTCACATCCAGCAGTTTCTTGTCCTTGTCTATCTTGTTGACTTTGAAAACCGCGAGGTCTCCCCGGCGAAGCAGTTTCGTCGCCGACGCACCTGCCCACTTGGTTCCCGCTTCGCCCACGGTCGCTTTATAGTCGCCGAAGCGAACATCGGCGCCTGCCGGTCCGGTGCTCATCACCAATCCGTAGATGTACTCGCCCGCGAGGTAGTCCCCCATCCAATCAGGATGCGCGTAATGTGAGAGATCAGCCGGAGGCTTTGAATCAAGAATGTTGGTCAGCTTGCCCCTCCAGCGTTTGCCGTGCCGGTCTTCGTAAGAGTGAAGACCACGCCGCACCGCGCGGACTGCCTCGCGCTGAGCGACGGCGTCCAGCGTCGTGTAGATATTCATTCCACCGGTCTGCGTTTCGTATGTCCCAAATGTCTCTTCCGACTCCTGTCGCACTTCTTCGACAAAGTACCCGAAGATCGAGTTGTTGCTGTTCTGCTGCGGGCTGATGTTCAGATTGATCCTCGTCTGGCGCGCGCGATTGTACTCGTCGTCGGTGATGTAACCCTCTTCATGCATCCTGTAGAGCACGACGTTGCGGCGGTCGAGCGCAGCCTTCTCGTCGCGTGTGGGCGAGTACAGACTTGGCGCCTTGGGGAGCCCGGCAAGCAGTGCGCACTCTTCAAGAGTCAGGTCTTTTAGGGATTTTGAAAAGTAATATTGCGACCCAGCCTCGAATCCGTAGGCGCCTCCGCCGAGAAAGATCTGGTTGCAGTACATTTCCATTATCTGTTCTTTGGTGTAGTACCGCTCGATCTGAAGCGCAAGCAACACTTCCTTGATCTTTCTTGTGTAGGTTTTTTCAGGAGTGAGAAACAGTGCCCGCGCGAGCTGTTGAGTCAGGGTCGAAGCGCCCTCCGCCTTTCGGCTCTTGACCACGTTTTTGAAGGCGGCCGTTGCGATCCGAATCGGATCCACGCCGATATGCTGAAAGAAGCGGTCGTCCTCTATTGCCCAGATGGCGTTCTTCATTGTTTCAGAAATCTGATCGTAGGTGACTGGGATTCTGCGCTCGAGCGAGAACTCTCCGACGACCGTCTTCCCATCATCGGCAAGCACACGCGTGACCAAATTTGGCCGGTAGCTCGCGAGACCCGCTACCTCCTGTGCCTCCTGGGTCATGCTCGCCTGATAGGCCACCGTGGCGCCAAACATCATCCCCGCAACCACTGACAGCGCAACCAGCGCCAGAAACGTATAGCGCCGAAAGAATTCCTGAAACCAATTGGACGAGAATGTCCAATCGCGACCGCGCGATCTGAACTTATTGAGTGACAACATGGTGTTCCTCACTGATTGTAAGGTTAACAATGAAGGCCCGATACCTGGACCTCAAGCGTACAGCAGCCCTGTTGACGTTGTAAAGGAGCGCGTTTTTGATGCGTGTTTCGTTCGGAGGGTTTGTTTTACCAATCAGATTTAATAGCATCCTCAGGCGAGCATGTCCGCACATTCGCGCGATCATAGGAGCCGAGCAGATAGTACATCGCGCCTAGTACATCGCGCCGAGTTTGAAGCTGAGCATATCGAGCGAAGTCCGCGAGATATGCGCACATCAGCGTTATCCAGTTAGCACTGTATTTTGGACATTTGCATTCTCGCTCTTCTCCTGGAGGGAGAGCCGATATTAGCCCACCGATTTATCGGTGGGTACGCGACCGGCGACACGCGTCGAAGTCCCGGAGGGACGGCTGAAAATGTGCCGTTGCAAGGTAGGATTCAGCTTTCAGCCGGACTCCAAGCTACGCGCTGTAGCTTTTCCAGCAATGAATGCTGGGCTATTTTTAGTCATCCCTCCGCGAGGTCATGGCCCTCCTACGGGAGAGCCATGACGTGCCCGTCTAACGAGCGCCGTAACCTCCTCGATTCGATCTGCGAACTAGATTTCTCAGACTTCCAACTCACCTGGCCGTTATCTACGCGTCATACATCGCGGCAATCAGACATCCGCGAGCCGTCGCCGTCAGCGGTTCATCGGCCATGCGAATCTCTGATATGTCGAGGGGGAAGCCGTCGCGCTCTAGCGCCTGACGGAACTTTTCGAGGAACCCCTTCGGCTTCGCCGTGCCGCCGCTTAGTACGATCGGTATCGGCTTATCGATTCTCGGCAAGTTCTTCTGTTCGGCGAGTGCCGCTCTCAACGTCTCAACCAGCGACAGGATAACGTCGTCGTAGTAAATGTGAAGCGCGCTCTCGTATTTGTTTTGCGGCGCGTTAGAGAGGTCGAGACTCTCTTCTTTGATCAATCGGATTCTGGTCGGCAGCTCGCCGGTCACGTTGGCCACATTTCGATCGATGTAATCGCCTGCTTTGTTGGTGCTGAAGGTCATCACCGGTATCGACATGAAAGCAAGCGCGACGTTGCACATACCGCCGCCACAGCTTATGCCGATGCCGCTGAAGTTTTCCTTTTCCAACTCGGCAAACACAACGGCCAGCCCTTCGTTAATTCCTTTTGCGTTGTAGCCCATCGAGTTGAGTAAGTCGCGAAGCATGGCTTCGTGATAGACGAGATTAGGTGAGACTTCATTGCGCGGCGCGCCGGGGACGCTGAATCGCATCGTCTCGCTGTTCTTGGTCTTGCGCACCAGTTGCTGAATGATGGCTTGCATAACCGACATCGAGTATTCCTCGGTCGGGTTCAGCGTGCCGCCGTTCATCGGTCTGCGCACTTCGGTGTTGAAGACGTTCGCAAAACGAGCTGCTTCGTTCCCGTAAACCTGAAGAGTCGAGCCACCGTTCAACTGATAGGTCACTTTGTTCTGCTTCAGAATACTCTCGGTGAACTTCGAGAAAGGTACAGCTATGAACGCGTTCAACTCCGCTTTAGCCTTTACGCGGTCTGCGGAGCCGCTAGCCAACACCAGACGGCTGGTTCCAACATCCAGCCCGAGTGACGCGCCCTCCGCCGGCGCCGGTTGGTTATCAATGGTTTCCCTTTCGTGCTTCTTATCCATGTTACCTCCAAGGTTGTTTTTGTTGATGAGCTTGAGGGGCTCATTGTTAAGGCTAGCGACAGCCCCGCGACTTGGCTTCAATCGGACGGCGTTGCCTGCGGGTATCGGGATCGGGGAGCCGTCCTTGATGGACGCAGGCAGGAAGCCGTGCCGTTTCGGTCTTAGGTGCAACCGGCCCAGGCCCTGTATTTGAATTGCTTGCGCGTTGCCGAGTTCGCGCTTGATTATATCGAGCGCAGCTTCAACGCCGCGCGCGGCTTCGCTGCGACTCAATCGGCTTCGCTTCGCCGCTTCATTGATTAAATCGGTCTTGTTCATGCCTATTCGTGACGCGTGATGGGTGATGCGTGATTCGGCGCAGTGTGATGTACCCCACTGATCAATAGATCTGCTTCAGGTAACGTATCACTCATCACGTGTTCCCATCGCGAATCACCCATCACCTTTCCAGGGCGCGCTGTTTCGAGAAAACACGCCCGAACACTCGCGCGAGCGATCGCCGTTCTTGTTCAACGGTCACGCCATTTTTTTCAGACCCTTCCCGCAACGCCGCATCAGCTCGTTCCAATCCTGGCCACTTACCTCCGGCCGCCGCGACGTACGCTTGATCGTAGCCAAAGCCAAGCCGCGAAATCGCCGCGAGCTCGGTAGCATACTTATTACTCAAGCCGAGAGCTTCAAACGGAAACTCCGAAACCCAGTCGGTGTGATATCCCATGAGCCGGTTTGACGGGTTCACGCTGACAAGCCCGTGAGTGACACAATTGGCGTCGTCGATTCCGTGCCTTGACCGCAGCACAGCCGTCAGCACACGGGCCGCATATATCTGTGCTTCATTGATTCCCTCGGAGCCCATCGTTGCCCCGCGTCCTTCAAAACAAATACCGATAAAACTCGCACTGAGGTTGACGTAGAGTCCGCGGCCGTCACTCCAGATCGAGTTACCGGCGTGATTGGCGGCGAACTCGTCGGCCACAATTCTGTAGGTCCGCCCGAATCTGTCGATTACGTAGTTGTACAACCGGTGCTCGCGCGCATATTCGAGAAGCGATCGCGACTGATGCTTCAGCGACGAGTTATATCGATCGGCAAAAGGCAGCAGGTCGCTTTCCGAGACGTGATAAACGATACCAACCGGATGTGATAGGATCTCGTCCTGATCGGAGCTCTCGGCGAGTTTTTCAAGATCGAATCGGTAAAAACTCCGCTTGGCTCCCTTCGTCTCGAGTTCGGTTAGAACTCGAGCGCCGTTGCTATAAAACTCATAGCCCTCGCCTTTTTCAGCGAGCCAAACCTTGTCAAGCGTCAGTCCTGCTCCGGAGCCGATTGCAGCAACTGCATCGCCTCCCTTTGTATCGGCCGCGGGTTGAATGTTGGCGGCGATGTCCTTGGCTTCGGTGGAAACGGACAGGGCGCTAACCATTTTCGCAACGGCAAACACCAGGCTCGCGCCGGCAAACAGTGCCAGCCCCATACACATCGCGTACAGCCCGTATCGCAGTCGATACAGAAGCGACGCGAGCCTTATGCCTAGTGGCGCCGGCCGGTCGAGTGGTAATACTTTTGAGAGTTCCACAATTATCATTGCGCGATCAGGGAGCGAACCTACCAGCGGCAACTTGTTCCACACACTTCGCGATTGATCGACGTTCAACGCGCTGTTCAAGAACTTTAACCGCAGGACCGGCGACTCGATGTATCTCGAGTACCGGTCGACTAGTCTTGCGTATCTGAGATTCTGCGGATGAAAGTCCTGCATCGGTCTGGAATCCTCAGATTCTCCAATCAGGGCTGTTCGTACTGGCACACGATCAACTGTAGCGACGTCCCCGAAGCCCTGGCTCGGAGCTGGGCTTCGGAGCTGTACCTCTGCGCGTCTTCGGCGGTATTGAATCTGCCGATCCGCACTCTGAACCATCTCCCGCGTCGCGCGAGGTCGGCGTTGACTACGTAAGACGGTACACCCGCCTGCTTCAACTTCTCGGCAAACTCGTCCGCCGCGGCTTCTGTTGGGAACGCTGCCGCTTGGAGTGAAAAACGCCCTTGAACGTTCTGGTCGTTTGACGCCGCCGCGTCGCTCGCCGGCGTCCCGCTGGGCTTCGAGTCGCCAGCTGCACTAACGCTTGAAGAAGCCGGGGAAGTTATGTGCGGGGTTTCAGCCGCCGGCGATCGTACCGGGGTGGATGCCAGCACAGATGAAACACCTTCTGTAGGGTACGCACTCGATGTTTGATCTGGCGATGCCGTCCCGTTAATCAGAAAGTAGAACGCTGCCGCGAAAGTAATCAGTACAAGCAGGGCGAGCGCGAATCGAAATCCAGGCCTTGAATACATTGTCTCACTCGGCGGAAGTACCAGGACCGGCCACACCTGCTGAGAAGAATCCCAGACAGGAAGCCCAACCTGCGCGGGCGCGGCGACTTCGGCAGCGTTGGTGTGCGGGTCAACGACCTGATCTTCAATCACAGCGGCGCCGGTGACTGTGGAAACTGACTCAGTCGGAAACGACATATCCGTCGATAGATGCGAATCGCCCGCGTAGTCTTTGTAAGGTTCCACCTCCAGGTTGGCGAAAAATACGTCTCTAGGCGCAAGAGATTCGTCGGCGGGGAGTCCGGGCAACTCTTCAATCGAGCTGCAAGTTTCGTCCTCCACATCGTCCTGCTGTATGAAGTCGTGCTGCCAGGCGGAGTCCAAGCGATCGCCCGATCCAAATGACACCTGTTGATGGAAAGGCTCGTGGGTCGAGTTAGCGAAGGTTGAGAGACCATCAGAAAGTGATTCCATCCGAGGCAGATCGGATGCTGGCGCGCCCGCTTCAGCGGTCGCAATGTCCGGGTAATTCGAGGCGGTCGGCAGCTTTGAAGCTGCGCCAACACCCTTAAAAGCGGTCTGGACCATCATTTGACACTTGTCACAAAGTCTTGTGTCAGGGGTGTCGCCAGTTGCGGCTGGCGACAAGGATAGCCTGCACAAAGGACAGGAGGAATGTGCCATTTTCAGGTGCATACTTCCCTTAGATTTCGATTTGTAGTCGAGATCGTCCGGCTGCGAACCCGCGGGGGCGAGTCGTTGAGGTCAAGCCAGAAATGCTCGGAGTATTCTTAATTTGGGGCAGAATTAACTAAAACGGGGCGATTATTGCACACGCACTATGGCATTACAAGAGTTTATTTTTTAGGCATAACCGTGACTCAATTGGGGGACGGATGCCGTTCAGATGCCGGTTAGATTCAGGAAACGCGCGACACGGGCTTCAACGTAGCAATGTATGCTTCAATCTCCTCGCGATCCTCGTCGTCCAGGCTCAAGAACTCCACTCCGAGGCCTACTCCCTTCCTGACATAGGCGACCCTTGAAACAGCAATCACTCTATGCTTGTTGAGCGGCAACTCGAAACGCACGACCATTCTGGTCCCGGTTCTGATCGGTTCTTCGGTAGTGATGAACAGACCGCCAGTGCTGATGTTGGCCATGTGTTTTCTTACGCGAGAGGGCCCGCTGCTGCTGTTTGTAAGCTCGAATTCAACTTGCGCGCTAATAGGTGCGCGCTCGAAACGCCGCCGTTCCAGTTGAGCAGAACTTCTCATATCGCTCCTTGTGCGCCTGTGTTAGACGGGGGTGAGGAACACCGCGCTTTCATAGTTATGAAGGCCGGCGGGGCTCGTTGGCGACAGTCTTCGTGACGACAACATCCGGGCTTTGAGTGCTCCTAACATTTACACAGGTTGAGTCCGATTGACAAGGCCGAAGTCCTCAAGCACGTGCGCGGCAGTACGAATTTATTTAGCCTTTGATGTCTCTTGGCTAGTCTAAAACAGTGAAAGGTGGTGTATGTCAAAGCTCTTTAGAAATGTCACATGTTTTAACTCATTAGAAATGTCACATTCTTTCTTCTCCTTCTTTGGCAATAAAACCAGTAGTAGAAGCTGTGGGAACTGTGGAAAACTCGTCGCGGCTTTTTTTGCGACGAGTTTTCCAAGCGCTTGTGGGAAAGTGGGAAAACATGCAGTTCGTTTTTCCACTTTTCCATACGCGCGGCAGTTTCCATAGCTTTCCCCTTTGAGGTGCGGGCTTCTGAGTGTGAGTCACTTTGTAGCCGCTTGCTTTCTGCGCTCGGCGCCTAGCATCTGGGCCCTGGTAGGGCCACGCCAAGGGTGATCTGGAGCTGGCGTCGGTATGTGCCTAGGCTTGCTCCTGATTGGTGCTTCCGCTTTTGCCGGCACGGGCCTTTGTGGAAGCTCGCAGTGCACCAAGTCTTTGCCTCGGTAATTGAAGTGCAACTCGCCGTTAAGGTAGCTTCTCACTTTCACCTTTTTGGTAGTCGGCGGTTGCTTACTCTGCCTGGCCATCTGGTAGTAGCTATTCCCGTAGCGAACTATCCAGTCATCGGTCACCGATCGTTCTTCTTCTATGCAAAACACAGAAGCCAAATCTCGGCCTTTCGCGCTTCGATGAAAATCACCTTTATCCCTCGGAGTCACCGCAAACTTCTGATTGAGGTTATCTGCAAAGCTTTCAGCCAGTAGCTTGTTAGCCGAATCGATGTCGCTGATCTGTTCTAGCCTTAGCTCCTTTACCAGTCGATCCTGATAAGTACCGTTGCTTCTCTCCACTCTTCCCTTAGCTTGCGGAGAATGGGCCTGAATTATCCTGATTCCTAGGCTTTTGCACGCTCTTCCGAACTGAGTCAGTGCCTCCTGGCCGCTTAGCTCAGCTTTGGCTGCTGTCTTCTCATCCGGTACATAGACGTTCTTTCGGTCGGTATACAGAGCCGCTGGAATGCCGTACTTATCGATCCAACTCCACAATAGCTTCATCGCTCCAAACGTCGTCTCCTGCTCGTCTAATCGACCCAGCGTTTCCCCAGTTGCATCATCAACCATATTCATCAGACAGCAGATCTCTCCTCGCTCTTCGAACCACTTATGTGGTGACCCATCCAGTTGTACTAGTTCTCCGAAATGGGCTCGCCGCTCCCGCCACGACCGGTGCGGCGATCGCTTTCGCCGCTTCTTCCACAGCTTTTCTTCTATCAGCCACCGTCGAAGTGTCTCGTGATCCACCTCGTGGCCCTCTTTGGCCAGCTTTTCTGCCGCCAGCGTTGGTCCGAAGTCCCCATACCGCTCTTGGTATCGATCTATGATCCCCTTTCTTGTCTCATCATTCTTGGCCCGGTTGGATCCTTGCCCTCGCCCTCGATGCACCAACCCTTTGGCCCCTTCTTGACCGTACCGCTTGTGCCTCCTTAGACACTGTCGATAGCTACCTCCCATTATTTGCGTCGCCTGTCTTAGTGTTATCTCTTTCTTCTTTACCCGCTCTAACACTCGGAACCAGTCGCGTTCCTTCTTGCTCATCACCAAGTCTCCTCCCAAGTGCACCTCCTCTCCTGGTGCATCTTATCCTTACTTGAAAGGTGACATTTCTATTGGGTTTGAAAGGTGACATTACTATCGAGTCGCGACATTGATC
>JBASRM010000545.1:0-25469 GCA_049273835.1 Blastocatellia bacterium | reverse complement strand
TTATTGAGAAATTGAAACTGAAAAGTGTCGACGGGCAAATCTCTGGAGCGTAAGTGAACCCAGAGGTCCCAGTACAATTCTCAATTTGCATCTTTCATTGTTCAGTTTCAATCTTCTTGAATTGGTCTTCCCCTGGCGTCCTAGCCCGCATCGATATTCGGCTGGAGAACCACCTTATCGCCGTTCTGAACCGCATCTCCCAACCGTTCGGAAGCATGCAGGTGCCGGCCCTCGCGCTCCAGGCGTGCGTGATAAGTTAGCGGGCGGCCGCTGACATCGTTCTGCGGCAGATTCATCTGCGACAGCATTCCCTGAATCAGCTCCCCGACCGTCGCATCGGGCGGCACGTTGCTCACGCTGTGAAGCTTCTGCCCCGACACGTCGCTAACCTGAAGCCCTATTCCTAACTGTTGTGGCATTCCCATTATCGTGACCTCCATCTTGTTTAATCGGCAGTCGTGAACATTACATGTTCCCTGGCTTCAACACGTTCGACTGCCGCGATTGACATGTACTCTCTTGCTACGGCTTCACCTTGAATCGCCCGCGCCTCCCGCCCGCACAACGTGCAGGCTATCGACAGCGCCGAAAGGGCATGAGTCAATTCAACAGCCGTAGGCTGCGGACCGAATGAAACCTCAAAGCGCGCGGTGACACTCGTTTCGTGTTGCTCGACCGCCGGACGAGCTAATCTGAGGAGCCCGCCAGTCTTAAGCAGCAACGCGCCCAGCGCTTGCCGCGGTATTTCGCCCAGCGTTTCGAACCGCGCAACTTCCACCGACACGTGAGCCGCCGCGCCCGCGCTTCGGTGCTCAACAGTTGCCTGATAAAAACCGGCTCGCGTGTCGAGATCGACGATCAGCATTCCGGATGAGCGCTCATTGAACCGCCAACCGGTCTCCGCAACTGCGCGGCGTAGCGTCTCGCCCCGGTTACCCGCCTCAGGCGCAGATTGGACCGTCCCCAGGGCCTTAGGCTGTTTTTTCGCGCTTCCAAAACTGCTCAAAGCGACCTTCAGTCCTGCGCACGCCTCACGCAACCGGGTAGTCAACTCCCCGTCTCGCTCGCTCTCGCGGTCGGCGTCTTCATCGGCGGGGAGCGGCAGATCGGCGCGCACGTGAACCGACCGATTGTCCGGCATCAAGACCACCTTGCTCAGTCCGTAAAGCGCCGCATTCATCCGAAGCAGATCCCACACTTCACCTCGCCCTATCCGATCAGTGACCGGCACATCCAGCAGCAACCACTGCTCGGCAGCTCGCGCGGTTGCGACGAACGACTTGCCGTTTACAAGCTCAAAGCTCCAGCGTCCGTAGCCTAATTGCTCCGTGGATGGCGCACACAACTTAAGCGATTCAAAAATGAGGTGGTCTCGTTTGTTATTCGAGTATGTCACTGCTCAACCGCCCTCTCTACTCGTTCGATCTGCAGCTCCAGCGCGCGTCGCTTTAACGGGCGGCGATCGATCGGAAATTTGTGCTGATTCGCGCGAGCCCATACGCAGGCTTCGCCGTTGAGCGCGTCGTCTTCTCGCATCGTCACCTTGTTGTAGGTGATGATCTCGAAGCATTGATAGATGATGTCGACAAGCGGAGTGTTCGGCGCGAGCTTGCCTACGCATATGAACGGACCCTTGTCGCTGATATTCGGGTGAAACACCTGCCAGGGACCCAGCCACGTCAGCACCTGAAACGGCTCCGCGCGGCGCAGGTAGTCTGACGGAAACCAGATGCCGACCTCAAAGTGGTCCGATTCAACCACAGCACCCTCCGAGCGAATCAGTCCCTTGCAATTGAACTGAGCGATGTAACGATCTGGCGGATTGCCGCTAATCGGGTATAACTCGATCAGATCACTCGCTCCGGCCAGCGCCATGCCTTCTTCATATTGACGATTTAGAAAAGCTTCAAAGATCTTGTCCCGCATCTCGTCCTTTGCGCTCTTTGCGTTTTTGCGTCTTTCCGCATACCCGTAATTGATATCTATCCCGCCGGCCCCATTTCAAAATCGATAGCCAACCCCGACCGTTATCGACCGCAGATCGACTCCGGCGGATCCTTGTGAGCCCAGCAATCTGTGATTTGTAAATCGCAAGTCGAGGAACACGTCCGGTCCCTCGCCGACAACCAGCTTTGCTCCGCCGCCGGCGTTCCACATGAGGCGGTGGTGTAGTTCCTGGTCGTTGATGTTGTCCAGATCCGCCGACATCAACATTCCCCCGATCCCGCTGGTTAGATAAGGCCGGACGCGCCCGCTTCGGATCGCCCTCGCAAACGGGTACAGCAAACCATCTCCTGAGTAGGCAAACGGCCTCTTCCCATGATTTGGAAACCGCGCGCCAAACTCGTTGTTGACTCGCACAGCGCTGCTCGCGGCAAGAAAGTTGACTTCCAACCCGAGCACGACGTTGTGCACTCCGCCTCGCACGCCAAGTGCGCCTCCGTGGTTCAGTCTGGCGATCAGCTGCTCGTGTCCGCCGGTCGCGTTCGCCCCGCGCGCGACTTCCCTTCCGGAGAGCATCACGCCAAAGTAAGCCGCGCCTTCCAAGCTCGATTTTTGCTGCGCATGCGCAGTCGATGCGCCCAAAGCGCAAACCACGAATGCGATTAGCCTCGTCCGGCCAAGTTTCTTTCTCATCGCTTCAACTCCTCTTTCGATTGGCCATCGAGAGATCATCGCGACTCACAACATCCCTAGTTGTTTATGACATCACAGGTCGGCGCCGCTCCCGATCAGCCACTCGAAATCACCAAAGCCGTTGATTGCAAACACCACGGCCTCTATCCGTTAACCCGAAGGAAGCTTTTCCAATCACGATCAATCACCGCTGATCTCTTTTCTGACCTGACCCTCGCTGCGAGAAGCTCCAAGACCTTGCACTGCCATCATGTGAATGCGCACCTTCCCGACCATTCACTAGAGGCTCGTTGAGGTTGAGTTGTTTCCTCGCGGGCTTAACAAAGGCGAGCTTTGTGCCAGCTCTCGCGATCAAGGTTAGACGGAGATTTTCGGTTTTGGCTTAGTAGTTGTTGAGAAAAGTTCCGCCACTAGGTCACCGAGATACGAAGGCCCACAAAGCTTTTCTTTGTGCAGCTTTGTGACCTCGTTGCTTCGTGGCGAGACACGCAGCAACACTCTATTGAACCATTACCAGATTTCGCCGAAATCCCGTTGGGTGGGGAACTACTGCCGCGGTTGAGTTGAGTTACATCTGGTTGAGATAGAGCCGGACTAATTTCGGAGCTTGCGGAGTCAACGTTTTAACCAGCCGCCGCTTTTAATCCTTCGCCAGAAGGGCTGTTGTAAAACTCGCCGATTGACGGTCTGTGAGCCGTCAACACCGCGCTCGAAATTGCACAACTCGAACATGTAAGGAATCACGCGGTTGCTTGTTGCGCTGCCATCGTCGGCTACCATTAGCAAGGAGCCGTCCTGGCTGAATTGCAGTGCTTTGACTCGGGACAGGCACCGCACTGAGCCAACGAACCTGCTCGACGACGTGTCCCAGAGCCAAACGATGCCATCGGCCCCTAACGCAAGGAACCGATTATCAGAAGACCACGCCAGGGCCGTAGCCGGCCCCATCGGGACCGAGAAAATGCATTTCAGTTCTGCTTGTTCCCAGACGCGCACGTTATGGCCGGCGCCGCTTGACGCCAACAGCCGGCCATCGGCCGACCATGCTAGCTCGCACGTTTTGCCGGCATTCTGTTCAAGGGGAAGCCCGAACTGTCTCTTCAAAGTTACATCCCAGAGCCTCACAGTCCCGTCCCAACTGCTCGAGGCAAGGTAACGTTCATAGGGAGACCATGCAAGTCGGTCTACGTGCATCCTGTGCCCGGCTAGTCTAGCGACGCATTCGTGTTCCCCTTTGTGCTCTCGCCACAATTGGATCTCGCCGTCTATCCGTCCCACTGCCAGTGTCTCGCCTCCGCGAGACCATTCGACGGAATTATTAAACGGTCCGCCGACCACCCAAGAATCCCGAGGCCGCCAGTTGGTTGTTTTCCACGAGATGATTTCACCGGTGTCGCGAGCCGCCGTCAACACCCGAGAGTCGGGCGACCAGGCCATGGCCCTGAACCACCCTCCGTCAGGCTTCAACGCGTGTTCCAATTGGCCTGTGTGAGGATCCCAGATTCTTATGCAATCAGAACCTAATGAAGCGAGAACTTTACCGTCCGGAGACCACGCCACTGCCGAGACATCCCGAATGTGGCCCTCCGGAACGTCTGCGTGACTTGCAAGACCTGCATCCGTAACGTCCCATAACCTGATTGTCCGGTCACGACTGGCTGTAGCCAGGAATCGGCTGGACGCAGACCAGGAGATGTGCGAGATCGAATCTGTATGTCCTTGTAGAGTAATCTTGGACGTTGATGTTTTGGGATCCCATAGACATACGAGATTGTCGCTGCCGCTGTGCTCGGGATCAAAGCTTCCTGAAGCCAGAAGCTGCCGACCGCCGCGCGACCACGCGAGGACAGTTACCTTCTTGTTGTGCTTTTTGAGCAGCGCAGACTCACGTCGGTCGCCTAATGCATCCCACAAGCGCACGCTGCCATCGGCGTGGCCGGATGCGAGACACGGGCCGGGCCACCAGTCGAGTGCTCCAATCTCGCTGTCCCAACTCCCGCCTTTTTGGGCTACCTCACGCCGGGTAATCGTATCCCAGACTCTTATAGTTTTATCTCCGCTTGCTGATGCGACGAGCTTTCCATCAGGGGACCACGCCAGAGCGAACACGCCGGCCACTTTTTGCTCGATCAGGTTCTCCGCTTCGAATTTCGGATCGTAGACCGGATTGTCCGGGAGCCACGTTTGGGTGAGAAGGTGATCTTGATGTCCACACAAGACACCGCAAGGCTGTTGGCGGGCGCTATCCCATAAGCGCACGGTCGTATCTTCACTCCCCGATGCGAGTAAATCGCCGGCCGGCGCCCAGCACAAGCTCAACACTCGATCGCTGTGCCCTTCGAACACTGCAACAACCTCACACCTGGCGTTCAGCAGCAGCACCTTGTTGTCACGAGCGGAAGCGAGCAGCCCTGACGATGACCACGTCAACGGCTCGTTTCCTTCGAGTTCGCAGAGAGAATTAAATGTGAGCGCGTCCCACAGCCGAATGCCGCTTCCATCACTTGAAGCCAGGACGCCGCCGTCTGGCGACAGTGTGAGGGCTCGCACGGCGTTCTCATGTGCGTCGAGAACATAAAGTTCGCGGCCGCTTGCTGTTTCCCAGAAGTGGACCGCGCCACTGGAATCGCCGCTAATGATCAGTCTGTCTTGCGCCCAGCAAACCGCCGTAATCTCGCGCGTATGTTGCAGCACTCTTATTGACAAGCGTTTAAATGCAGGCTGATTTACTAGGCGCAACCAGGGGCGAAGGCTCAACGCGCGACAAGCAGATTCAAGCAGTCGGGCGGCACGTTTTGGCCCTTCTTCGAGCTGCAACCGGTTATGAAGATGAGACGAAAAGATCTGCGGCTCTCTCAAAAAAAAGTGAGCCTCGTTTTCAATGATTCGCGACAATGCCTCAAGTTCCGCCCGGCAACCTGGAGAACTATCGCCCGGATATCTTTTTTGAGAGGAGTTCATCAAGCGCAGCCATTTTTTTCTGTTGTGCCCTTGTCCGGTTCGTCGAAACTCTCACTCCGGAAACCTCTCAAGAGCGAGACGATAATCCTCCTGCAACTCGTAGACTCCGCCGTAGATCGTCTTCGCGTTCTCACCTCTCCCAGATTTGATCACCGCGACGTGAGTCAGCTTCGCTTCCAGAAAATCAAAGTCGGTCAGCGTCGCATGAAGCTCATCCCATTGCTCGCCATACGTCTGTTGATAAGGCAGCTCGGAAAGCCTGCGAATGTTGGGGGTCTTATTCTGCGGCTCAAACAAATCCTGACGCGCAAAATAACCCGCCAAATGAGCGTGTCTCGCGGTCTTCTGCTCACCCGTCAAGAATTCAGCTTCAACAACCTCGCGAAGCTGACGGTGGTAGAAGCTCAACAGCGACGCTCCATCCGCGCTGCGCTCGGTCAAATAGGGCTCCAGATCGAAGTACAACCGCGACCAGACGATTACCGGCAATCGCTCTTCGGGCGGCGTGTGCTTCGCGCGAGCCTTGAAGTCAGCACGCACGTCCTTATCCAGCGACAACACGTCAAGCAACTCGTCTTCGCTCAATCCGTTCTTTGCCGCTCCAAGGTACCCCAGACCGCGCGACACCACGGTTTCTCCATGACTGGCATCCGACGACAGGCGCGCAAATAACTGCCGAATGATCCCCGGAATGTCAGGCTTGAGATCAACCGCCGGCGCGTAGGATTTCCAACGCCGGGCCTCCTCGAAGGCCAGCTTCAGATAGAGAGGCATCCCGTGCTCATCGCGTTTGGGTGTGTTACTGTCGCTCACATTCGACGCCGACAGCGCAAACTTGCGGAGCACCTCCTCTCGCTGAGCGGCCTGCAGCGTTCTGCCCGCCTCCGATAGCCAGGCTTCCAACAGCTCGTCTGCTTCTTCCTTCGGCATCGGCTCCAGCTTCTCCAGGTTCGCGGCCGGAAGCTTCCTCTCCAGAGCAGTCTTGCACTCCACGGGAAGCGTCGATACCACCACGCGCACGTTCGCGGGAAGCTCAGCCGGCAGCCAGATTAAATTGCGAGCGTGGTCCGCATCCGATAGTTGATCCAGCGCATCCAGGACCACCACGAGCGGCTTCTGCGCGGTTGCGAGCTTCAGCCGCTCTCCGAATTCCTTCACCAGTTCTTTGTAGTCGGTAGGAATCGTCGCCTCATCTCCGCCGTATATCCGGGTTATTTGCCGGCAAACACTCTCAAGCAATGACCGCGCGTCGGATGACGCCGGGGTTGCCCCGATGAATCTGTATACAATCTCTCGATTTGCACCTGACGATTTGCAATTGGAGATCGCTTTAGCCATCAGCGCGGACTTACCCGAGCCGGATTCACCCCACACCGCTAGCGCATGTGGGTTCGCGTTCGCGAGATAGCCGGCAATCGTATCGAGCATGGACCGGCGTCCAACGAATAACCGCGCGCGGTCTTCCGCGAAAGCGGCGTGATCGGCGATTTCCTTCTCAAGCGGCTCAATACTCTCGAGTCTCTTGATTTCGTCTTCGATAACCGTCGCTAGCCTCTTCCAAACATCAACGCAAACGGTCCTCGGCGCGCCGGGATCGCGCATCAACTCTCGACACGCTTCCAGGTCTTCGGGCAGTGATCCGATGTGCTCGGTTGAAGCGCCGTCGCCGGTCCAGCTCGCGTCATAAGCGTGGATATTCCCGCCCAGTCGTGTCTCAAGCAGGGTCTTTAACTCTCCAAGCCTTGCGTTCGCTCGGCTGTCCAATGTTCCGTTTTCGTTGAGATCGATGAAGTCCGTCGCACTGCGGTCTTCGCGCATTCCATTGATCTTCCTGAAGAAACCAAAAACGTGTTCGCTTGCATCTCGGATCCGCAACGCTCCTGCGGCGATTTCCTGCTCGGTAGCCGAAGCCTCATACCTGCGGCGCTCATCTTCACTCAGTTCTAAACCCTCGATGCCGCCAAGCAGAATCGCGCGAAGCGGGCGCTCGACTTCGGGCTCCCAAACCTGAAAATCGATAAAGCGATCGCTGCGGGGCTGGAGGGAATAGACCGGCTCCGGCTCAGAGTCCACTTTGCGCTTGAATAGCGCGTTGTCGTCGCGCTTGTACCAGGTATCGAGCAGTTGTCGGTTGTTCCGGTCGGAGGTATTCCGGCGAATGTGCTCGAACTCGCGGCGGGGAATCTCTGCCGGCAGCGGTCTCCAACCATAACGATCGCCGAGTAGCACAATAAAATTCGGCCTGGGTGAAGCGCGTTGTGAGCGTGACACTTCATCGAGGCAGATCTTCATAGTCTGCTGGTCGAGCCCTGCTTCTTCCCGCACGCCCCATCGCAGATCAATTGCCTGAAAACGACAGCCGTGCTGAGTGCACAGATCGCGCAAGCGGGGAAAGACATATTTTTGAAGCGCGTTCCGCTCCTCCTTCAGGTCGCTGAAAGTTGAGCTAACGAAGATTCGAAATGTTCTTGTCGTCTGGGCCATGAATAAACTCCTTTGTTCCGGTTCAGTGTCTTTTTTAAAGGTTCGCGAAATGGCGTTAGGGCAAATTCATCGAGTTTAGGCATTTCCAATTCTGCGCGGTCGGGCAGCGACGTCGATGTGTCTTCAACTCTTGTCGCGGATCCATGCGCTTGCGATTCTCCTCCAGCTACCCTCTATCGAACGACGATTCAGCAGCAGGTGAGTCCCACACTGAGGACATCTGAAGCCGCTCCCGGGCGAGATTTCCATCACTGAAAACCAATAGCGACAGACCGGACACCCGGCGGCGACGGGGTCGTCTGGGTGCTCGCGCCAGGGAGTTACTGGGAACGAACCTATCTCGATATTGATAAGCTCCAGGAGATGTACGTAACCGTGGCTGTCGCCGACGGCGATCCTTGAGGCATCGGGGTTCCAGCTTGCGGCCGTATATAACCCGTCGGCATCGTACTCGCTAATTTGTGCCTTCGTGGTTACGTCCCATATCTTGAGCTTTCCTGCTTCCGCGGCTAGCAAGTGGGTAGCATCAGGCGACATCTGAGCAAACCCATCATCCGAGGTGCTGATCGCCATCTGATCAGACTCCAAACTCCATACCCTGACCGGAAATCCCAAGGCAATGTGGTCGCCATCAGCGGAGAACGGGCCTCCCGGAAGGCATTCGGCTTGTCCGCCGCGGAACATCCCCCCGTCAAGCTCGGCGAGCTTTTTACCCGTCGAAGCGCTGAAGACGAAAGCACGGAGATTATTCGACCAGAATACCTCCTTCCCATCTGGCGTGAAACCGCAAGCGGTAATCTCGGGAAATGAACCTGAGTGAGATTCAGCAAGTTGTTTGCTGAACTTCAACCCCGGTGGTTTGGAGCTTACCTCCCACAACAATACCTCGCCTTTTTGCGAACCGGCGACGATCAACTTACTGTCTGGCGATACCTCGAGCGCGGTGATGTTTGTGTCAACCATGACCCGATCCAGAATCGTGCGGCCGCCCGTGTCCCACAGAGTCAACCCCTTAATCCCTCCAGAAACCAGAAAGCTGCCATCAGGCGAGAAGAGACAGATCGCCTGTGCGAGTTTGGGTGCATCAGCCAACGGTACTTCATCTCCAACTTCTAAATCCCAAATGCGCAGAGTTGGGTGATCCGATCCCGATCGTGTTGTCAGAGCACAGGCTAGCCTCGTTCCATCTGGTGAGAAACAGACCGCGTTCACGCTATCGTGCTCAAGTCCGCGCTGAGGCCCGTATAGCGTCTTACGAGGTTCTCCTGAAATGCCATCCCAGAGTTTTACCAACGCATCCAGGTGGGCGGACGCGATCAAGTTTCCAGTTGGAGAGAACATACAAACAGTGGTGATCCCTCGGAATGCGTCGCCCTGTCGGGGACTTTCCTTATCACTAATATCCCACACCCGCAGTGTGTCATCCTCAGAGGCCGAAACCAAAAGTGAGCCGTCGTGTGAGAATGCAAAATCTCTCACCTCGTGAGTGTGTCCGACCAGGTGGGCCAGAGGACGACCGGTTGGTGCTTCGAATACCCACAGTGTGCCATCCCGCGAAGCGCTAACGATTCGCTTGCCGTCCGGCGAGAAGCGGCATTCGATTATCGGCGCTTCATGCCCGCTTAGGATTGAGACTTCCGTGCCAGTTGTTACGTCCCAAAGCTTCGCTACATCATTCCTGGTAGTAACGATATGAGCATTGTCGATCGAGACTCCGGAGGCGCGGTCATCATCGCTTGTAAAGTCAAGCAATCTCGTTAAAGGGCTCGTGTCCCAGATTGTAAACTTTCCCTCAGAGTCACGGGTAACAAGAAGCCGGCCGTCATGGGAGAACTTGCATGAGTAAAGGTCGGGGAGAGAAGCTATGGACACACCCTCGCTCGCATCCCAGATCTCCGTGGTATCATCCCAGAACTTGATAGCTATGAGTCCATTGTTCGGTGAGACATCCATTGTCAACGCCCCGTCAGCCGGAGCGACTTTCCGGAGAACTTCGCCGGTAGCACCATCCCTCACATAAACGGAACCGTAAGAGGCAGTGAATAAGACGGAACCATCGCGTGAAAACCAGCACCCTCGGACCTCGCCGGTGTGCGGTTCTGGGGCGCATAGCATAGTTCCGGATGCGGAATCCCAAATTAATATCTCGCCGGAGTAATCTGCAGTGACTATGGAGCGGGCCTCAGGCGAGAACTCGCAGAACTTAACTTGTTGGCTGTGGCCCGTAAGCACTGCAATCTCAACGCCAGATACAGCGTCCCAGAGTCTTGCCGTACGATCGTTGGAGGCAGAGGCGATTCGTTTGCCATCTGATGAGAACGCGCACCCGTTGACGCCTTTGTCATGCCCGATTAGCGTTAACAAGCACGGGCTTATGGTTTGTGACTTGTTAACCCATCGTAACCATGCGCGCTTCTCGAGTCCCGCTTCGAATCGCCGTCGCGCGTATCGAGCAGGCTCAGTAGAGTCAGACTGATTGGCAGCCTGCTGAAAGAACAGATTCGGGCGCTCGCGCAGGATGTGGCTCTCGCCGCGAATGAACCGCAGCCAATCTCCTAACTCCTCACGCTTTGATTGAGAATTGGGTTTCATGCTGATGATCCCCATTCCTGCACACTATCCGACGCCTGCTATGCTCTTCCCCGCCAAGCCCCGGCAATCGGCCTCCAATCCGCATCTATCGTGAATGGGTTGACTTTGAGCCGCGTGCCGCAATTGGCGCAGAGGATCTCAGTCCCCAAAACCTCGACAGACACCTCCGACCACTGGCGGCACTGGCAACAGCCGATTACAGGATTGGGCTCCCGTCTCCGGCTACGGAAAAAGAATCGACGGTCTTCCTGGCGCCAACCAGTCACAATTGGAGGACCGATCTCTACGTTCTGTATCCGAAGCAAAGGAACTACACCCCGTAAAGAGCAAGCTACAATGCTGGCGCCATCTGGGTTCCAAGCCACCTTTCTGAATACCGTCAGGAATTCGGTAAGCGTCACTCCGGTTGCAGCATCCCAGATCCTCAGAACCCCGTTCCTGGTTACGGAAGAAATCACGTCCCCACTGGGTGAGAAGCAGCAGTAATCTACATTGCCTTCGGGATCGTTGGCCAGTTTGGCAAGTTCGAGCCCCGTCGTCACGTCCCATAACGTAGTACACCCGTCGAGAGAAGCTGACACAACTCGTGTTGAATCTGGCGAGAATGCACACGCGGTAACCTCCTGCCCATGGGAGCCCAGGATCCGCGCGTCAGCCTTGGAAGTTACGTTCCACAGAGCAACCGTTCCATCGTCGTGTCCTGAGACGATGGTCCTGGCATCGCTGGACCAAGAGCAAGCGGTTACCTTGGCAAGCCCGCTTGCGAGGGCAGCTCTTTTGGACCCGGTTGTACCGTCCCAAAGCTTGAGTCCGGTGAAAGAACGCGAGGGCCCGGAGAGAAGATACCTCCCATCCGCTGAGAAAGGCCGATCCGTCACCCAGCCGCCATCAAGGATCGCCACCCTGGTTCCAGTTTCCGTGTTCCAGAGTATTAACCGGCCCTCGGCTTGTGAAATAAGCCGCTGTCCGTTAGGAGAGAATACACAACCCTTCAGTGAGTGCTCTTTGCTGGTCAAGGTTGCTAGCTCAGCCCCAGTCTCCGCGTCCCAGATTCGTAATGTTTTGTCATGGGATGCGCTAACCAGGCGAGTCCCGTCAGGCGAGAAGTTGCAAGCGGCCACACCAAAGACCTTGTCGGCTGCCGCCATTGCAGCCTGCGCTAAACCGGTCGCGCCGTTCCACAGCCGCACGGTCTTGTCTTGAGATGCGGAGGCGATACGTCTGCCATCGAGTGAGAAGCAGCAGTCCACCACCATATCGCTGTGGCCTCCCTGCTCCGGGACTTCTGTCCCCAGCACGCAATCCCAGACCCGAAGTGTAAAGTCGTCAGATGACGACACTATTCGACTGCTGTCCCGGAAGTATGCCCACTTCGACACCCAGTTCATGTGCCCGGCAAACGTCGCCGCGTACTTAGCAGTCTCGCCGTCCCAAAGTTTCAGCGTGTGGTCGTGACAAGCAGTTACGAAGAAAGTTCCGTTCGGCAAAAAGTCGACGGAGAAAGCGATCCCCAGCGAGTGCCCTTCTTTGGTGTTTACGGTCGCCAACTCCGCGCCGGTCGCCGCGTCCCAGACTTTCATGGTCCCGTCCCAAAAACACCCGACGACCCTCGCTCCATCCGGCGAAAAAGCACAGGAGGTTACTCCCTGAATATGTCCTGTTGACAACGTACGCAATTCATCACCCGAGCGAGCGTCCCACACTCTCACGCTCCCGTCATGTGCCCCGGAGATGAGCCGCCGACCATCCATAGAAAACACGACACAGGTTACCTCACGCTTCTGACTTGGAAGGTTGACTTTTTGTGTTCCGGTTATTCCGTCCCACAGTGTCAGCGTTCCATCCATCGAGCCCGACGCGATCAAGGTCCCGTCCGGAGAAAACCCACAGACCGCGACTCCCGACCGTTGTCGAAGCGTTGCGCGCTCAGAACCTGTAGCCGCTTCCCAGAGTCTCATTTCATCTGAGGAGGAGGACAGGATTCTGGTTCCATCAGCGGAGAATGCGCAGAGCTTTACTCCATACTGGTGTCCTTCCAGAACCGTGAGCTCAGCGCCGCTTAGGGCGTCCCACAACCTGAGAACCCGGTCCTCGGAAGCAGAAACAACTCGATTGCCGTCCGGCGAAAACTCACAGGCAGTCACTGCATCCGAATGCCCCACCAGCGTGACAATTTCGGCCGCGGATTCAGCGTCCCAAACCTTGAGTGTCGTATCTTTTGAAGCGGAAACAATGCGGCGCCCATCTGATGACACGGCGCAGGCGGTAACCGGACCCGTGTGTCCGACGAGCACCATGACACAGGGGTTATGGTGCTGAGATTTATTCACCCAACGGAGCCACGGCCTTTTCTCGGCACCGGCTTCCCAACGACCCTTCGCACCAATAGCCGTTGTTGTATCGTCTGGCTGGTTTGCGGCCTGCTGAAACAGCAATGCCGGTCTCTCTCGGAGAACGTGCGCCTCCCCGCGAACGAACCGCAGCCAGTCTTGTAACTCTTCGCGCATTGTTTGGCTTGTAGACGACATCTTCGGAGTGTAACGGCGAAAATGTCAGTCCTGTACCGGGGTTCGGTCGTGGTCGCCCCTTCTCTCACGAACTGAAAAGTTCACGGTGAGAGGGGCGGCCACAAAGGATCGCCAGTACAGCACTGGCTGTTTACTCGCTACCAAAGTCGTTGTTAGTCGGCAGCAGTCCATCTCGATGCCTGTTTCGTACTGCTAAATTCCTTTCGGTGGTTCAGGTT
This sequence comes from Blastocatellia bacterium, assembly GCA_049273835.1. GTDB lineage: Bacteria > Acidobacteriota > Blastocatellia > UBA7656 > UBA7656 > Onstottus_A. The sequence continues at coordinate 12,049 of JBASRM010000545.1, read as the reverse complement.
CCCTGGTACGAAGCCGCTTCCACCAAGGCAAGCTATTCCACTCTGCTCGCCTTTGCTGGTATTCAAGGTTGAGCCTGGCTGCACGACCGGGGTCCGCGGATGGATGTGGTTGTGAAGTATATCCCGGCGAGAATCCAACACTTTCCACCGCACTGCCTGAATCGGCCGCGCTAATGCGATTTCTATTATCTACAACGAACGGATTGAACCGAAGTGGCTGATGGCAGTTAGAGCACTCGGAGAGTAATCGCGGATCATCCCAGGCGTCATCGGGTAGTGAGTACAAGCGGTTTTCAGTTGCGTTCTGGTGCTCGGTGATGCTTTGAATAGCGCCGATGATTGAAGAGCTTGGAGTAAATCTCTTCCCGCACCACTCACATTTCGCGGACGGTTGCTCTTCGTACTGCTTGCGGTTGCTTTGATAAAGGTACGTGCTTGTTACGACTGCACGGTCCAAGCCGAGCCCAACCAGTTCCAGAATGTAGAGGCGCCCTTTTGAGTCCCCGCACGCGAGCGCTCGACAACCGCCAAAAGAAACACACTTCAAACCGCTGCCGATAAAACGGAGGACCACTTCGCCGCTGTTTGCATCCCATACCCTGACACCATCACGCCACGTCAGCGAGACGACGAAGTTCCCGTCGGCGGAGTAGGCGAGCGCGAGCGCAGGTTCGGAAAGCGCGACAAGTGTGTCCGCTTCAACGCCCAGCCTCGCATCCCAAATCTTGAGCGTGTTGTCACCCGAGGATGCCACTATGCGCCGGCCGTCTGGAGACTGCGCGAACCAGAGTAGTAAGTTCGACCCTTCAAGCGACGCGATCTGTTCACCGCTCTCCGAATCTCTTATTTCCAGAATGTTGTCTGAAGAACCTGCCGAGATGATTCGCCGGCCGTCTGGAGAGTACGCACACGCATCGACACCATATGGATGGCCAGGAGTGAACGTTGCTATCTCGTCGCCGGTTCTGGAGTCCCACACCTGGAGCGATTTGTCCCTTGACCCCGAGATGATCCGCCGCGCATCCGGTGAGTAGCAGCACGTAGTAACCGTGTTCGAATGAGCCGTGAGTGCGGCGATCTCGTCCATGGTCGTTGCATCCCACATTCTCAGTGTTCTATCGAAAGAACCCGAAATAATCCGTCGCCCGTCTGGCGAGTAGGCACACGTTCCCACCGCCTGGCGATGTCCCGTGAGCCTGCCAATCTCAGTCCCTTTCCGTGAGTCGCATATTCTTACCGTCATATCCTCTGACGCTAAAATGATGCGCTCAAAGTCCGGGGAATATTTGCAGTCATGGATGTCCTTCCACTGTAATTGTTCGACTGGGACTGGTCGGTCGCCAATCTCGGGTTCCCAAACTTTCAGTGTTGGCCCTGCTACCGACAGAATTCGCCGCCCGTCCGGGGAAAACACGCAAGGCGAACTTCCGGGGAGGCTCGCGACGGGCTCTCCGGTCTCCGCATCCCACACGATGATCTCACTGGAGGCGGATAGAATGAGCCGGCCATCAGAGGAGTACGCGCACGTGTCAACCTGGAACGAATGTCCAACCAGCTTTCTCAGCGCTTCGCCAGTAGCCGGGTCCCATATTCTGAGCGTGTGATCGGTGGACGCCGAGACAATTCGGCGGCCATCCGGAGAATAAGCGCAGGCCGTGCATGCTTCATCAAAAGCGTGCCCGGTGAGTGTTAAGAGTTCGGCTCCGGTTTGCGCGTTCCAGACCTTGAGAGTTCCGTCTTTAGAAGCGGAGACGACCTGTCGCCCGTCAGGCGAGAAGGCGCAATCGTGCACCTTATCTGTATGACCGACCAGCACGGCCACCGATGCACCTGTCTCGCCGTTCCAGATCCGAAGCGTGTCGTCCCAGGAGGCGGAAACTATTCTGCGGCCATCGGGCGAGAACCTGCATTTACTGAGCAGATAAGAATGACCGGCCAGGGTGGCGATCTCGTCGCCCGTCTCCCCGTCCCAGATTCTGAGCGTTTGGTCGTCAGATGCCGAGACTATTCGGCGCCCGTCCGGTGAATAGACACAACCGTGGACCTGATCGGTATGACCGGTGAGAGTAGCAATCGGATCCCCGGTCTCTGCATCCCAAATTCGGAGCGCCCTCTCCGCTGACGCGGAGACGATTCGCCGGCCATCAGGCGAATACGCGCAGGCCAGTATCCGCTCGGAAGGGCTTCCAAAGCAGGCCAACTCAACTCCGGTCTCGGCGTCCCAAATTGTAACCGGCCCCCAGGCTAGAATCCGCTGTCCGTCCGGCGAATAGGCGCAGCCCATTATCGAATCCCCGTGACCGGCAAGCGTCATCACGCCGGCGCCGCGAGTCTGGGGCTTGTTCACCCAACGAATCCAGGGGCGGGTTTCCAGACCAGCTTCAATACGCCGCCGCGCCATCCGGGTTGGCGCGGTCGAGTCAGGTTGATTTGCTGCTTGCTGAAACAACAACGAGGGCGCCGTGCCGAGAATATGACTCTCGCCGCGAATGAAACGCAACCAGTCTTGCATCTCTTCGCGCATTGATTGCTGGCCAGTTAGTCTTTCTGGCATTACTGTTCTCTTCACGTTCGCACGCTACCCGGCGCTTGCCAGGCGCTAGCGATGTTCAGCCAATCGGCTTCAATCGAAAACGAATTCAAATAAAGTCGCGTACCGCACACGCAACAAGTAACCGTCCCACCAAGCTCGGTGGTTTCAACATCACACCACTTCCGGCAACGAATGCATCCGAAAGCAAATGACGAATCATTCGGGCTTCGCATCGCCGTCAGGATCGGAGCCTGGGGCTCCAGATTCTCGATCCGCAATATGTCCAGGGGTCCCCAACCAGAGCCGACGGCTAGCCGTGTACCATCTGCACTCCAAACAGCGTGCGCCACCGGCCCACCGGCTGGAAACCGAAGGAGTTCCTTGCTTCGTTTGCGGTCCCATATCCTCAAAGTGCGATCCTGGGAAGCGGAGGCGATAAGATTGCCGGCATGGCTGACAACACAGTCAACAACCGCCCCCGAGTGGCGCTGGAGCGTTGCAACCTCTTCTCCGCTGCGAGCGTTCCACAACTTCAGAATCCCGTCATCCGAAGCCGATACGAGCCATTCTCCATCCGGAGAAAAATGGCAGTCCCGGATTCGATCAGTGTGACCCGAGAGCGTGGCGATTTCTTCGCCGCTCCCAGCGTTCCACAGCTTAAGCGTTTCATCCCACGAACCGGAAACAATCGTTTGACCATCAGGTGAAAATGCGCAGCACACCACTGCGCCGCCGTGCCCGGTCAGGGTCGACAATTGCTCGCCTTCGCTGCAACTGAACACCCTCAACGTGCCGTCTTCGTAGGCGCCGACTGCACGCTGCCCATCAGGTGAGTACGCGCAAGCATAGACGAGAATATTTCTAAAGTCGTCAAATTTGCCGAGAGTAAATAACTCTGTTCCACTCGCGGCGTCCCAGAGCTTGAGCTTTCGATCGTAGCCGCACGAGAGTATCTGCTTGGCGTCAGGCGAAAACAAAGCCGCCCGAGCGATATCCCGGTGACCACGAAGCACCAGATCGACTTCAAACGTCAAAGCATCGATTACCTTCAACGTCATGTCCGAGGAGGCAGCAACGATCTTCGCACCATCAGGCGAGAACGAGCAGTGGTTCACCTGGAACCATTCGAGACTACTGATTTCCTTTCCCGTCTCTGCGTCAAATAGCTTCAAGGATCCATCGTCTGAACCCGAGACGATTCTTTTGTCATCCGGCGAGAAGGTCAGCGCGTTTATGCCCTCGCGGTGGCCGATGCGATTGGTCGTCACGCCAGCCGCCGAGGCGTCCCATAGTTTGATCGAACCGTCTCCGGACGCCGAAAGAATCTTTTCTCCGTCCGGAGAAAACTCACAATCATCTATTGAATCCGAATGCCCGGAGAATGTGGCTAGCTCTTCGCCCGTATTTGCATTGCAAATCTTCACATCGCCGCCTGTTCCCGAAAGCCCGGAGCTGCTGCCAAAGACGATCCTTTCGCCGTCAGGTGAGAACGCGCAGCAGTACACACGACCTTGCGACGCTTCCACCCTCCACAATTCAGCAGCCGACTCTACGTTCCAAAGCCGCAGCGACTTGTCCCAGGAACCCGAAGCGACACGTGTCCCATCCGGACTGAAGGCGCAACCGTAAACAGTCCCGCTGTGACCTTCGAGTCGGGCAATTTCGCGAGACGTGCCAACATCCCACACCCTCGCGGTGTGGTCCACTGAGCCCGAAAGAACCTGCCGCCCATCATGCGAAAAGGCGCATGAATAAATGGGTTCGCTGTGGCCGGCGAAAGAAGTTAGCAGCTCTCCGCTATTCGAGTCCCAGAGCTTCAAGAGCCGGCCCGAAGCCGTTAGGATCATCGAGCCGTCCGGTGAATAGCAACAACCATAGAAGGACTGATCAGCGGGCGCAGACAAAGATGCGATCTCAGCTCCGGTGTCAGCACTCCAGATTTTCATCGTTTTCCACGATACGGAGACGATCCGTTTGCCATCAGGCGAAAACGCGCAGTCGGCCACTAACCAGTCACTGTGCCCCCTCAAGACTGCGGCCTCCGCACCTGTCACCACATCCCAGGTTCGCACCGTGCCGTCTCCAGCGCTTGACAGGATTCGCCGGCCATCTGGAGAGAAAGTGGATGAGTGAACCTGATTTTCATGCCCGGTAAATGTCAACAGGCACCTGGAAGGAGTCTGCGGCTTGTTGATCCAGCGGAGCCACAGGCGCGTTTCCAGGCCAGCTTCAACACGCCGCAACGCCTTACGAGCGGGCGCTGTCGAATCTGGTTGATTGGCCGCCTGCTGAAACAGCAACGCCGGGAGCTCGCGCAGGATGTGACTCTCGCCTCGAATGAACCGCAGCCAGGCGTTCAGCTCTTCTCGTATCGATGGCGGTTGGATTGAGGATTGGTCGATTGATTCCGTCACAATGAGTTCCCTTTTCTCGAAGGTAGCGGAGTTCTGAAACGCCTGTGCGTCGTCGCCGTCGCACATCGGAGCCGTGACGACAGAAGAGTGAGCAAGTGCAGTCCGATTCAACAACGGTTCTTAATCTCAAGGAGGTGAACCTGCCCGGAAGAATCCCCTACCGTGAGGACGGAGCTGTCAGCGCTCCAACTCGTCGCGGTGGGCCGGCCTTCTGGGCAATAGCAGGTGACCGCATGCCCTGTAGTCGCGTCCCAGCACCACAGCCAGTCGTTTTCGCTGCGCGACAAAAACAAGTTCCCGTCCGGCGAGAACCCCACGGCGGCAGCCTGCCCTAAGAGCGTGACCACCTTCGTCCCCCGGTCCAGATCCCAAAGCGTGAGCGTCTTGTCCGCCTCACAGGTAGAAACAATGCGAGCTCCGTCAGGCGAGAAGAGATACCTGTCAATAACCGTGACCAAAATGTTATCACCAACCTTCTCGTATCGGAGGGTCGCGACCTCGCTCCCGTCGGAAGCATCCCAGAGTTCGAGCGTCAGGTCTGAGATTGACACCACGCGCCGGCTGTCGGGCGAAAACTCGGGACGTGAACGCCGCTCTGTTTGACCTCTTAGGATGGCGAGTTCTCGGCCTGTTATTCCGTCCCATAGCTTAAATGTCCCGTCGTCGAATCCGGCTGCCACGCGCGAGCCGTCTGGGGAGATGCTCCAGGGCGTGCCGGGCAAACAATCTTTGGCGAGTACGGCGACCGCGGCTCCGGTCGTCCCGTCCCAGAGCCGAAGCGTCCTATCGTCGGAGTAGGTGACGAGCCGGATCCCATTCAACGAAAAGTCGTCGTATTCGATCACCGTTGTTCGGCCTTCAACGCTCGCCACGTACTTACCCTTTCCTTCGTCCCAGAGCCACTGCTTCCCGCGCTTGTAAGCGTGTTCGCTCATGACGACGCGCGAACCGTCCGGAGAGAAAGCGCAACTGAGCACGCTGTATGGAACCGGGCCGATTCGTGCCAGATGTTTTCCATTAAAAAGAACATGGCTCGCGATTCGCTCAAGCCGCTGCGAACTCACGCCAATCCATGCCAGTTCTTCTCCGGCGCGGTAATCCCAAAGCAGCGCGGGGTCATCGTAGCCGCACCATGAGAAGATTCCTTTGCCGTCAGGCAGAAGCGCCAGACCCTCCACCGGCCTTCTATGACCTTCGAACGTTTTGTGCTCTTTCCCGGTGGCTGTTTCCCAGACCTTGACCGTTTTATCTCGCGAGGCTGTCATGAAATAGGCTCCATCGGGCGTGAAGCAGCAGTCGGTGACAGCGTCGGCGTGGTGCAGGGTCACTCCCTGCTCGTGCGCAGTCGCGTCCCATATCTTAAGCGTCCCGTCCGCTGACGAGGTGACGAGCCGAGTCCCGTCAGGCGAGAACCGGCAGCAAGTAATCTTTCCGCCGTGCTGGCCTAGGGTCCTTACCTTTTCGCTGCCTTCGCGCTCCCACAGCTTCAAGTTGTTTTGCACTGTGTACGCCAGCAGCGATCCGTCCGGCGAGAGCGCCGCCACCATGCCGCCATCCTGGTGGGTTGCCGCCGACCATGCTACTGCCCACGTCCCGAGGTCCCAGGCTTTGATCGTTAGATCAGTTAGCGGGTCTATCCAAGGGTATCCCGAGAAAGCGGCGAGCAGTTGCTTTCCGTCGGGCGAAAAGACTAGAGCGCGCGGCAATGCTGTTGAGGTGAATTCAATTCCAGCACTTTTTTCTTTGACCACTGGGAACTCTTTGATCACGGCGAGTTCCGCACCGGTCGCGATATCCCAGATCTTTAGCGCCTTGTCCGAGGCGGTCGCCAAAACTTTTCCGTCTGGCGAAAAGACGCAGTCCTTCACCGCGGTTTCATAATCGGAATATGAGCACAATAGCCGCCCGCTCGAGGCATCAAAGATCTTCACATGCCCAAGATCCATACTCCCGCCCGCAACCGCGATCAGCGTCCCGTCCGGTGAGAATGCACAGGCGAGCGCCTTCCAGTAATCGTCGGCTTCGTAGAAGGTAGCGATCTCCTTACCCTCATTTACTCCCCAGAGTTTGATAGTGACATGTACAAACCCCCTGTGGGTTCCCATGACAACGCGTTCGCCGTCCGGAGAGAACGCAGCACAGGTCATTTCCTCTCCAATCTTGGAGCCGGATTTATGCTCGCCGGTGGCGGCGTTCCATAGCTTCACCGTCCAGTCATCTCCGCCCGATAGGATCTTCGATCCGTCCGGCGAAAACGCGCACGCCTCAACAGAACCCTGATGGCCCACGAGCGCAAACTGCCGGGCCGGCGCGCCACTCAGTTTATTGAGACGCCGCATCCAGGTGCGTCTCTCAAGGCCGGCCTCAACCCGGCGATTCGCCGCCAGAGCCGGTGCCGCATTCTCTGATAGATTGGCGGCTTGCTGGAACAACAGACTTGGTCGCTCGCGCAGGATGTGGCTCTCGCCGCGAATGAACCGCTGCCAGTCTTCAAGAACCTGTCGCTGAGAAGCTCGCTCTATTAATTCTGCCATCTCAATTCACTCGCCTGTTTTGGCGCTAACTACGACGAACGGATTGTATTTCAGTGACTCGTGGCAGACCGAACAATGCGAAAGCAACCGAGGCTCATTCCAGGCTTCATCGGGAAGCTTGAGGCATGGCGAATCACCGGGCTCGAGCCTCGCGTCCTTCGCGATCCCGCGAATTGCCTCAAGCACCGACGATGGCGGAACCGGCCTCTCCCCGCACCAGTCACAAAAAACCGTCAACTCATCGGACCAAACGCCTGGTTTTACTTGTCGCCGCTCATATGGACCCTCTTCAGTAGGCTGATACAAAGACCATTGGCCGAACTTCCACAGACGCACCGGTGTCACCACCGGCGTGCCGGTTAACTGACGAACGTAAGAGAACAGAACGTTGCCGCCGCGATCCCCAACCGCCAGAAGGCTCCTCTTTAGATCCAAGGCAATAACGCCAAAAGGCAGCTCCGCTTTTGTTATGCACTGCGAACTCTCGACGTCCCAAACCCCAATCGAGCGGTCCGTTAAACTCCCTGATGCCACTTTTCTGCAATCCGAGCTCACCGCGATGACATTCAATCCAGGCTCGTGAGCCCGCCACCTTCGGATACGAGTCCCGTTACGAGCGTCGAACACCGAAATCGATCCATCTTCACCGGCGACGACCAGCCACCTGCCGTCGGGCATCAATCCGAGCGCGTGTGGCTCCAATGAGTCGCTGCATTCAAACTGCAAGGACCCACGATTGACATCCCAGACTTCCAGGCCTTCGGAGCCCGCCAATGCTACGAGGCACCCGTCGGGCGAGAACTTAAGCGACTGGATCTCTCCCGAACTTCCGCGAAGCGTCTGATGACATTCACTTGTTTCCAGGTCCCGGATATGAAGCGTACTTCCTTCTCCCCACGCCGCGAGCCGGCCGTCCGGGCTCAACGCGAGGCCCATCGAAGGCGAAAGATTTCGCCGCAGTGTGGCAAGGCGAAGGAACGGTCTTCCGATCGCCATCTTTATTTCCCACACCTGAAGACTCAGAGCGCCGTCTCCCCCCAGCCTCGATCGGCAAACCATCCGTCGCTGGTCGGGGGTCACCGCAACCGCGATAGCGGAGATCGAATCGTAACTCGAATCCAACATCTCGCCGCTTCGAACATCCCAAACCGATATCGGGCTTCTCGCCCTCCCGACCACCGCCAACCGAGCATTGGACGTCATAGCTATTGAGAAGACCGGATTCCCGAGGTCTTCCACGGCGTTGCCGGCGAAGTTGTCAAAGCTCAACAGCATGTTTTTGCCGACTCATGCAGGTTCCATCTAACCAGTCGCGAAGATCGCTGCTACAACCTGGTCCCAGCCCCCGACGCGCACTATTCCTGATCGCGAGCCCCGCTCGCCGCCGGGGTGGGCACCCGGCTCGAACAGATATCTGTATTCAACCGTCTTCAAATTCAACAACACGTCCAGACGATCATCGACGAAGTGGGTGATCCCCAGATCTCAAAAAAGACGTATCCTCGCCGGCGCGGACCCGCGCGATGATGACGCCGCCGATGTCGATCCCGAGTGTTTCCCTGGAAGCCAATCGCTTTCCTCGTGCTTAGTATCAAAGAATGGTTTCGGTGGCAAGGTTTCCCGACTCGACAAAGGAGGCAGTATCCACTTGCCCGGAAGCTTTTAACATCGCCCCGGCTCGCCGATCTCATAATGGCATTCATTCCACGCGGTGCCGACGCTGAAGACCTCGCCTGGACGAAGCCCGAGACTGCCCAGCGAACGGGACATCACCTCGGGAGTAAGTGATGCGGCGCTAAGACGTTCAAACAGATCGAACCCACTGGCCATCATCCGATGACCGCACTTGCCGCACCTGGATTGACTCGCGCGCAAAGAGCATTCGAGGTACAACAGCGAACGCGTAGTCCCACAACCCGGGCACCTCAGACGCTTCACGAAGGGTTTGCCTTCGACTCTAAGCTCGACCTCGCCGTTGCCGTCAGCGAACCGCAGCGCCTCTCCGAGAGTGGTCTCGGCGGAAGATTGATCGAGCGTTTCGATCCGCCAAACCTCGTGCGCCGAGAAGCGACAGTTGGGGTTTCGTCTGAAAGCCGTAACGTAATGCTTGTGATACGACGCATCAACCAGAACTTGCTTGCCGATTGCCGCGCGCTCTGTTTGCCCAGACAACAGCTTCTGGCACTCGATAGCCTGAAGCGCCGCCGCCAGGCCGCCAAGACTCGAAGGCGCATTGGTGGCCGCAACCTTCGAACCGTATTCATTGCAGGGGTATGCCTGTTCAAGCGCATCGTAGTCGCGATCGTCCCACGCGCATTCCAGACAAGCACCGCCAGTGCCGGGAACGTAGACGTTTACTCTCGCCAGCAAACCTCCCGCATCAACTCCGGCGTCGATCATTGGAACGCCAAGCCGCCAGGCAAACTGATTCACTCGCTGGCGAGCAACGCGCGAGTCCAGACACGAAAGAATCACATCAGCTCGAAGACTGCCGAGCGGAACGCGCTCCACTGCATCTGCGATCGCCTCGACGCGAAGCTGCGAATTGATTCTCCGCAGCAGACGGGCCTGCACCGATGCCTTGCGCTTACCCACGTCGCTCTGCGTTATGTGTTGTGAAGTCAGGTTTGCGCGCTCATACACATCCTTGTCGATCAACGTAATGCAAGCAACATCCGGCAGCCGCGCAAGGTGGGGCACAAGATGCGAACCGATGTTGCCGCCCGCTCCCACGACTACGATCTTCTTCGATGATGTCTCGCCTGGACGTTCGATTTGCATTTTACAATTCCTCAGGGGTCCACCTGAACTTTCCCTCCAGATCGGTTGATTGGGCGCACAAAGCACAGACGTCCGAGTAGGTCCAACAATTCAACTCCGGGGACTGATGATGCCACACGCCGCACGAGGGGCACTTCACCGCGTCGCTGCCTCCTTCGATCTCCTGCTTGCATCGTGGACAAAACATGCTGGCGGGACCCGAGAATCCTTCGACCCTTGCAAGAGTCTCGGTCGAGAAGTAGACGGTGCAGCCGTCCGGGACGCGAATCTGGTCGCGGTCCTCTACGACGCGAATTCCCGTGACTAGCGGAATGCCGTTGACGCTGGCAAGTGAATTTGAACCCGCGATCAGCACCCATTCAGTGTTTCCGTTGGCCGCCGGGGCGCGAACCAGCACAACACTCCGCAAGCGCGAGGGCGCATCCGACTCTCGCGACAGCGGCGGAATTGGTTTCGGCGGGCTGGCCGCTAACGTAAAGGCTTCATGTTCGAGCGGCAAGACGGCCCATTGTTCAGCTTCATCTCTTACCCACAAGTGTGCCATGTTTCGAGTCCCCAATCTGTGGTTCACCCCGGCAAGCGACTGTGACTGAAGCCTGTCAGCTTCAGGCTGAACCGTCGCTTATCTGATTCTCAGTTTTTACCCTTCGGTCATCGAACTTTCGGCAAGAATAACGGCGTTGCCGGCGGCTAATTTTGACGACCGTTGGCGTTGCCTGGACAAACTCAAATCGATAATCAGCGGTCGTTTGCGATCACCGGGTTCGGCTTGCGCCGGAGTGCGAATCTGATCCCGCGCCGCCGATTCGTCTGGACCAGATAAGGGTTGACCCCGCCGCGGTCGAAGAGCTCCTTGCGAAGCCGGTAAACATTTTGAGTGATGGCGCGCTTGCTCACCGGCTTGCCCGACTGCCTGGTCAAATATTCTGCGACTTCCTTTACAGTCTTCCAGCCGACAAAGGCATCGTCGCCGGGTCCGTTGTCGATTGAAAGCGCGGTGAGCAAGTCCGCCAGCGTCGGAGGAAGCGCGAACTGCTTGCCGCCGTCGATTCGGATATCAGCCAGGCCATCGGGCCGGGTTTTGATCTCAAGCAACGAGGTGCCGCTCTCGGCAAGACGGCGAAGCGGCTTCACCAGTCCCCGGTCGGTCTCTGCAGAGGCGCTTGCCCCCTGGTCGCCGGCCAGTCCTTCGACGCTCTGATCCAGATACTCCTCCATCAGCTTCATAAGCTGGGCCATTTCGTATTCGATAAAAGTCGCGTTCAATTCTGCTTTGCTGATTCGGTTGACAAGACTCTTGTAGCGGCGCGCGAGTCCGCGCATCAGCACCAGCATCTCGGCGTGACGGCGATTCCGCGCGTTTAGATCCTGGGTGGCTCGCGCTATTTTCTGGGTTGTGTCGCCAGGTCTTGTCATGGTGTTTTGAGAAGGGCGAATGTTGTGCCATTGAGAGCGGCTCGAAATCGCAAGACTTTAGAAGTCAAAACCTGCACAAGTTGAGTAGTTGAGTTGAGATCGGGATTGAAAATTGAGTTTCGGCGTTGATCTTTCCGATCCCGCAACCTATGAACCAGGGCTCGATGCAAGACACCACCGGCTTCAGCCGCGTGGTGCTTCAGTTTCAACCTACGAGAATTGCCAGCATGGCATAGATACCACCGGCTTCAGCCGCGTGGTGCTTGAGTTTCAACCTACGAGGATGCCAGCATGGCATAGACCACCGGCTTCAGCCGCGTGGTGCTTCAGGTTCAACCCACGAGGATGCCAGCATGGCATAGATATCACCG
>JBASRM010000536.1:0-2667 GCA_049273835.1 Blastocatellia bacterium | reverse complement strand
GTCAAGGATGGGTTGAGGCATTCGAGCGATTGCCGCAGCGGCGGCAGCCGGTATTACAGATATTTGAAAATGATTTTTGTTGGACGCCGGCCTGTTAAAGACTGGTGGCCGCGATGGCTTCCGATCTCGTTGTGGTTCGGCTGATGTCGAAGGGACGGAGTCGGGCGCTCGGCGGATTGCAACAATCGATGGCGTGGCAGAGGTTCGCTTTGCTTCAAGTTCGCGGCGGGTTTCGGCCCAGTTTGGATAGGCGTGAGCGTAGGGGGAGGCTAGAGCGATGTCCGATGCTGCCTTTGCTTCAACGATTCTACCCAATTCTCCTAGCTCAATCGCTAGCTCATTGTGATAAAGGTAAAAATAGAACGGCCTCTGTTTCGCGACAGTATGAACCAAGGGACAAACGCTTTCGAGAATGGCCAACGCCCCCCTGTGATCGTCGATGTCGCTTCGCACGTGCGATATTTCGAAGCGCGCCATCAGCGTTGTCTGCAAACCGTGAGCATTCCTATCAGATGCTGCCCGCAATGCTTCGATTTGAGCCCTCAACGCCTCGTCAAGCTGACCTTTGTCATGCTGATTGGCCCCCAAAGTCTGAATTGCTCGCGCTCTGCAGCCAGCGGGCGCCTTGTTAGCCAAACTTTGCAACAACGCATCGGCTTCGTCTCTTTTGCCTTTCCGATTGAGCGCAAGAGCGTGGTAGTAGACGCCTATTTGCCGAGCAGTCTCGATGGGCAGGTTCATCAATACGCTGCTTACTTCATCAAGTGCAGTCAGATCGCGTAGCGTGTAGGCTTGCTCAGCAAAATCGATCAAGGTATTGGCGAGTTGGAGAAATGCCTCTTGCGAATAGATCGTCTGAGCCACCTGGCTCCTAAGAATATGCTGAATCAATCCACGTTGGCTGACCACGATTTCTGAGTCAGCGAATCTCGCTTCGGAGGAATAGTCTATGAGGAAGCGACTTCTCATTGCCGTGATCTGCATCTTGGCTCTTCCGGTTCTTTTTTCACATTCTAAAACTGGGAGCCTAAACAATCCGAGTCCTTTAACCACAGTCGTTCTGGCCGGGCGCACAACTGTTGGCAATTGGTGCGAATGCGGAACAACGGGCTGCATCTGCGACCCCGGTGAGGAACAGGGCGGACAAAGTGCTAGACCCATATCTGATCGAAATGGTCGATCTGCGAATCAAGGCACCTCCCCCGCAGGTCCGGGTCGAACGCATGGCTTTGATTTCGGTTCAAGCACGTTGATGCTCGCGCTTGCTTTCTTCGTGTGGACTAGATTGCGAGCCTAACTTCGAACAAGTCCTCTGTCCACTTTTATGAACTCTCTCTTGTCGCCACGGCGATGCACGGCGGCCAGGGAACTCGTGTCGCTGTGGTGGCCCGCATTGTATAACAGTGCTTCTACTTTTTCACTCAAAAAACTGGGCCGTGGAATGAATATGTGGCGCGTCACCGTAGTTGACCACGGCGTAGTTCAAAACGATCGTACAGCTGTAAGTCGATCGCTCCGTGGAGACCCCAGTTCAACTACGGGGATGCTTACAACCAGAGGCAGTGCCAGCCTGTCGGTGGCAGTAAAGCGGAGATCTCAGAATGATGGCCCTCGCCATCACCAACAGATCCGTCAATCCAGGATGTGGCGTTGAACTGTGGTGAGATGCGAAACGATTGTCGAAGACTATCGCAGCTCCGAGAGTGATCGCCGGTGCTACTGAGTACACCTGAAGCGCAGGGTAACGAAGGCAGTAAGTAGACTTGGTTTTTTGCCTGGCGAAGATTTTGAGTTTGGTAGCGGCGGGAGGACTTGAACCTCCGACCTTGGGGTTATGAATCCCACAAAGCCGTGTGCCGTTGATTACCATCCTTTCCCTTAAATCACCATCTAATGCGGGTTGCAGCCAACTAGCACGGCAGTGGATATGCTCGGATTACTATCGAATTCTATAAAAGTGGGTCACACCCAGGGCCACAAAGATTGTGTGAGGATTGCCCGTGGGAGAGGAACTCCCAAGGGCGCAGTAAAATGAAAAATCAAAACGCAGAGTAGGCCACATCGGGCCACAAGTTCGTGCGTGCGGCGGGAACTCCAGAGTGCAGAAATGAAAGATCAAATACAGCGGAATAGCAGAATCCGGCGACGTCGTGCAAGCTCTCAGGTCGCTCAGACGCTACCTGAGAACAATGCTGGAAAGAAGCCAGGCGGCGTAACCGGAAAAGGATTCAAGCCTGGTCAGTCCGGGAACCCTGGAGGGCGACCAAAGGGTTCAGTGAAAGTCAGTTCCTGTTACGAGCGCTCGCTTGCTCGTCCCTTCCCCGGCGATCCACAAGGACGCACTTACGCTCAAGTCATCGCTGACAAGGCAGTAGAACTGGCAGCGGAAGGAAGAATTGACGCAATCAAAGAAGTCACTGACAGAACTGAAGGCCGATCGAAACAGACTATCGACGTCAACCGATCGGACTTGAGGCGTGAGTACCTTCGTCGCGCTGTTGATGAGTTGTCTGCGAAATATGGCAAGCCTCGCGAAGAAGTAGTAAGAGACATCGTCGAGAGCGAGCCTGACGCTTCCGAATGGTTGATGTGAAAATATGGCCGACTACGATGGAGAACTGAATTACCGGCTCGACCTGATGTACACGCTGAGCGGCCAATTGGAGG
>JBASRM010000535.1:0-7214 GCA_049273835.1 Blastocatellia bacterium | reverse complement strand
CGGTCGAAGAACTCCTAACCGAGATCTCAAAGCTGACTCAACAACCTATCAAGTACGCAGTCAACACTCACTACCATCTCGATCATACCGGCGGGAACCAAGTTCTTGCCGCTCGCAGTGTGCCTATCATCGCGCACGACAACCTGATGCAATGGCAGACGACAAAGAACCGGCGCTTTCTTCCCCCGCCCGACGAGCTGCAGAAACGAAGGGCAGACGCGGCAAAGCAACTCAGCGAGACGCCGGAGGACCAGAAAGACAAACGCGCACCACTCGAGCGGCAATTGCGCCGGCTCGATGCGATGCTCCAAATTAAGCTCACCAACCCTTCGGTGACGTTTAGCACAGGCACGGCGCATCTGTATTTGGGCACACGTGAGGTCATATTGTTTTCGCTGCCGGGCCACACCGGGGGCGACGTGTTGGTCTTCGTCCCAGATGCCAACGTGATGTTCACCGGAGATATGGGTTGGGCTAAGACTCTTCCAAACCTGGTGGATGCAACGGTGAGTGACTGGGTTAAGTCTCTCGACAAGATTCTCAGTAACCACGCGAGCACCAGGTTCATACCTGGTCACGGCGAAGTAGCAACCGCGGCGGAGCTGCGCGATTTCAGAGACTACCTTGACGACCTGCGAAGCCGCGTAAAGACGGCCATCGCCGACGGCTTGACAATCGAACAAGCAAAGGAGCGACTAAAGCTGCCGGACAAGTACAAGTCTTTCGCGTTTCAGAACTTCGCTCAGCCCAACGTCGAGGATATGTACAAAGAGTTGAAAGGCACGAAGCAGACCCGGTAAACCTGGCTGTTACTAAGCCATCCGCGGAAGCGCTGCCTCTCACCTTGGAGTTTCAGGATCGGCTCACCAACGCAAACCAAATACGAATTGACTCGTAGCCTGCGCGTCATTGTTGGATAATCACCTAATTCATGACAAGCGACAATCAGCAGCGTGCCGGACAGGCGAACGCACCATCGGACCGTATGCGCGACGCGCTCGGTCTTGAAAGAAACGTTGTCGCGATGTCGCTAGCCGTGTTCCTGCTTGGGGCAGGAGAAGAACTCTGGAAGAGTTTCCTACCAAAGTATCTTGAAGCGCTTGGCGCGAGCGCCGCCGTCATCGGACTCTTCGGAACAGCGCGAGACTTTCTAGACGCGGTATATCAATATCCGGGCGGCGCGATATCGGATCGCATCGGCAGTCGTCGAGCGCTTGTGTTGTTTGCCGCTCTGGCCGCAGTCGGGTATTTGATCTACGCATTCAGTCCAAGCTGGCATTTTGTTTTTCTAGGTCTCGTGTTCTCGATGTCCTGGGCGAGTATGGCTTCGCCCGCCATGTTCGCGATGATCGCGGAGCGCCTGCCGCGTGAACGACGAGCGATGGGCTTCACCGTTCAAGCCATCCTGAAGCGAGTGCCTGTCATGCTCTCCCCCGCGATCGGCGGCCTTTTGATCGCAAAGCTCGGGCTGGTGCGAGGCATTCAGGCCTCGCTGCTGAGTACCGCCGCGCTTGCGTTGATCGCGATCGTGGCGCAACGGCGGCTTTACACTTTGCTCATTGAGGCAGTCCCGCTCGAGCCGATCAATCTTCGCTCTCAATTCCGGGCTTTGCACAAGGCGTTGAAACGACTACTGGTCTCGGACATCTTTATTCGAACTTGCGAGGGTATGGTAAGCGTGTTCGTCGTGCTCTACGCGACCAATGTGATCGGGATAACTTCGGTGCAATTCGGTGTGCTCGTCGGCATTCAGATGGCAACATCGATCGCCGCTTATTTTCCGGCGGCCAAGCTTGGAGAGCGATACGGGCGCAAGCCCTTCGTAGTAGCGACCTTCCTGTGCTTTTCAGCGTTCCCGCTGGCAGTGGCGCTCGCGGATAGCTTCGTGACGCTGATTGCCGCTTTCGTTATTGGAGGTTTAAGGGAGCTTGGCGAGCCTGCCCGCAAAGCGATGATCGTCGATCTGGCAGATCCAACCCGTCGAGGACGCACAGTGGGTCTCTATTACCTTATTCGCAGTCTGTCGATCACGCCGGCGTCTTTGATAGGTGGTTTTCTTTGGAAGATCAATCCCGCAATTCCCTTCTTCGTGGCGTGCGCAATCGGACTCGCAGGAACTATGGTGTTCGTCATCACTGTTGATCGACGATATGCTTCGTGACGATCGGAATCTGTTGGCGGACGCCGATGAAGCTGCGCATAATGCTTGTGAGCCGCGACCGCCCGGGCTGCAAGCGTTAAGTTTACGCGATTCCGAGTTCTGAGGAGTTGAGTGATGTCAGCCGTTGCTTATCCACCAGGTCCCAAACCGAAGCCCTTCCTCGGTCATCTGACGATGTTTCGACGCGATCCGTTGAGACTACTACTGGATTCCGCGCGCGAGCATGGCGACATTGTCTACTTGAAGTTCGGCCCGCAGGCTATCTATTTGCTCAATCATCCGGACTACATCCGTGACGTGCTGGTCACCAACAATCGCAACTTCGTAAAGAGCCGCGGTCTGGAGATGGCTAAGAAGTTCCTGGGAGAAAGTTTGCTCACCAGCGAAGGTGAGTTTCACCGTCGCCAGCGGCGGCTTGCGCAACCGGCATTTCATCGCCAGCGCATCAATGCATATGCCAAGGTGATGACTGACTACGCCGCAGCGGCGCGTCTGCGTTGGCACGATGGCGAAACGCTCGACATCGGGCAGGAGATGATGCGGCTGACTCTGGCCATCGTGGGCAAGACGCTGTTTGATGCTGATGTCGAAGCGGAGACTCAAGAGATAGGCAAAGCGCTCACCGACGTGATGCAATTGTTTGAAAGGATAACGAATCCATTCGGTGGAGTCCTCCAAAAGCTGCCTCTGCCGAGCAACCTTCGCTGGCTAAAAGCAAAGCAGCGGCTGGACAAGACTATTTATCGAATCATCAACGATCGACGCGCGACCGGCGAAGATCGCGGCGATCTGCTCTCAATGCTTTTGCTGGCGCAGGACGAAGAAGGCGACGGCGGGAGCATGACCGACGTGCAACTGCGCGACGAGGCGATGACGCTGTTCGTAGCCGGGCACGAAACCACCGCCAACGCGCTCACGTGGACCTGGTACTTGCTTTCGCAGCATCCGGAAGCGGAAACAAAATTACACCAGGAAATAGCTTCAGTGCTCGCAGGCAAGCTCCCGACTGCGGACGACGTTGCAAAGCTACAGTACACCGAAATGGTGGTTGCCGAATCGATGAGACTTTATCCGCCGGCATGGATTTTGGGCCGCCGAGTGCTTTCGGACTATGAAGCCGGAGGTTATGTCGTGCCGGCCGGCTCAATCATATTGATGAGCCCCTGGGTAATGCATCACGACCCGCGATACTATCCTGAACCCTTCAGGTTCGATCCCGAGCGTTGGACGACCGAAGCACGCAGCGCACGTCCGAAGTTCGCTTACTTTCCGTTCGGCGGCGGCCCGCGCGTATGCATAGGCGAGCAATTCGCGTGGATGGAAGGCGCGCTTTTGATTGCGACCCTCGCGCAGCATTGGAAAATGAGTTTGGCGCCCGGTCAGAAGATCCAGCCAAAGCCGATGATAACGCTTCGGCCCCGCTCCGGCATCCGAATGATTATGCAACGTCGCAAAGAGACACTCTCCTCGAAGTATGGTAATCTCGAGACCGTCGGCATATCGGCTTGATCGGAAGCCCCCTTCGCCGGTAGCAATCCCGAATAGCAACACAGAACACATGAATCCCTAGTGGGAGTACCTCATGACTCGATATCTGAAAGCACTTCTGGTTGTCTTCGCTGCAGTCTGGATCTGGGCCGCCATCAATCCGTTGTATAGGCATGACTGGTTGCTGGAGAACTATCTGGTCATCATATTCGTGCCGATAATAATGTTGACCGGGCGATACTTCAGATTGTCGCTCGTATCGTACACGTTGATAACTGTTTTCATGATTCTGCACGTTGTCGGCTCGCACTACACTTATGCGGAGGTTCCATTTGGCGACACACTCCAGAGCTGGCTGGGCGCAAGCCGCAATATGTACGACCGGTTGGTGCATTTTTCATTTGGGTTTTTGCTGGCATATCCGATTCGCGAGGTTTTTATTCGCGTTACCCGTGTGAAGGGTTTCTGGGGCTACTACCTCCCGTTCGATGTGACGCTCGCGTTTTCTGCCGTTTACGAAATCATCGAGTGGATCGCGGCTGCGAACGTGGATCCGGCGGCTGGTCTGGCATTTCTAGGATCGCAAGGTGATGTTTGGGATGCGCAGAAAGATATGACGATGGCGGGAATAGGCGCGCTCCTGGCTATGATCGTCATCGCGGTGATCAACCTTCGGTATCAACCGGGATTCTGGCAAGAGATGAAAAGCAGCTTCAAGATTGACCTGGAGCACGATTCTCCACTGGGGGAGCGGAGTTTGGCGGAGATGCGCAGCGGAAAACGTTAGCGAACAAGATAGTCTTCTCGCTTCGGTGCAGTTTGACGCTTGAGTTCAAAGGAACAATCCGTTTGTATAGGCGTCGGGCGAGAATTCGATCAGATCGTTCATCTGTTCGCCGACACCTACATAGCGAATCGGAATGCCAAGCTCCTTGGCTATCGCGATCACGATCCCTCCTTTCGCCGTTCCGTCGAGCTTGGTCAGCACAAGTCCGGTCACCGGCACTGCCTTTGTGAACTGGCGAGCTTGCTCCAAGCCGTTCTGCCCGGTCACCGCATCCATTATCAGCAACACTTCGTGTGGCGCGGCCTCGACCTCCCGACCGGCGATGCGCCGCATCTTTTCCAGTTCCTGCATGAGATTCGCCTTTGTGTGCAGGCGCCCGGCGGTATCGATGATCAGCACATCGGCATTTCGAGCCTTTGCGGCACGTATTGCGTCGAACAATACCGCCGAAGGATCGGTACCGGGTTTCTGTTGAATCAGCGGCACGCCGGAGCGCTCAGCCCAGATTGCCAGTTGATCGTTGGCAGCCGCTCGAAACGTGTCGGCCGCACAGATCAAGACTTCATTGCCTTCGCTCTTGATCCGATGCGCGAGCTTTCCGATTGTAGTCGTCTTTCCGACGCCGTTTACGCCCACGATCATCATGATGTAAGGCCGAATACCGAGCGCCACTTCGGTCTCCGACGCGACTGTGCCACGCTCGCGGTTGCGCTCGGCGGCGACCAGGATTTCTTTCAATTCGGTTTTGATCAACAGCTTTAACGCGTCGACATCACCCAACTGTTTTCGATTGACCTGCTGGCGCGCCTTCTCGATTATTTCCATCGAAGTCTGCACACCGATGTCGGCGCCGATAAGCACTTCTTCGAGTTCATCAAGCACGGTGGCGTCGATCTCGCGACGTCCGCCGACGACCGAATCTATTCGATCGGCGAGGTTCTCGCGGGTAGAGGCGACAGCCGCGGCGAACTTCTCGAAAAACTCCGGTTCAGGGCCTTCATCGCGACGCACGGCAATGGCTTCTTCCTCGGCAGTCGCCGCGCGGTTCAAGCCGAGAGAGATGAATTCAGGTTCTTTCTTTCGTTTCCAAAATGCCATGCGGTTTTCTCCAGCCGCCGATGAGGCCCCGAGAATCAAACGCGCGGCTTTAAAGGAGCCGCGCGTTCGACTGCCAAGCATCAGAGCGTAGCACCCCCTTCAAAAAAGCGTCAACCAACCACCTCATGCGGCGGCGTCTATCAACGGTTCGAGAGAGTAATAGCGACGTGAGCGCTTAGGAGAGTGGGCACGGCGACGGCGACACAAGTACCGCGATTGACATAGTGGGTTGTCGCCGTTCGAAGCGTTCGCAGCTTCGAACGGCTCCATGATCTCGTGAGGTTACCGGAACACCACAGCTAATCGTACGATCATTTGATCGTATAAACTGAAACCACTTTTCCAATGGCGTCATTCAGGGAAGTGCCCTGCAAGCTTGAGAGCCGCTCCCTCTGTGCTTCTATTTCCTTACTCAAATCCTCGGACGCGGATGCCTGCAGGCGCTCTAACAAGCCATCAATCTTTTTTACCTCAGCCGCTTGTAAAGTCTCCTGGCTCATGCTTGCCGGATTGTTGGCCCAGGTAGTCAAGCGCGCCTGGTTATCCATAGCAAGTGTCAAGATGTCTTTCATCAGTTGATCATCACCTTTGAGAATCTCCATCACTTCGTCCTGGTAGGTATCCGCGAGTTTCGCGTATTCCTCGTTCAAATATACGTACTGTTTTCCACCTTCGGGCTCTCCGCCTCCTCCTTCGACAGAAAAGCCACAAAATCCCGCGAGCGGTAAGCAAAAAGGCCATTGGCCGATGTAAATTATGTCCAGCCCGGCTATGTCGCAACCGTGAAGGTCGCGCTTCAGCCGGGTGAAGTTGTGGGAGAGCTGATTGTAGCTTGGAAGCATGATCGAGTTGCTTGGGCAATCGACATGCAAAAGCTCCAAAGTGTGGCCCAGTTCATGTAAGGCCACCGTCTGGACGTCATAGCGATTTGCACCGGGAACTCCAGAGGTATCCCAGGCGCCGGGTATCCCAACTGCCGCCAGATTGCTGTTAAAGACTATATCTACTTCTTGTATCCAGCATCCAAAGAGAGTGGCATCCATCACAAGCGTGCCTGCTAATACTAGCGGGATGGGCACGAAGAAGAAGTCTATGACATTTTGACCGTCCACGTTAAAGCCGGGATTGCCGGTCGCAGGACCATTTAGAATCTGAATACTCCCAAGGCTCGCTGCAGTCCAGGTTCCTTCGGCCTGGACGATGTGCGGTCGAAAATTGGCGGGCACATTACCATTCATGCTGAAGGTTACGGTCGGAAAATTTCCGTGCCTTCGCCCGCCCGTACAAAAACACCCGCAACCCATCTGAAATGCTATGAGAGTGTAGAGAAGAATTCTGTTCACCATCCGCAACATAGCCATCTCCTTTCGGCATCTTGCCAGGGCAATCTTCTCAAAGCGCTTCGATAACCGGTTGAAGTTACCGCCGTCGCCGTTTGCTGGCCGAAGCCGCGGCAATCGATTCCACGAATAGCTTCTACTGAACTCGCGCTAGACGCGACTTTGGAGGTCTTCTGCCGGCCTTCGCCTGGGCAGCCCAGGTGTCCCGCGCAATGTTCTTGAGTTGAGTCAGATCCAGCTTATGCGCAATATCGGAAACGTAGAGCGCCTCGCTCTTGAGCACCGCCGTATCGCCCACCATCCTGTAGGCACTCTGTATCTCGTAGTAGCTTTCATCTCG
>JBASRM010000532.1:0-4221 GCA_049273835.1 Blastocatellia bacterium | reverse complement strand
AGCCGGTGGTATCTGTGAAGTTGAAGATCCCGAGGTTGAATCTGAATCTCCACGCGGCTGAAGCCGGTGGTATCTGTGAAGTTGAAGATCCCGAGGTTGAATCTGAATCTCCACGCGGCTGAAGCCGGTGGTATCTGTGAAGTTGAAGATCCCGAGGTTGAATCTGAATCGCCACTCGGTTTAAAGCCGGTCGTATCTCTTGGCGTTGAAATCTCGCAGGTTATTCCCCGCCGTAGTTGATCTCCATTCTTCGTATCTGAAAACTCGCCAGCATTAACACCGCTGCAGTCACAATCAACAGCCCCGGAATCGAGAGATACGCAGGGGTCGGTTCGGCTACCATCGCGAAGGGTCCCTCCGGAACCGGAACCGGTGAAAGCGAATGGAGGTAGTGAATCACACTGATCTTTTTCAACACCGGCGGGAGCAAGAAATTGATAAACTCCCATCCATAGATCAACAGCGCCGGTATGATCGGGTTGCGGAAGAACAAACCGATCACCAGAAATGCGGCGCCATATCCTACACAGCCAAGCGCGGTGATCCCAAGATATCCCATCACCTGACCCTTGCCTGCCCCACTGAAGTAGCTACCGCGGGCAGAGCCAAGTCCAACATACAGGAACAGTAATGAGCCCGCTGTGCTTATGGTGAATAACACAAGCGCCGCAACCAGACCCGACAGGTACTTACCGCAGACGAGCACTTCACGGCGTAGCGGCGAAAGAAAGTAATAATGAAGGCTCCGATCCACCACCTCGCCGCGGAACAGGTTCATAAAAATCCAAGCGCACCCAAAAAAGACGATCGTTCTCAGGATCAGACCTTCGTAAAGGTTCGCGAAGACTATGTTGATCTCGCCGATGTTGCTGTTGCGTGATATCTGATAGTTGAATTCTACCGACGCCACCGCCATCAGCAGGATCGGAACCGCAGCCAGAAGGTAAATCAAGATGGCGCGCCTGCCGATGAAGTTCTTTCGCACCTCGAGCCTCATTATCGCCGCGATTTGAGTGGCCCAAAGCGACCAGGAGTGTTCGCGCGACGGTTTCATCTCGGCAATAACCTCGGTTGATGCACTCACGCGCCTTCACCTCCTCCGATCAAATATTGATAGACCGCATTTAGATCATCGTCCACCGGCGCGACCGATTCGACGCTCAAACCATCGTTGACAACGATGTTATTCAACAGCAGGTAGAATGAGTCGGCATCGCGAGTTTTAATGAACAACCCCTGACGGTCCTTGTGAATCTTGGCTTCGACAACCGAGTCCTGCTCGAACACGCGAGCGGCTAACAGACCCGGGCGATCACAGCGAATAAGTATCTGCATCGGGTGCTCTTCCATCTCGCTGCGCACTCCCTGGATCTCGCCCTCGGCAACAACGTAGCCGTTGTTTAAAAGGATCACGCTGTCGCTCATCATATCGACCTCGTGCAGAATGTGGCTCGAGATGATAAGGTGCAGACCCTCGGAGGCGAGCTGCCGGAACAGCCGAATTGTTTCAGCGCGGGCCATCGGGTCCAGCCCATTTAGGGGCTCGTCAAGAATCATTATCACCGGCTCGTGGGCGATCGACTGAGCAAGCCGTACACGCTGCCGCATCCCTTTGCTGTAAGCTCCGATCTTAAGGTGCGCCGCATCCAGAAGCTCGACTCTATGCAACGCCTTCCACGCCAGATCACGCGCGTGTGTCTTAGAATAGCCGTGAATCCGCAGATAGGAATTGATGAACTGGAACCCGGTCAGCGCACGAGGGAAAGAGTCAAACTGAGAGCAGTAACCCACCTTGCGGAAAAAGATTTCAGGATCATCGGCGCTGAGCCCGAGAACGCTCACGCGTCCTCGAGTGGGTCTGATCAACCCGGTCATCAGGTTCATCAGCGTGGTCTTGCCTGAACCGTTGGGTCCTACGAGGCTCGTGATACCCGGCTCGATGGCCAGCGTCACACGATTCACTCCGAGTATCTCGCCGTAAAACTTCGAGACGTCTTCGAAGATTATCATTTGGTCATCCGGTCTATCCATCACCGCACCACCTCATAAGCCCGGACTTTGCGCGTGAGAAGAAACAAACAACCCGCCAGGAACAGAGCGAGCGCTATCCAGGCTGCCGGCGTCGGAAGCACCATCCAACGCGGAAGCCCCGCTGAGTTCGGTTCGCGGAACAAGCTGTCTTCGATGGTCTTCATTATGATGGTCAGGTTGAAGAGGCTTCCCCACCTCGTCTGAAGCACACCGTTCACCATGAGTCCAATCGCGTTCGAGATAATGAACAGGCCAAACAGCCCGGCGCTCGCGGCCAGTCTCCACTTCACCCAGGCAGATATCGTTACCGACAACAGAGACAGCAGGAGAATCCACGTCCAGCTAAGCGTAAAGATCGAGCCGGTGAGCCACAGGTTTCTTGTGAACCAGCCGGCGCCTTCCAGGTAAGATTGAAACAGAAACAGTAGCTCGCCGGGCACCCAGGTGATGGCGGAAATCAGGATCACCAGCACGCTCATTTTTCCTATCACGTATTCAGCGCGCGAGAACGGGCGGCACAAATAGAGCGGCAGCGCGTTGTTTGCAAGATCGCGCGACACCAGCGGCGGCCCGATCAGCACCGTCAGCAAAAACGCCAGCCCGGTCTGAACTGATGTGAAGATCTGGAAGAAAAACGCGTTGATGGGCGCAAGATCTCTCAGGTTGACTTGAAAGATCGCCATCGCCGTCAAGTTGTGATGAAGGTAGATCAAAATCGCCATCACCAGCGGGCAAACATAGCAAAGCGCGAAAAATCCGGTGAACAGCTTCGAGCGAAACACGTCTCGATACGCGTGACGCGGGATGATCAAAAAGCGCGACCACTCCGGGGTCAGCGAGCCGGCATACGGCTTGTAGGTGTGCTCATAGACCGCCATTGCCGTCCTCCATTGCCTTGAGGAAAATGTCTTCAAGCGAGTCGCGCTTGAAGTTAAGGCGGCGAATCTGGACCTGGTGTTCGGCGGCCAGGCGATAAAGATCGCGGATCTCGACGCCGTTCTGCAAAACAAGCTTGAGCCGCCGCTCGCTCGTTAGCGCGTATTCGCAGCCGAGCTTGGCAACGGTTTCGATGAATGCTTCACGGTCGCCTCGCGTTTCGACTTCCAGGAATTTGCGATTTGATTTGCGCTCTTCTTCCAGATTGCAGTAAACGGCTATCCGGCCCTGTTTGACTATCAGTATTTCCTCGCAGCACTCTTCGACGTCTCGCAGGAGATGCGAGGAAAGCAATATGTGAGCCTTGCCGCTGTCACGAATCTGTCGAATCAACTCGATCATTCGCAGTCGAGCAGGAGGGTCGAGCCCGTTAGTCGGTTCATCGAGAAAGATCAAACTCGGGCCGTGAACGATCGCCTGCGCGAGCTTGGCCAGTTGTTTCATACCCAGCGAATAGGTTCCAACCTTGCGATAGCGGGCCTCGCCCAGACCTACATAGAACAGCGCTTCGTGTGCGCGTTCGAGAGCTGCTTCAGACGGCAACCCCGAAAGCTCTGCCATCAACCTGACGAAGTGGACGCAGCTCATGTTAGCGATAAAAGAATCGCGCTCGGGCATATAGCCAATCTGAGTTCGAATCTGTTTCGGCTCGCTGCGGATGTCCCGCCCGAAGATGTGCGCTGTCCCCGACGAAGGAGGATGGAATCCAAGCAGGGTGTGAATCAGGGTGGTTTTTCCGGCACCGTTTGGCCCCAGGAGTCCAATCGCCCTGCCCCGCAGCTCCCCTCGAAGCTCCCTCAAAATCGGCCGGCCGCCAAATGTCACGCTCAATCCGTCGAGGTGGATGACCGGTGGTGCAGCAGGTTCGGGAGGCGCATCAGGAAGGAAGGCGACCGACGCGAGCGTTTCCGGTGTTCTATCCAAAGCGTTCTGCATCTCTGTTTCTTTATCGCGCGTCACGCGCACAGTATCACGCAAAGTCAGACGGCTCGCAAAGTGTCGCGGCGCTCGCCGGCTCGTCGCGGACCGGGTGTCTTACATCAGTGAGCGAAGTTTAGCCTGATAAAACATTACGCCAGCCGGGGTTGATGTGTTCCCCGGCTGGCGTTAGATGACACGCAAAAGTTTCTTCAACGCACGGAGTGTTCGATGATGTTGCGCAGGCCGAACGATCCCGGCATCCCGATCAAGCTCGATGGCTTTAACCCGATGGGACCTTCTTCGCCGTTCAGCGCAAATGTAATGTGATCACCC
>JBASRM010000517.1:0-8233 GCA_049273835.1 Blastocatellia bacterium | reverse complement strand
TTCCAATTTTTAGATCTGCAATAGTCTGCAATCTGCGGGTCTAATTTTGAATCTGGAATTTGGAATTTGGAATCTGGAATCTGGAATCTGGAAATCTGTGACCTGGACTCGGGGATCTGGAACCAGGACCATGAATCTGTAACTGTAGTCTGGAATCCGATCTGTGATCCGGAATCTGCCTGCGAACTGCAATCTCCGCCCGAGAACAAAAGGACTGAGAATCAGCAATCTGCGATTAGGAGATGACAGTCGCAGCAGCAGCGCTTGGCTCTCAATTTCTTTCACCGCCTCCGTGCTTTAAGCCGCACACTTTGCAGTCCGTCGGTGACTCCGTGTTGTCTACCGCGTGCTTCACCGGTTTGGTAGTCCGCAAATAAGCATAAATCGCTTTCAGATCTTCGTCGGTCATCTGACCGTAAAAGTACCAAGGCATGATCGGACTCAGCGAGCGCGCCTTCACCTTCCCGGTGCGCATCACCTCAAGGAACAGGCGCTCATCGTAATAAGAAATGCCGGATGCGTCTGGTGTAATGTTTGCCGCCATAACTGTCCCCTCAGGGTTCGTAAACCTCAGGCCGCCGGCCAGATCCATTCCAGGCTTAACCTGCCCCCTCTCTTGAGGCGTGTGGCAGTCAACGCAGCTGCACATTCGAAGCATAAACTCGCCTCGCTTAACCTGGTCGGACAAATCCGGTGCAGGGACCGTCGTGACGGGCTGCGGCGCG
Organism: Blastocatellia bacterium; assembly: GCA_049273835.1. Classification (GTDB taxonomy): domain Bacteria; phylum Acidobacteriota; class Blastocatellia; order UBA7656; family UBA7656; genus Onstottus_A. Next base: position 7,508 of record JBASRM010000517.1, on the reverse strand, counting down.
CTACGGATCAAATACTTGACGGGGAAAATAATCTCGGTTTGCGGCAGCGGGTTCCTGATCGGAGCGAGCGAGCGCAGATAGACGATCGTCGATGCCAGGTCTTCGTCGGGCATCTCGCGAAAGTTCATATAGGGCATTATTGGAAACAACGCGCGCCCATCGTGACCGATTCCCTCGCGAATGGCGCGCGCCAGCATGTCATCTGGCCAGTTGCCGATTCCCGTTTCCTTATCGGGTGTAAGGTTCTGTGCAATCAGCCGGCCCGGAAGTTCCGCGCCTTCGCCAAACACGGTGCCGGCGCCGAACTTGTCAGCCCTCGGCGGCATTCCCGGCGCATTTTGGTCTCGCTCCGAATGACACGCCACGCACCCATAAACCGCGTTCACGATGTACCGTCCGCGCTCGAGGCGCGCCGGTGTGAATTCGAATTTCCCGTCAGTCAACGCGCGAGTCTTAGGACCGATGAACGGCCGCCATCCAATCGTAAAGGTGATCCCAGCGATTACAACAGCCAAGATGATCAGCAAAGCTGTTCCCACAAACTTCCTGAATCGACGTGCCATTGTTTCTCCTTATGATTCAATTCGATTTCGAGGATCCGGAGACAAGAGGTGTGTTTTTATTATTCGAATCCGATTTCTGTCAAGGGATCGCGTTTGAGCTTCCATAAGCTAGTGAATGACGCTGGACGCCCAAGGGGTTCTGTCCTATTCTATCGCCAGTGTGCCTGCCTGACACCACGCGCTGAAGAGGAATCTTACCAATGGGACTCGCCGCTGTGTATCTAGGTCAACAATCCTGGGAAGACTACATTGGTGGCCGCGAGTCTCTTGCCTGCTTTGAAAGGGCCCTGGCCCAACACGCCGCAGGCCTTGAAGAATCGCTCGTGCACCCGGGCGCCATGCAAATTGGCTTGAGCGCGGCGGATTATCAGATTGCAGTCGAATCGGGGCTAGGGGCGCTCGGGCGAGGCTTGAACTACGGCGCTACGGATTCCAGTCACAGCATCGAGTTTGACCTTGAAAGCCTCGCGGGCGGACTCGATCAACTCAACGCCGATTTCAACTTTCTCCTCGGAGACGTAATTTGGAAGCTCGAGATGCAGGAGGAGACGCTCAGCAACATCCTCCATGAAATCCGGTTAGCAGAGTTCGAACGGGAGGCTCGCGCTTTTCGAAGCCGTGCCGAGAAGGCTTATCTGAATGGATGGTACGAAGAGGCGCTGGCCGATTTTCTGGAAGCCGAGAAACGCAATTATCCCGACTTTGCCGTTCTTCGATCGATCGCGAACATCTGTCTATACCATCTGATCAATCTCACCAACTCGCTCGAATATTTTCGCAAGGCCGCCAAGTACTCGCGTCCCAGCCACCTGCGCCAGGCCGCGGAGGCTCACTTGTTCGCCGGCGTTGTCTGCTCCATTCAGAAGCTTTTCAACGAAGGGCTTGAACACCTCGGCGAAGCGATAGCGCTCAACCCACAACTGTTCGAAGCGCATTACCAGAAAGCCTCCCTGGCCGCGATCCTGAAGGATACTCACACCGCGGTCGGAAGCCTCGAGATTGCAATCAAAGGAGACCCACGGTATTACGAACGCGCAAAGGGCGATGAAGTATTCGATTCAGTTCGCCCCGATGTTCAAGCCTTGCTCGACCGGCTGATGCAACCCGTCCAGGCAAAGCTTGCCGAGGTAAGCCGTGACGCAACCATGCTGAGACGATACGTGGTTGCAACCCCTGAGAAGAGGCAAACGCTATCCAGCATGTTTCAGAATGTCGAGCAGCAACTGGCCGCGGCGAAGACCTACAGGACCGGCATTCAATTCATGGGCGCCCTCTCCAAGATGCAACAGGAATTGCGCGGGATATACGATCTCTTTTACAAGCAGTACGACATCGGCACCCGGGACTATGTGCGATCTGTGGCAATCAGTCCCGACGGCCGGCTCGTCGCGTCGGGATTCCTTTACGAGGGAATCAAGATCTGGGAGGTTGACAGCGGATTGCCGTTGTGCGCGTTGCGAGGCCACAGCGCAAGCGTCAACTCGATCTCATTCAGCCCGGACAGTCAGTGTCTTGCTTCAGGCAGCCGCGATCGCACAATCAAACTCTGGGACGTGTACTCGGGTCGCGAAATCAGAACTCTCGATGGTCACGATGGCGAAGTGCGGGCGGTGACCTTCAGCCCGGATGGCGTCTGGCTGGCTTCGGGCAGCACCGATTCGACGGTCAGGTTATGGAGAGCGATTACCGGGCGCGAAGTGCAACCGATGGAAGGGCACGAGCGGCCAGTGACTTCAACTGTCTTCAGTCCAGACGGCCGGTACATCGCTTCCGGAAGCCTTGATCGAACGATCAAGCTCTGGGGTGTCGACACGGGCCGCGAGATCAAGACCTTCGAAGGACATACCCAGGGTGTTGCGTCGCTCGCTTACAGCCCGGATGGGTGCCTGCTGGCATCGGGGGGCGAAGACAAGATGGTGAGGATCTGGGACGTAGAAACCACCCGGGAGATTCGAACTCTGACAGGACACATCAACGACGTGACCTCGGTAGCTTTCAGTCCCAACGGCGAGCTGGTCGCAGGAGGAAGCCTGGGCCAGACGATCAGAATCTGGAAGGTATCGAGCGGACGTTTGATAAAGACGCTGTGGTTCAGTGAGATCAGTTGGCATCCGGTCGCGTTCAGCCCAAAGGGCCAATGGATGGCGCTCGCGAGCCGCGACGTTCAGCTGTGGCTGAAGGCTCTGCTGACCGAAGAGGAATACGCCGAGGTGAAAGCGGGAGAGGAACGTGCGATGTTAATGCGCCAGGAAGCTGAAAGCCTTGCGCGCGAGCTGGCGGAGTTAAGGCGATTGGAGAAAGAAGAAGATGCTCTGGAAATCGTAAGGGCGCAGCGTCGCGCAGCAGGCGAATGCGAAGTGTGTGGAAAAAGACAGAATCTTCCTCGGAGGCTGGCACGCCGGCCGCGTTGCAAGGCTCACCGATTGCCGTGGCAGTTAAAGGGGCAATGGAGCGCAGGCGAACTTGAGTAATCCCCAATCTGCTACCGCGGAGCCTGACCGCCTTGATACGGGAAGCGGTGAATTGCCCTGACACACTCGCTCAAAGCCTGAAGAAGCGATTCGCCCCAGCCGCACGGAGTAAACGGTGCGGTTGACTGATTGGTCTGTTTATCGGCTTGCGCAAAAAACTTCATGTGATATTGGTTTCGCTCGATGTACTCCTTCACCGTTATGATGAATTCAACGTCGCCATCGGGCTGACACTTCTTCATCGAAAAGTAGTGAAGTCGAGCAAGCTCGTCTGAGGGCTCACTCTGCGCAAATGTCCATTCAGACATTTCTCAATTTCCTTTCCAAAAGAATATCCTTCCACTGCGAGTTTGCTGAGATTGGCAACTCTAATTCGATCAGGGTATCAAGGATAGGTTGAATCACTGCCTGCGATCTCCCGTTGCCGCCGCCGGAGTGAACAGCAGATCCTGAAAGTCGAAGCTGAAATCAGTTAACGGGGACACCGCGGCCATCTTTATCTGATCGATGCTGCCGTCGGGTTTGAGCGCAAACGTCACAAACGCGTCTGCCTCGAGGCCGCGGTCTCGCCAGCGCGCGACGAAGGTGTCGTATTGCCAGTGCTCAAGCGCCCCGACCAGAAGGGGTGTGCGGCTAAAACGCAACGCCAGCTTTCCGTTTTCCATGCTGATAGTGATGTCTCCGTACCACGGGTCGGTGTAGCGGCCGGCGTATCTGGCAAGTGGCAGCGAGGGTTTCGAGTCAGTCGCTCGCGTCGAAGCTTGTTGCTTCTCAACTTCTGCCGCGCGAGCCTGACCCATCTCTTCGGATTTCTTGAACGCCGCCACCCAATCGGTCGCCGGCGCCTTCATGTAGTGATCGAGCACCTTGTAGGTCAACGCTTGAAACGCACCTCCGGATTGTTGATTTGTCAGCACCACCACTCCAAGATTCAATTCCGGAACAAGCGTTACTCGCGAGACATAACCCAACAACCCGCCGGTGTGAGACACGGTCTTGAATCCCCGGTACTCGGTCAATCCCCATCCCAGCCCGTAAGCCGAAAAGTTTGCCCGCAGCGCGGCTAGATGCGAAGGCGGCTCCGACAGAGGCGTAATCGTTTGAGCCGACCACATCTCGCGGCTCTGCCGTTCGCTGAATAGCCGATGCCCTTCACCGATCTGCCCTCGGTTTAGTTGAGCTATCAACCACTTCGCCATTTCCGCAACGCTCGAGTTGATCGATCCAGCCGGGCCGACGTTGTCCAGCGGTTGAGGCGCGACACTTTGCACCCGTCCCTCGAACTTTGCATGCGGAGCCGCTGCATTCCCGCTCGAAAGCAGCTCTGCGATGGCCGTGCTGCTTGCGGTCATCCCCAGGGGAACGAAGATCCGCTCCTTGATAACGTCGTCCCAGCTCTTTCCAGTCACCGCGGCGACGAGCTGGCCCGCGACCATGTACAGCACATTGTCATAAGCGTATCGGCTGCGGAAGCTTGTAGCCGGCTTCACAAATCGAAATCGCCTGATGATCTCTTCGCGTGAGTAATCGGTCGGCGGCCACCACAGCAGATCACCCGCGCCTAATCCGAGCCCGCTGCGATGAGTCAGCAGATCGCGAATCGTCATCTCGCGCGTCACGTAGGGATCATAGAGCTGAAAGCCGGATAAGTGTTTGACGACCGGATCGTCCCAACGAATCTTTCCCTCGTCGACAAGCATCGCCAGCGCCGCGGATGTGAACGCTTTAGTGTTGGAAGCGATCCCAAACAGTGTGTTTTCATCGACCGGAGCCTGTTCGCCAAGCTTGCGCACGCCGTACCCTTTCGCGAGCAGGACCTTGCCGTCTTTGACGATTGCGATACCAAGACCGGGTACCTCGAATTCTTTGAGGACCTGCGCGGCAAAAACGTCCAGGTCAAGCAAGGCACCGGTTTCCTTTGTCTGAGCCGGCGCATTTACTGCGGTCAGTATCGCAACCAGGAGAATCGTTACCAAACGCGTCTTTAAGTTCATCATCACCTCAGGGTTTAGGCTTAGTGTTGGGTCTGCACCAGAGCAACGGTTGCATTGGTTGAGCCATAAGGAAACCACGTATCGAGCCAATGATCAATGGCGGCTTTGCTTTCGAAGCTACTCGTCATACAATGACCGCCTCGCTCGCGTGATTGAATCGCATGCGAAACATTAGCTGAGTTCGCCGCAAGCTAAAGGTTGAACTCAGAACATACGTCAGAACGTCGTTCAGAATGCTCCCGAGGATACCACTATGAAATTCAACTGGTTCCATCTAATGCCTTATCGCTGGCTCCCGGAAGATTTCCGCGAGCGCTACCACGGGGTATGGGTAGACTTGCCAAATGCACTTTACGATCCTGAGCGCGGGCACACTCTCTACAATGAATATCTGGACATGCTCGAATATGCCGACCAACTCGGCTTCGACGCGGTTGGGGTCAATGAGCATCATCAAAACGGTTACGGCCTGATGCCCTCGCCAAATCTGATGGCCGCGGCGCTCGCGCGGCGCACTTCAAACGCGATGATATTGGTGTTGGGCAATTCAATAGCGCTCTACAATCCCCCGACTCGAGTGGCGGAGGAATTTGCCATGCTCGACGTGCTCTCGGGCGGAAGACTGATCGCCGGGTTTCCTGTGGGCACGCCGATGGACGTCAATTTCTGTTATGGGCAAAACCCGGTGACGCTCCGCGACAAGTATCGCGAAGCGCACGATCTGATCCTCAAGGCCTGGCGAACTCGAGAACCCTTTGCGTGGAATGGAAAATACACGAAGCTGCGCTACGTGAACATCTGGCCTCAGCCGATTCAGAAGCCAAACCCGCCGATATGGATTCCGGGGACCGGCTCAATTGAGACCTGGGACTTCTGCGCCGAGCTGGGCTACAACTACAGCTATCTTTCGTTCAGCGGCTATAAACGAGCGAGAAAGGTGCTCGAGGGCTATTGGGATCGCATGGCGGCGCTCGGCAAAGAGCCGAATCCTTACAGTTGTACTTTCTTTCAACAGATCTGCGTGAGCGACACTGATGAAGCGGCCGAACGAGAGTGGTGGCCTCACGTGAATTACTTTTTCAACAAGTGTCTGCATCTTTATCCCGGGATGATGGGGCCGCCGGGTTATATGACCGAAGCTTCGATCCGCGCCGGTGTGGTTGCGCAGGCGGGGAACACCTCGTTGAACATGGGCGGGAACAAAAGTTGGAAGGAGCTGGTCGATGGCGGCTACATCATCGCCGGTTCGCCCGCGACCGTGCGCCATCAGGTGGAAGAGCTCGCGAAAAGCTTGCGCTGCGGTCATCTCGGCGTAGCCCTTCATATTGGTTCCGCGCCGATGGATCTGACGAACCGTTCGACTTACTTGTTTGCGACTGAAGTGATCCCGCACGTGCGTTCGATCTGGAACGAGTGGGAAGATCACTGGTGGCCAAAGGCTTTGCCCTCCGACAAGCGCGAACAACCCGGCAGTCACAACTCGGCAGTGCGATTGCAAGCCGAACGTCCGATGGAGGTAGAGGCATGAGCGATACTCCGCGATCTACCCTGCTCAATCTTGGGACCGCGCGGCCGGCCATCGAAGTCCTTGAAGCCGGTGAGGGTCAGCCGCTCCTCTTCCTTCACGGTGCGGGCGGAATAGCCGCGTGGGATGGCGCGCTGCCGTTGCTCGCGCGCAAGTACCATGTATTTGCGCCGCTGTTGCCCGGGTTCGGTCAATCAACCGGGCTCGAGTATCTCGAAGATCAATTTGATCTCTTCCTGCACGGCTTCGATGTCATTGAAGCGCTTGGCCTAGACCGCCCCTATGTCGTTGGAGAATCGCTTGGCGGCTGGATGGCGGCGGAGATGGCTGCACTGCGGCCACGGGAGATCGGCCGTCTGGTGCTTGCTGCTCCCGTCGGACTATGGCGGGACGAAGCGCCGGTAGTTGATCTCTTTGGCTGCATGGTTCACGAGCTGGCGCCCTTTCTCTTCCATGATATGAGCGGCCCGGCGGCGCAGCAGATGCTCTCGCTCACTCAACTCTTCAGCAACAAGGATGATCGTACCCAGGAGCAGATTGAGACGCTCATCGGCATGTCGCGCGGCTTTCGCACGGTGGCCAAATTTCTTTTTCCGATTCCGGAAAGCGGGCTCGAACGTCGGCTCTGGCGGATCAAGGCGCCGACCCTCATAGTGTGGGGCGAAGAGGATCGTTTCATCTCACCGATGTATGCCAACATCTTCCGCGAGAAGATTGCGGGCGCACAGGTGGAAACGATCCCGAACGCCGGGCATCTTGTCGGTCTTGAAGCGCCCGAAACTTACGCCAATGCGATCTTTACTTGGGGACAAGCGACTTAGAACGCAACTGGCAAGCTAAAGCTTGAACTCAGAACGCGGGACTTAGAACAAAGCGGGCAAGCTAAAGCTTGAACTCAGAACGCGGGACTTAGAACGAAGCCGGCAAGCTAAAGCTTGAACTCAGAACGCGGGAC
>JBASRM010000504.1:0-3540 GCA_049273835.1 Blastocatellia bacterium | reverse complement strand
CGGTGACCTCTAGCTGGGTAGAGAAGCCCAGGTTTGCAAGCTCAGAATCGGATATAAACCTGCTGTTGCCGACGGCATCAATTACAAATACATTCAGCTTCCATGTCCCCGCTTCGCTGAACTGCTGGAACGTCACAGTAGTCTGGTAGGTCCCGTCAAACGTGTCTCCCGATATTCGCTGATTTGCACCCAGATCGCCAAATCTCAGTTGTTGTCCCGAGGGGCTCCTGAAATGAAGCGAGCCTGACTGATAACCCGATAACGCGTCCGTGATCCTGGCATTCAACGTCACTATCTGTGATCCCGTGCTGACGTCTATGCTCGCCGGGCTGAAACTTGACTCCACCAAATGGGGAGGCGCGAGGTCCGGTCCTCCCGCAACCTGTAATTGCGTCGGAAAGCCGAGAGCGGCAAGATCGAGATCGGTAAAAAACCTGCTGTTGCCGACAGCATCAATCAGAAATACATTCAGCATCCATGTGCCGGCCTCATTGAACTGCTGGAACGTCACCGTCGTCTCGAAAGTGCCATCCAGGGCGTCTCCGGATATCCTCTGAGCCGTCCCCAAGTCGCCGAATCTGAGTTGTTGGCCCGATGGGCTTCTGAAATGAACCGAGCCGGACTGATAGCCCGCTAGCGCGTCCGTGATTCGCGCGTTGACCGTGACCGTCTGTGACCCGGCGCCGACGTCTATACTCGTTGGGCTGAAACTTAACTCTATGAGACTCGGAGGAGTAACATCCTGCACTTGGGAGTTCACGCTCCCTGGCGATGCGAAGAGAAGCGCAACGAATGTCACTAGCCACAGAGATGGGCTCCCCAGCTTTTTGTTACTCATTTGCCAATCCTCCTGTGTGCGAGCTCGATACTTGTGTAATCCGCGCTCGTGCGGCTTGACGAATTTAGAACTTTCTCCAAGACCTCAGACTCCAGTCGGAACATTCGACCGAGGTTTCCTCTCGATCAGGATGATTGCACAGTCACGGAGCCGCCCACGGCGATTGCGATATGATCACCGCCGGTAACTCTAGAAGTAGCTTTCCTATGCGGGGTTGGCAGTCCCGGATAGCATTGATCAACTTCGCTCGCGAGCAATCACCATATCAGGCAGTCGCATCAGAACGTTTTGGTCCACGTTCCAAACGGTTTGAATGGATTGCCACCCACAGCGCGGTCTACGAAGACGTCTATAGTCCTCTTCGGTCCCGGCCCGGCGGCGGAGCCGAGCGTGAAACTATCCAGCATAAAGTAATCTTGACCTACTCCACCGATGATTGCGCCGAAGCGGGTGTTGGCAGCGCTGTCGTTGAACCACAGCCGAGCTGTGCCGCTTCTGTGGCCTGACACACCAACAGCGATGCGCACCGACAGCTTGATGCTCAAGGTGTCGCCTGAGCAGACATCCCCTGGCGCCGACAGCGCAAGATTGACCGTCCTCAACACCGCGTTGTTAAACCCACTGCCCCCTCCAGCTACGCCGTTGAGTTGCCCCGAACCTATAGGCGAGCCATTCTTGAGCACTTCGGCCAGAAGGTCGAACCTGGTACCCACGTCGTCGCTGTTCTTCAGACCGAGCCAGAGATTGGCCGGGCCGAGCGTCGTCAGTTGAGGAGGATTCACGGTTACCGTGGCAGAGCATTGGCTCGAAGCTCCATGATTATCGGTCACTGTCAATGTCACCGATGTCATGCCAACTGGATAAGGACCGGCAGGCGATTGTGTAAGGGCGATCATATCCCCGCTATCCAGATCAAAGGAGCCATTATCGATTGAAGCATCCGCAGCACAGCTTTCTCCTGCTTGGATGGTCACACTTCGGCATCTTGCCACTGGCGGTTGGTTCTGAGTAATCTCCAAGGTGGTAGGAAACCCGAGCGCAGTGAAGTCGGCTTCAGAAAGAGTCCTGCCATTGCCTACAACATCTTGCAAGCTTACGAAACTGACGTGCCAGGTTCCCACCTCGCTGAATTGAGGAAATCTCAAAGCGAACTGATATATGCCATCCTGAGGATCTCCTGAGATGCGAGGGAACGTCACGCAGCAGGTGTTCTTGCTCTGTTGACCTGACGGGCTTCCGATCCCGAAGACCCCGAATTGAAAGCCAGACAAATCGTCGGTGATTCGCAGAGTGAATGTCACGTCCTGGGAACTGGTGGTCGTATTAATCGCCGTTGGACTGATGCTAAAAGCCAACAACGCTGGTGGAGTAGTGTCGTCAGGATCTGAAAGGATCTGCAACGTAGTGGGGAAACTCATCGCCATAAAGTCAGACTCGCGAAGAAGCCTGTTATTGCCGACCGCATCCTGCAGGCTTAAAGAACTGACGCGCCAGCTACCTTCCTCACTGAAATGAGGGAATGTCAAAATGATCTCGTACACACCATTGTTGGCGTTTCCCAAAATACGAGGAAATGTGCTGCAGCAGGTATTCTTTCTTTGCTGTCCTGATGGACTTACGAATTCAAAAACACCGAATTGAAAGCCCGATAGCTCATCGGTAATTCCTAGAGTGAATGTTACGTTCTTTGGACCGTCATTGACGTCAATTGTCGTCGGATTGATGTTAAAACTTGTCAGGTTTGGGGCGACAAGGTCTGGCCCTCCAGTTACTTCCCACGTGGCAGGGAAGCCGAGCGCAATGAAGTCGGACTCAGAAAGAGTCCTGCCATTGCCTACAACATCCTGCAAGCTTATAAATCTGACGTGCCAGCTACCCGCCTCGCTGAATTGAGGAAATGTCAGAATGAACTGATATATGCCATCCTGAGCATCTCCTGAGACGCGTGGGAACGCCACGCAGCAGGTGTTCTTGGTCTGTTGACCTGACGGGCTTGTGATTTCAAAGACTCCGAATTGAAAGCCAGACAAATCGTCGGTGATTCGCAGAGTGAATGTTACGTCCTGGGAACCGGCGCTTACATCTATTGGCGTGGGGCTGCGACTGAACGCAACCAACCGCGGAGCAGTAATATCCTCCACTTGCGTGCTTACGCGCCCTGCCATTGCCGCGAGTAGCGCGACGAATGTCACTAGCCAAAGCGTCAGGCTCCTCCCTAACCTTTTGTTACTCATCTGCTAATCCTCCTGGTTGCGAGAAGACTTGCTATTCTATGGAGTCCTTCCCAAAGGACTTTGTCAGCATGATGGTAATGAATTGCAGCGTCTAACTACGGCGCCGCCATCTCGTAGATAACCTGTCTATAGCAGGAACCTCCGGCGATATCCGTACTCCTTTAGGAGCGACCTATTTCCATCAGAATGTCTTAGTCCAGGTTCCGAACGGCTTGAACGGATTGCCACCCATCGCACGGTCTACGAAGACGTCGATTGTCTTCTTCGGTCCTGCTCCGGCAGACGTGCCCAGCGTTAAACCATCCAGCAGGAAGTAGCTGTTAGCAACACCGCCGATGGTCGCGTCGAAGCTACTGTTGGCAGCGCTGTCGTTGAACCACAGCCGAGCTGTGCCGCTCCGGTGGCCTGACACACCAACTGCTATTCGCACCGACAGCTTGATGCTCAAAACGTCCCCAGTGCCGACAC
>JBASRM010000479.1:0-9970 GCA_049273835.1 Blastocatellia bacterium | reverse complement strand
GCTCCAGATGAGCGATAAGTGTCCACTCGCAAGTCTTTCTCATTCACTTCGATCTCGATGTCTTCGTCTATCTCCGGATAGACGAACACCGAAGCGAAGCTGGTCTCGCGGCTCGATCCCGCGTTGAACGGGCTCAGCCTGACCAGTCGATGCACGCCGGCTTCAGCCGAGAGCAATCCGTAAGCATATTCGCCCGCTACGGTGAACGTCGCGCCTTTTATGCCGGCTTCCTTGCCTGGCTGCTCGTCGACGAGGTCAGTTTTGAAACCGCGGCGCTCAGCCCAACGCAGATACATCCTCAGCAGCATCCCGGCCCAATCCTGAGCGTCGGTCCCGCCGGCGCCGGCGTTGATGGTAACTATCGCGTCGCGCGTGTCGTTGGGGCCGGAGAGCAGCATCTCGGTCTCGGCTTCTTCGACTTCGCGTTCGAGCCGTTCGACGACCGTTTGCAGTTCGTTGAGCGAGGCCTCATCCTCGGCGGCGAATTCGATGAGGACGGCGGCGTCTTCGACATCGCGCCGGAATTGTTCAGCTTTTCGGGTGGCGGCTTCGAGGCGGCTGCGTTGACGGAGGACCTTTTGAGCGCGTTCCTGGTCGTTCCAGAAATCGGGCTTCGCGGATTCTTCTTCTATTCGCGACAGCGCAGTCTGTTTGGTTTCAGGGTCAAAGAAACCTCCGCAACTCCGCCGCACGGGCGGCCAGGTCTTCGTATTTCTGTCTTAGTTCTTCAATCATTCTTCAAACCTCAGCAACAGTTGCGGATTCGCCTGCTACTCGTCGCACTTTCTCGCGGGATGTTTCTTAACGATTGAGGATTCTACCACGCCGGCTAAGCTCAAGCCACAATTCACCGCTGATCTTCGCAGCCTTTGGTCCGCAGATTTGCGCGGATCAGCGAGAATCTGCGTTTACGTCAGTCAGCGGCAATCAGCGGTTAATTGGTACTTGATCTAATACAAATTCACCGGCGATCTTCGCAGCCTTCGGTCCGCAGATTTGCCCCGATCAGCAAGAATCTGCGTTACGTCAGTCAGCGGCAATCAGCGGGTTAAGGTGATTCGTCAGTTCGCAGCTTTCTTCTTCTTTCGGCGATCAAAAATACAGACGCCCCGATCAGGTTCGTGACCACGATAACGGTGGTGATCTTGACTGCGAATGCGAAAGGGCTTTCAACCTGGATCACCGGCAGAATCGAAAGGGCCACATACAAAAGCGTCATCAGAAAGCCCGAGAGCGAGGCAAGCTGCAGCCAGAAGGGCGCGCGCCCGCCCATTCCCTTTGCCCCAACAAGCGGGATCGCAAACATCACCAAATAAGTCAGCGCGTAGAAAATCCCGCTCGCATTCCATAGGAGCTGAAAGGCTTCCTGCTCACCCACTCCGATCAGCCCAACGAGCCCTATCCCGAGCGTCGCGGCGCCGACGAAGATGATCGAGTTGACCGGCGTCTTGCGCTTCGGGTGAAGACGCGTGAACCATTGCGGGAGCAGGCGGTCCCAACCGGCTACCATCGGCAAGCGAGTGTTGCCCGCGAATTGAACGCTCGACTGGGCGATTCGAATCCCGAGGAAGGCGATGATGGCGAACGGCACTATCTGCGCGGCGAAGCCCAGCTTGCCGAATCCAAGCCGCAGGACCTGCGGGATTGGTCCGATCAGATCGATGTTCTCAGAAGACACAAGGGCCAGCACAGAGCTCGTCCCAAGTATGAACATCACCGCGATGAGCGGAGCTGCTACGGCGACCGAGCGCCCGATCGTCCGCACCGGATCGCGGCACTCCCCCGCGTGAATAGCGACGTATTCGAATCCGCCTAGCGCGCCAAACCCGAGCTTGCCCAAAATGTTCAAGCTGAACAACGACAGCGCCGGCATCGCAGTAGCAAGCGGACGATACTCACCGATTGTCCCGCGCGCGTAGTTCAAAATCGGCAGCGCGAGAAGCAGCCCGAAAGTCAGCAGCATCGTGACGCCGCCGGCTTTGTGTAACCACTTGCCGACGCCGAGCCCGAGAATGGTGACCACCACCAGCAAGCCTATAATGAAGGTGTTGAGGAGTGAGATGAACAGCTTGCTTCCAGCCATCCAACTGCCCCGCGGCCCGATTGCATACGAGAGGCTGGTCGCAGCCTGTAAGCCGATCTCCGAGCAGTTGAGTATTACAAATAACCAAAGATTCCATCCCACCATGAAACCCATGAAGCTGTTGAACCCGAGTTTGGCCCACTGATACAAACCGCCTTCAAGCGGCATCAACCGGTTGAGATAGATCACCACTGCTGCCGATGGGAGATAAAACAACGCGATCGCCAGCAGCCAGAAGATGATGTGCGACGGGCCGAGCTTGCCGGCGATCCCTACCCAGGGAAGACCGATGATGAACAGGATCTGAGTGAGAGCAAGATCGGTCAGGCCAAGTTCTTTTTTGAAGACGGCGCTGCGACGCTCGATTTGCTCCTCCGCGTCGTGGAGTTCAGGGCTTATGGGTTGATCGGCCATTATGCGTTTCGGTTGAGCGAGTGTTCGACTGTCTACGGAGCTTGTTTAGGATCACCGTTCTCCTACCGGCTCATCACGTAGTCGAAAAGCCGCGACGGCAGCACGCGTTTCGCAGCCAGCGCAAACCGCGCGTGGCCCGGAGCGGCGTAGCGAGCCCGCGGCTTCCGTGCAACCAGCGCTTTGAAGACGACCTCGGCAATGTCCTCGGGACGGCCTGCCATCTTTCGCAGCCGCTGAATTATTCCGGACAACCGCTCTACCGCGTCGCCGTACGGACCGGGGTTGTCCAGGATTGGCCTTGCGTTGTCATTGGCGACGCCCATAAACTCGGTGGTGATGAATCCGGGTTCAACGATCACGACCTGGATGCCGAACGGCGCAAGCTCACCCCGCATTCCGTCGGAAATAGCTTCAAGAGCATGCTTAGTGGCGTCATACACCGAAGACAGCGGTCGCGCAATACGTCCGGCAACCGAGCTGATGTTAATTATTCGCCCGCTTTGTTGGGCGCGCATGATCGGAATGACAAGCTGGGTGAGCGCGATCAGAGAAAAAAGATTGGTCTCGAAGTTCTGCCTGATGGCATCGACCGGCACAAGCTCGACAGGCCCCCGCTGACCGTAACCGGCATTATTGACCAGCACATCGATCCTGCCAAACGCGCGCATGGTTTCCTGCACGAGTCGCTCGCGGTCTTGTTGGGAAGTGACATCGCTGGTTATCGCAAGCGAGCGGCCGTTTGAAGATTCAATGTCACGTTTGAGCGCTTCTAATTTATCAGCGCGACGCGCGGTGATTACAACGATGGCCCCCCCGCGCGCCAGCCTTCTTGCAGTCGCTTCCCCGATTCCGGCCGAGGCGCCGGTCACTACAATCACCTGATCGTCGAGCGTTGCCATCGGACTCGATCCTCAGCCGCGCTAGAATTTCGACTGCAGATAGAAGCGCATCATCTCGCGCCAGGTGGGCCAGTCGTGGGGCATATCATATCCCCATAGGTCCAGCTCATGGGGAATGCCCTTGTGGGAAAGGATGCCCGACAATCTGCGCGATGCGTCCGGGTTTTCATAATTGCCCTGGCCGGTGACGATGTGGATGTGCTCCTTGTGTTGAAGCGCTTCAAGCTCCGCGCCGCCCAGGTTCGGCAGATAGTCAACCGGGTTGTTGAAGTAAACGTTTTCGTCGTAATAGTCACCCCGGTAGTAGCCTCGAATGTCGAACGCGCCGCTCATAGCTATGCAGCCGGCAAAGAGATCGGGCCGGCGGAAAAGCTGATTGGCGCAGTGAAATGCGCCCAGGCTGGCGCCCGCGGTTATGATTCCAAACCGGCCCTGACAACTGTTCCAGATGTACGGCACTACTTCGTTGGCGATGTAGTTGTTGTATTGGACCTGGCGCAGCGCCTTGTATTTGGGATGCAACTCGTCGTTGAGCCAGCTTTCTCGGTTGATGCTGTTTATGGAAAAGATCTTGACCTTGCCGGCTTCGATAGGGCTCTGGATCGCATCGATCACGTAGAAGCGTTCGTATTCAAGGTAGTCTGCCGCCGCGGTTGGAAACATCAATAGAGGGAACCCGAAGTGGCCGTAGGTTACTATCTCGGTATGCTTGTTCAGGCTGGGGCTGTGCCAGCCGTCAATAAATCGTTGCATTTAAATCGTCCTTGTCTGGTTGAATGAAACTCACGACCATCAGGCAAGCGTGTAAGCTAGCGGCATCCGCCGGGGATTTCAAGCTGAGTTGTGCGGACCTCGATGTAGCGTAGACTGTCTGGTCTGCGGATGCCTGAGCCGCAAGCTAGACAGTCTACGGTACGACGCCGGTACGACGTTTCTTGAGACGCAGCGGCACCGGTGATAAGATCGCGCCCTAATCGCGCGCGAATTGAAGGCCCATCATGAAGAAGATGATCTTTTTACTTATCTGCCTATCCCTGATGACGACCCTCGGTTCCAGGTCGCCGAGCGCACAGAATGATGCTCAGAGCTACTTCGTCCTCACGCACGCCAACGTAATCGATGGAGTATCGCCGGCGCCGCTCAAAGACGCGACGGTCGTTGTACGGGACGGGCGAATCGAAAAAGTGGCGACCGGCAGAGCGGAGCTTCCCGCCGGCGCTACGGTGATCGACCTGAAAGGAAAATGGCTGCTTCCCGGCTTCGTTGACGCTCACGCTCATCTTGCGGATATGACGGCTGCTCGAAGAGCTCTCGCGTCAGGCGCCACGACCGTCCGTTGTCTCGGCGTGAACCACTTTGTGGACATCGGTATCGGCGAGCTCAATCACGCGGGAGTCGCCGATCTCCCCGACATCGTCGGTGCAGGCTATCACGTTCGTCCGCGGCCCGCGGAAGAATTGTTCCTGGACATTCCGAAGATGAGAGATCTTATGAGCGGAGTGACCGGGACTGAGAAAGTTCGCAGGATGGTGCGCGCGATGATAGAACACGGCGCCGGGGTAATAAAGATAATGGCAACCGAGCGCGCCGGCTTGCCCGACACCGATCCCCGGAAACGAGTGTTCACCGATGATGAGTTGACAGCCGCGGTTGACGAGGCACGCAAGTCCGGAGTGTACGTTGCGGCACACGCCCACGGCGATGAAGGGGCAGCCGCCGCTGTGCGCGCCGGTGTCCGTTCGATCGAACACGGCACATACTTGAGCGACAGTACGCTGGCGCTTATGAAGGAGCGCGGCGCTTATCTGGTGCCGACCATAGCAACAGTGCTGGACTTGATCGACGTCGGCGGCGATTATGACAATCCTATTCTCGCGATTCGAGGGCGCGCGATGCTGCCGCGCCTTCGTGAGACGACCGCTCATGCGTGGAAGATGGGTGTGAAGATAGTCGCGGGCACCGACACCGGCTACACCGCAACCAGCACTCGACGAATTCCACACGAGATAATCGAGTTGGTAAACATTGGCATGCCGCCAATGGATGCGATCAAAGCGGCGACGTCCGTTGCCGCTGTTTGCATTGCGGTTGAAAAACGAACCGGGTCGATCAAACCGGGAATGGAAGCCGACTTCATCGCGATCGAGCGCGACCCGATTGCTGACATCACCGCGATTCAAGACGTGGTCGTCGTGATCAACAACGGCAAGGTGGTCGTCAACCGCCTCGGATGGTGAAACTCCTCACTTTTTATTTACACGGTTGAAGTGAATCAAGCTGCTGTTGATTGTATCGCTCACCAATTCGAAGCTCGCGTCGGTCGCTGCGTTGCGCTCGCTTAGTTTATAAACGCCATTCGTTCCGTCAGAAGAGATCGAAGCGTCGGCATTCGCCAGAAAAGCTTCAGCACTTGCCCTATCAACTTTCTGACTGGCGCTCTTTCCTGAGCTCACCGCTTGCAGCGCATATGACTTCAGAAGCTTTGGCCAGTACGCTTGAAACAGCTCAGGGTTCGCGAATACATCGGCGGAGACTACCTCACCGCCGATTACCACAACCGCGCCAACGATGTTCTTGGCGACCAGGCTGGGGCCCAACGCCTTGTCGAAGGCGGCAAGCTTCGCGTTCACCTGTTTATCGGCGTACACGTTGTTGAGCGTGCCAGTTGAAGAGCTGACGCCGTTTTCTCTTTCGACCTTCGAAACTTCCGACCAGACCTGACCTTGATCCTTCCTGGCCTGGGCCTTCTCACGCACTCGCGGCAACGCCATGACCGAACTGGAAAACGAAACGACCTCGTTCGCGCCGCCTTGACCAGTGCGCTGACTCTGTCCGAACGCCACCCCTGCCTGCCATCTACCGTGTTCGACACAAAAGACATCGATCGGCGCCGGCTTCCCCGAAGATGAGACCAGGCAATCGTGCCCGACAATTCGATCCTGTTTTCCACCGACTACGACCTCGCCGGCAATCAAGACCAGCGTCTTGCCTGAGTTGTTGGTTACCATAAGCCGGTTGACTTCAGCCTGGTCGCCTCTCTGTTGATTCGGTCTGATCGTAATCGAGCTGCCATTCGCGCCTATCTCGGTGATGGTTACTTTCCCGGTTCGCAGACCCTGGTCCAGGGTAATGAATCCTTCGGTACTGGTTGTTTCGTCGGCCAGTACAGGGAAGACGGTGAGGTTGCCGTGGGCGACGGGCGAGCCCAAACGCCATTCGGGACGCGCCTTGGTCGAGGCGACAACGATTCTAGGTTGGCGAACCACTGGGCCGTTGGATCTAGCCTCGACGATGCGGCCTTCGAAAGAACAGGCGAGGGAGAAGGCGCACAGCAAAACGCCTATCAGAACTCTGATCGGAGCTTTCATAGGTTATCTCCTTGTTATTTTGTGAGGAGCGGGCTGGAGCACCTAGCTGGATCTAGAACGGCGCAAGCCGCCTACTTTGCATCTTGCGCCCATTTCATTAGACGCCGTGAGATCGGGTTGGTTCCGGGGAATTAGGAGCGGGCGTTCGCACGACCCATCACTCACTCCTGAGTGGCCGGCACTTCCAGTAATAATTCGTGAAACCTTCAGCTTCGTACATTCGCCTGAATGTCATCTCGACAGTCTGATCGATTCTCACCTCGGCAGGATTCCGATCAGTCATCATTAAGTAACCTCGCCCGCCGCCCTCGAAATCAACCACCGTCATAACGCTTGGCGGATCCGGGTCGGCATTCAAAAAGTCAACGGTGAAGGTGAACAAGGTCGCCCGCTTATCGGCAAGCTTCACGCTTTCAAAGTTGTCTTTCGACTGGCAGCTTATGCATACCCGCTGTTGCGGATACTGAACCTTGCCGCAGTTCAAGCATCGATAGCCTTGCAGACGATAGATGTCATCGCGTCTTCGCCAGATTTGCGGGACCGATGCGGACGGGGCCTGGCGGCGCGCGGCTTCAGTATTGATCAGCTCGCGGAACTTCGCGTAACGTTCGTAGCTGTCCAGGTAAGCCTTCGATGCCAGATGTCCCTTGACTCCGATCCGGCCGGCAACCGCTTTCGCGTTTTCGATTTCGCCGGTTACTTCAAACATCAAAGCGTCGCAGCCCGAGCCGTAGCCGACCACCAGCAGCTTCTCGCCCGCTCGCGCCTCTTCGAGTACCGCCGAGAGAACCAGCAGGGGCATCGCGGTTCCGGTGTTGCCGACCCTTGAGAATAGGTGGTCGGGAATCTGCTCGGCCCTGATACCCAGGCTTTTCGCCGTACCCGCAAGCGTGCCGGCGTCCGGTGCGTAGAATATCGCTTTCGAAATCTCGGACGGGCCAATCGCGGTGCGCTCGAACAGGTCAGAAACGGTTTGCCGCACGACTCGCTGATAACCCTGGGTGATGGCGAACCGTTCCTCCCATCCCGATACGAACCGATCGCGGCCGCCTCGCCACACATCAGTCATCTCGTCCACGGTCGAGTGGCTGCCGATGAGCTCCGCGATGACTCGTTCGCGCCCGACGGCAATGGCCGAAGCCGCATCGCCGAACAGACGCTCGCCGGCCGATTTGGGCGGAGCAAGCCGGGTGTCGGCTGATGTGATGATGATGTTGGACGCGGAGCCCGCCTTTACCGAATCGATGGCCGCCAAAGTGGCTGTGGTAGCCGATCTCAGCGAACTGGTGTAGTCGGCTGTGCGGAGGTCTTGCCGCAGGTCCGCGGCGATCGCGATTACCGCAGACGCCTGCTTCTCCGCGTAAGGCGACGTGGTGCTGGCGAACAACAGGCCGTCAACTGCGCTCCCGTCCCCGCGGGCGAGCAAGTCGCGAACGGCTTCGACTGCCATGGTTATCGAGTCTTCATCGACGTTGGCGACAGCGCGCTCGCCCTCCCCGGCGCGCCCACCCCAGGCTCGAGCAATCTCTGTGTGAGCAAGGCGATAGAACGGAATGTAAGCTCCGAAAGATGTTATTCCAGGCATGCTTTCTCCGCGCGAGATATAGCAGAGCGGTTTTCGGCGAGTCAAGGATTCTCAATTTGATTGATTCGCGGGCGATAGATCGCCGTGTGCCGCACTTGCTGAACAACCCGGCTCTCACCGGCGACGAGCAGCACCTCCAGCACAACGAACTCATGGCCTTTGCGGTCGAAGCGATCCGCGATGCGTCCTCTGACTGAAATCTTCTCGCCGTCGCGAGCCGTGCTCCAGTTTATCAAGTCGCTCGCCGCGTGAATCCAGGGACCCAGCTGAAAATTGCTCATCAAGATCTGATTCGACAAGCGAAGCAAATTAAACGGGTGAGCGACGGCTTCGTCGCCCCGGTAAATCGGCAAGCGCTCATCGAGGCTTTCAAGCACCGCTGAATCAGGTGCACGGACTATCTCAGCCACTGTCCCCAGCAAGCCGCCCGGCAGGAGTGACTCGGGTGACGGAACAGGCCGCGCATCACCCGGCGGCGAACCGGCTTCCGGATAGTCTTCGAGTGCCGGCTCGCCAAGCCAGGCAGATCGATCGTTGACCGCCGCAAGAGCGGTCGCGCATACGGTGCCGTCCTCGCGCGCGGCGGTGACGGCGATTTTGATTGGATCGCCTGCGTCTGCTTCAGCCGTGATATTCACCTGATCGCCGTTGTAAAAAGGCTGATGAAACTTGACCTGCATCGAGCCTCGCTCGAGCCACGCCAGCCCGAACTTCTCGACGATCGGAACAGTCATATAAGCGTAGACGGTTATGCCCGGGACCAGGGCGCCGCGAAAGCCGAAGCTCGCGGCAGTCGCATCATCGTGGATCTTGTTTTCGGAGTCGGGAGACGTGTTGCGCGCGCGCACTCGATGTCTGAGTACCATACGTATGATTGTCAGAACACAAAGGTAACAAGACCCAGAAAACCTTCTCACCCTGGCGTCGTTGTGCCTTCGTGTTTTATATCACTGGTAGTATCGGACCAGCCACTCAGCCACCAGCGCGGGCTTCTGGCCGCCTTCCGTTTCGCACGTCACCGACCAGGTGATCTGGGCGCCGCCGGCGACGTCTTCTACTGATTGAAGGGTGAACCTTGCGCGGATGCGTGAACCGGCAAGCACCGGAGAAACAAACCGGAGCCGGTTCAAACCATAGTTGATTCCCATCTTGAAATCGCCCTGGACCTTTAGCGCTTGCGCGGCCAGATGAGGCAACAGTGAGAGCGTCAAGAATCCGTGGGCTATCGTGGAGTGAAACGGAGACTCGCTCTGCGCGCGCTCGACGTCGATATGAATCCATTGATGGTCTTCGGTGGCGTTTGCGAAATCGTTTATGCGCGACTGGGAGACTTCGAACCAGTCGCTTGCGGCGACCTCCTGCCCGATCAGGCTTTTGAGCTCGTCGATACCTTCGATGATTCGTGTTGGCATGAGTCCTCCCCGATTCTAGATGGCCTTTGATTCTCGAAGGGCAGCAATCTCTTCGGCAGTGAAGCCAAGTTCGCGAAGCACCTCGCCGGTATGCTCACCCAATGTCGGAGGCCGGCGACACGCATCGGCGGGTGTCTTGCTCAGATGAACCGGCGTTTTCGCAACTGGAACCGGCTTGCTGCCGTCTGGAAACTCTATTGGTTCGAGGA
>JBASRM010000455.1:0-2385 GCA_049273835.1 Blastocatellia bacterium | reverse complement strand
CCCTGGCGGACGGCAACGATCTTCTCAGGTTCATTGGAAGACATTATCGCCAGCGCGTAAATGCCCCGAAGATCGGCAACCGCTCGTCGTACGCCTGCTTCGAGCGTGGGTTCCCCTTCGTTGAGATACTTCTCGATCAGATGGGCGATTACCTCGGTGTCGGTCTCGGTGACAAAGGTGTGATCTTCAGACTGAAGCTTGCGCTTGAGCGGCAGAAAGTTTTCGATGATCCCGTTGTGCACCACTACAACATGGCCTGAACAGTCGCGATGTGGATGCGCGTTCTCTTCCGTAGGCCGCCCGTGAGTGGCCCACCTGGTATGTCCTATTCCGTAGGTGCCGTCGAGCGGTCTTAAGCGGATGGCCTCCTCTAAATTCCGCAACTTGCCCTCAGCGCGACGGATTGTCAGCTGCCCGTCCTCGTCGACCACGGCAATCCCGGCCGAATCATAGCCACGGTATTCCAGTTTCTTGAGTCCGTCCAGAATCACTCCGACCACTTGCTTGTCACCAACATAACCTACTATTCCGCACATCTTGCTTCTTCCTTCCTTCCGCCTTTTCGCGATCTTGAGATCCTCACTTGAGCTTCTTCTTTACGACCGCCGGGACGCCGGCCACCAGCGAATCCGGCGGTACGTCCTTTGTTACGACACTCCCCGCGCCGGTGACCGATCCGCGCCCGACCCGCACTGGAGCGATCAGCATCGTGTCGCTCCCGATCTTCACGTCATCTTCGATAATCGTCTCGTTCTTACGCACGCCATCGTAATTGCAGGTCACCGTTCCCGCCCCGATGTTTACGCGCTCGCCAAGGGTGGCGTCACCGAGATACGTCAAGTGCGAAGCCTTTGTGCCGCGTCCTATCCTGGATTTCTTAACTTCCACAAAATTGCCAATGCCTGCGTTTTCTCCGATCTCGGCGCCGGCGCGGAGCCGAGCAAACGGGCCCACGGTTGCGCCATCACGGATAATACTGTCTTCAATCACACTTGAATTGCGGATGACGACGTCGTCTCCCATCTGGACATTCCTGATTCGCGTCCACGAATGTATCGTGCAACCCGAACCGGCGCGGCTGGGGCCCTCGATAATTACTTGCGGATGAATCACTGAATCCTGACCAATCTGGACCTCTTGATGGATATAAGTGGTCGCAGGATCGATGATTGTTACCCCCGCAAGCATGAGCTCACGAAGCTTCCTTTCGCGCAGCGTGCGCTCCAGGTCCGCAAGCTCGACACGGGTGTTCACACCGAGCACTTCTTCAGCATTCGAGTGGCACAACAGTCCGACCCTTTGTCCCTGAGAAAGCATCACCCTGGGAACGTCCGTGAGGTAGTACTCACCTTGCGCATTATCAGTCGTCAAATGATCGAGCGCTGCGAGGAGCGCCGGGATGTCAAAACAGTAGATGCTTACTCCCACCTCTCGAACTGCAAGCTCCTCAGGAGAGCCATCTTTTTGCTCGACACACTTCAGAAATCGGGTGTCGCTACCTCGGATGATTCGGCCATAGCCGGTGGGATCATCCATCTTCACCGTCAACACCGTCGCGTGATTCTTCTCGGCGGTATGCGTCCCCACTAGATGCTTGAGCGTCTCGCCTTCAATTAAAGGAACATCACCGGCAATTATCACAAGCTGACCGATGCGGCCTGAAAGCGAGCTCCTCGCTGCCATGACCGCATGTCCTGTCCCGCGCTGTTCACTCTGTTGAACAACATGCACATCCGTCCGCGCCTCGGTGCCCGTTTCGATCAAACGGTTAACTTCTTCTCGTACCGCACGCCCGACTTCCTCGGCCTGGTAACCGACCACCGCAAAAATGGCTTCAGGAGCGAGGTCCAAGGCGGCGCGCAGCACATGTGCGACCAAAGGCCGGCCGGCAAGCTCGTGCAAAACCTTCGCTCGCCGGGACTTCATCCGAGTTCCCAGCCCCGCCGCCAAAACCAGAACATCCGTCATTGATCACTCCGCGACCGCGGCCTGCGCGGTCTAAAGTCGCCAGCCGGAACTCAGAATCGATGGCCGCGGTTTCAACGCGCGGTGATCTCGTGTCGTTCTGAGCGAGGCTTACAGGTTCTGATTCTACTCTCTGGCTGTGGGTTGGCGCGAGGAATTTGTTTGATTGACAGGAACTCCAGCCGCGTAAAGTTGAGAGGATATCAATAAACCCGGCCGAGGGTGCGTAAGCGTCATCCCATCGCGAAGGTGGCGGTTTGATGGATCTCCAAAAGCAATCGCGCCAGCTTATCGGGATCGTGGCGCACCAAACCATCTTCGTGAAGCACGTCGCGACAGACGACCTGAAAGCTATGCGTTCGCTCCGAGGTTTCCAAAAACGACCGCTGAGCTTCGCCCGCTGACCCGCTTGCTAGACAT
>JBASRM010000453.1:0-13672 GCA_049273835.1 Blastocatellia bacterium | reverse complement strand
GCTGAATAGCGCTGCAGTGCCTGCCCGAGGGCGGAGCCCATCGGCCAGCCTGGCGGCCACACCGCTTTTACTCAAAGATACCCACCAAACAACAATTCCTTTTGAACTGTTTGATCCCGAAGGCAACACTCCGGCAAGCGCCCGTCATCCCAACACCGCCGAAAAATCTTCTTTTTTTGCTCTTAGCACGAACCACGTCCAGGAGGAACTATGAACCGACGTATCATCTCTGCCGTAGCAGCCGCCGCCATTTCGATCACTATCCTGGCCCCGCTGTCCGACTCCGTTGCCTTTGCCGCGCAAAAGAAGCGAGCCTGCAATTGTAAACCGACATTGAGCCGCAAGGCGCGAAGCAAGTCCCGGACGCTCGCGGCTAAGACAACCGCTTTGCAAAATGCCGGCGCAAACGCGGCGATCGTCGGCCCTGTTTTCGCCACTTACACGCTGCCTCAAAACCAGTACTTCCGACTACGGATGAATCAGACCGTCAACTCCGGAACGTCGCGCGTAGGCGATCGTTTCCAGGCGACCGTAGTGACACCGGTTTATGCGAACGGCATTGAAGTAGTACCAGCCGGCTCGATTGTTGAAGGCCGGGTTACATCGGTCGCACCGGCTCGCACGCGAGGTCGGGAGGGACAGCTTGGATTGCAATTTGACGCGGTGGTCGTGCCCGACGGCACTCGTCATCAGCTTGACGGTGCGCTAACAGAGTTACAAGACGCTCGGGCGGGCAAGGTCGATTCGGAAAACGAAGTAAGCGGAAATTCATCCGAGAAGCGGAACATCACTTACATCGGCGGCGGCACCGTGGGAGGAGCTGTGCTGGGCGGCGCGATTGGCGGCGGTAAGGGCGCCGGTATTGGAGCAATCATCGGCGCCGGAGCCGGCGTCGCCGGTGTAATGCTCACAAAAGGAAATGAGGCCGAGCTAAGAAGCGGTACCGAGATTGGGATGGTCACGACTCATCCAATCACCTTCTCGATTCGATCAGATCGGTGACCGACTTCGGCTGATCGAATCATCTTGACGTGCCAAAAAACGACGCCGCGCCTTGTCAACCAATCAGGGCGCGGCTTCAGACGTTTGTAGCCCACCGCGCCATCAATCTCCCCGAAGTTCGAGCAACCTCGACAGTTGCGTCTGTCTTCGCCGTCCACTCACCCCAGACCCTCCGCCATTAGGCCATACCAAGAACGGGTCATCATTCTCGCTCTGATTCAAGCTTTGTTTTAACGGTAGCCGGCTCGTTGCAGGTGGCCTCATCTTTGCCTCAAGCGTGCCGCCCCAGTACAAGGTTTTGCTGCTCCCATTGCGCTTCTTTCACCTGGATTTCAAATCAGGGAACCTATGTTAAAACGAAGACTCCTCACACTCCTGAGTTGCGCCCTGGTAGTTGTCTGCGGCGAAGCAGCCCACGCAACCACCGCTGTCGTACCTCGGGATGCGGAAATGGTTGTGGAATCACGCGCGATCCTCACGGGCCAGGTACTCGGACTCTCAACAGCAGTGGATGCCGATACCGAGCTCGTTTATACGTACATTCGCCTGCAAGTCACGGCTGTGATCAAAGGTAAAATCGCAGCGCGCGAAGTAGTCATCAAGGAACTGGGCGGCGAGACGAGGGACCACGGAACATTGATCTTTGGCATGCCAAGCTTCCAAGCCGGACAGGAAGTTCTGGTGTACCTCAACACCTGGCCCGATGGAGCACTGCGAGTCCATCAAGGTTTGCTCGGCAAGTTCAACATCAATCGCGATCCGCTTTCGGGACGCGTGTTTGTAGAGCGGCAGTTGGAGGGTGAAAACGTCGAGATCATGGCTGCTTCGGGGCACAACGGAACCAATCGCAGTGAACTTGATTCGTATATGAAAATGGTTAACGGGTTATTGGAAGCTAACCGAAAAAGTATGCGGGCGTTCGAGATGAAATACTATTCGGACATCCCAGTTCTCCCCGAACCGTTAGAGTTCGGCCGACCTGGATTTGAGATGACTCCTCAGTGGGTTCTTTTGAATCCTGGCAGCCCTGCCCGTTGGTTCGAGCCCGACAGCAATCAACCAGTTGTCTTCTACGTAAATCCATCCGGCTCGCCGGGTCTCTCGCAGGTCGCCGAGGATATGCAAGCGGCGATGAACGCGTGGTCCAGCTCCGGCGCTTCGCTTCGCGTCAACTACGGCGGTCCGACAGGCGGCTGTGGAATTCAACTCGCCGACCGCTTGAACACGATTTCGTTTAACAACTGCGACAATTACTTCGCTGTATCTCAGAGCTGCTCCGGGCTGGTAGCCGTTTCTGGGATCGTCAGGTACCTGCCAGACACCAAGAAGACGATTGGCGGCGTCACATACGGCAAGGCTGTCGAAGCAAACATGTCCTTCAACCCTTACGCATTCTGTAACTTTACGACTCGTTGCCAGGTTCAGGAAGTAGCCACACACGAGATGGGACATGCGCTCGGGCTTGGGCATTCATCAGATGCAAGCGCGACGATGGCGGCTTATGTACACTTCGACAATCGTTGTGCGTCACTGACTGGAGACGACGTTCGAGGCATTACGTCGGTCTACCCGGGCGGGTCGGCCGGGGTGAAACTAAACATATCGACTTCTGAGATCCCATCCACATCGATTAACCGCGATTACTCAACCAACCTCGAGGCGAAAGGCGGGACAGGTGGTTATCAATGGAGTCTGGTTGGCGGTCAAATGCCTCCCGGAATCCAGTTGGGGATGAGCGGTCTGGTGTTCGGCAAGGCCGACGTACCCGGAGACTTCTCCTTCGTAGCACAGGTCCGCGATTCAGCAGGGAATGCCTCTCAAGCCACTCTAATGCTTGTGGTACGTCAGCCCGGTTTACCGCCCTTAATCAGCGGCGTGGAATTCAGAAAAAAGAAGGTGTTCGTTTCCGGTCGAGACTTTGAAGATGGTGCGATTGTATACGTTGACGGCGAAGGCTTAACAGCTACGCTCGACGGAACGAGGTTGATAACGCAGAAGAGGAAACAAAAGCCGGGACTCCACCAGGTCTATGTGGTCAATCCGGACGGCAGCCAATCAAATACCTTCCAATTCTCCATTGAGTAACTGAGAGCCGCTGTTCGCTTTTGAGGCAACGTCAGCCAGCTTCAAAAGCCAACAGCGGCTCCGTGCGTTTCCCTTCAGCTTCAAGGCAACCCGTAGAGGGGTCAAAGTGAATCTAATCCACAGGCAACGACCCGATTATATAACGCTGGTAGAATCGTCCTTTCGAGGCAGTCCGACACGCGGGTCGTTGCCATCATCTCTTTCATTCGAGTAACCAAGAGGTCACAACGCCGAGTACGTTCGGCGCCCATCAAGGTGAAACCCTTCGCCGAGGACTCTTGCAACTGCTTCCGGATATATTCGATGCTCCTCCTCGAGTATGCGGGCGGACAGTGTCTCGACCGTATCACCATCAAGCACCTCGACGGCTCTTTGCATTACAATTGGACCGTGATCCAGGTCCTCGTCGACAATGTGCACCGTGCAACCGGTTATTTTGACACCGTGCTCGAGCGCTTGCCGCTGGGCATCGATGCCAGGAAAAGCAGGCAGCAGGGATGGATGGATGTTGAGTATGCGATTCTCGAAGGAGCGAAGAAAAGTAGGGCCGAGCAATCTCATGTACCCGGCGAGGCACACAAGCGCTACGTCTCGGTGCTTTAGCTCGGCGACGATTTCATTGTCATGCTCTTCGCGATTGCGGCCCCGATGACTTATTACCAACGTATCTACGCCGCGCTCGCGAGCCTTCACCAGTCCCGCTGCTGAATCCACGTTGCTGATAACGACCGCAGGTTCAGCATCCAGCCGCCCCTCCCGAATCGCATCAAGCAAAGCAACCATGTTAGATCCGCGGCCGGAAATCAAGATAGCGATCCGTGGTCTTGCCATCGATTGACCTACAGAATCAGCTTGCGCTGTGCAGTTCAGGACTCCGCCGTAATAATAGTCGCCGCCAGCAGCGGAATCAGGATTTCGTGGTGTCCGATGAATGAGAACCCGCGACCGCTTGGGGCGACCGGGCGGCGCACCACGTTGGTAAGCGGGCGATACTGCTGAATGAAATCGAAGTTTGCCGTGTAAAACTTTTGAAGCTTGAAGCCGAGATTGCGAACTACTGTAACCGTCTTCAAAAACACCTCGGGCAACACCACGGCCGACCCGAGGTTCAAGTAGACGCCGCCGTCATCAAGTTGCCGCACCAGTGAACACAGCAGCCGAAAATCCCGTTGGCTCGTCTGGCCCGTGCTTGCGCCGTCAGCCGACGGGTGTATGTGAACAATGTCCGTCCCAATCGCAACGTGCACCGTAACCGGCAGGTTTGCTTCGTAGGCTGCATGAAGCATCGACTTATCCGCGAATGCGGGCGCCAGGAGCTGAAGTTGACGTCCAATCGTTTCGCCCATCCCGATATGGTCCTTAGCTCCCGCAACTATTGCTTCGTTAATCAACCGGCCGGTCTCTTCGGCCATTCCGAAGTTTCCCGAGCCAAGCGTCGCATCTACATCTTCAGAGGTCGCTCCTACCAGCGCGATCTCGAAATCGTGAATCATCGCCGAGCCGTTCATCGCAAAAGCGCTGACATAGCCTCGTCGCATCAAGTCAATCAACAGCGGAGCCAACCCGGTCTTGATTACGTGGCCCCCGAGCCCGACGATAATCGCGCGATTATTCTGCTTGGCTTCTTTGATTGCTTTCGCAAGCTCGCGCATTTCGCGCACGGCAAGAATGTTCGGCAGGCTATCCAGAAATTCCTTCAACGATGACCCGCCGGCGATCGGTTTCGCGAAGTCCTCGTTGGACACCTTGCTCGGACGGGACGCAAGCGGATATGTGGCAATCCGGCCGAGATCGATAGGCTCAAGCTTGTATCGCGACATGATTCAACGGCCAACGAGCCGCAGTGAACGAGTTAACCAGGACTCAATTGTTCTTACCCACGCTTCAGGTGTTCGTCGGCGATCCTCCGTACAGCGCGTCCTCAATCAGTTCGCACAGGATGTGTCCGATCGTAATATGAGTCTCCTGAATCCGCTGCGTTGAGTCAGCGTTGACAATAAGGGCTAGATCGGCCGTGTCAGCAAGCCTCCCTCCGTTCCGTCCCGCCAGTGCGATTGTTTTGATGCCCAGTTCGCCGGCGGCGCTGACTGCGCGCAGGACATTGGGGGAGTTGCCGCTGGTAGAAATCGCAACCGCTACGTCGCCCCGCCGCCCCAACGCCCGCAACTGCCTCTCGAACAAATCATCAAATGACGAATCATTCCCAACCGAAGTCAGAATTGAAGTGTCCGTCGTGAGCGCAATCGCCGCGATAGGCGGACGATCGTAATTGAGTCTATTCACGAGTTCGGCGGCGATGTGCTGAGCGTCTGCCGCCGAACCCCCATTTCCGAAGATCAGCACTTTGCCGCCGTCTTTAAGCGCCGAGATGATGATTTGGGCGGCGCGCGCAATCGTCTCTGCGTGAGAATCGAAGAACGCCTTTTTGATGTCAATGCTTTCGCGCGCGATCTGATGGATGCGTTCTATCATCACGGGCTGTAGTTTATTGGCTGGACCTGTATTAGACAAGCTTAGCCGCGGAGGGGGTCAAAGCCATCAAAACATTGACACTCGCGTTGCCCGTTGTGTAAGCTTTTCGGTCTGCAAATGATTTGGGAGGTTTTGAGTGGCACAAGTAAAGGTTCACGATAACGAGAGCATAGAAAGCGCAATCAGACGCTTCAAGCGGCAAGTAGCCCGCGAAGGAATTATCACCGACACCAAGAAGCACGCCTTCTACCTGAAACCGGGCGAGCGTCGCCGTCTGAAGTCACAGGTTGCCCGCCGGCGTGCTCGAAAGAGCCTTCGCAAGCGCAACACCAGCCACGAGGAATAGAGGACTCTGCAGTCATTCGTTGGTCCTGATCGGGCTCCTGACCCGGGCTATGATTAGTCTGGAGAAGCCGACAATCTTTGAAGCGCTTCCTTCATTTGGGCCCTCGTCTCTTCATCCTTTTCGTTCGCGACCGCCTCGCTCAGCGCTGTCACAGCTTGCTTATCGCCGATGTCGGCAAGTGCAAGCGCAGCCGCAAGCTTTACCATCCGATATTCGTCTTTGAGCGCTTGCACCAGCGACGCGACTGCTCGCTTGTCGCGAAGATCTCCCAACGCTGCTGCCACTGCCGACCTCACGTCCGGCGCCTCATCCCTGACCGCGATCATCAACGCCGGCACCGCGCGCGCTTCTTTCAACGATCCAAGCCCCATTGCCGCCGCCCCCCGAACCGTCGAGTTCCCATCTTTTAGAGCACCAGTCAATGCATCAAGAGTGCGCGGGTCGCCAAGCTGGCCCAGTACCCGGGCGGCGGCTGCGCGCACGAATGACACCTCGTCGTTGAGCATTGAGATCAACGCGTCGTTGGCTCGTTTGTCGCCGAGCTGCCCAAGCGCATTTGCAACCGAAGCGCGAACGTCCGGATCTTGGTCCTTTAAGGCAGCGATCAGCGGTTCAACCGCCCGCGGGTCGCCCGATTCGGCCAGTTGATCAATTGCTTCGCGTCGCTCGGCGGACGATTTGCTCTTGATCCTGTCCAACAGACGTGTGATCTCATCGACCTTTTGCGTCTTTGAGGTCGCCCCGTCCTGGATTAGCGTAGTGAATTGCAAAACCCGCGCTTGCGAGCAGAGTGATAGGACAATTGAAAGGGCAATGCGCAACTTCATAAAAAGAACTTCTTAGTTCGAAGCAGCCGGAGACTTCGCGGAACTGATCTTTGAATCGTCTGCCACAATCTCTCGTAGGAAACTTCGACCTGCTTGCAGAGTCAACCCGAAGTTCTCGGCGATAGTCTGCCCAATATCCGCCAGAGATGCTCGAGCGCCCAGGTCGAACCCTGCGCGAACGCGACGCCCGGATGCAAGCACCGGAACATACTCGCGCGTGTGATCGGTAGACAAATCTCCCGGATCGCAACCATGGTCCGCCGTTAACATCATCAGATCGTCCTCCCGCATCGCTTGTTTGAGCTCCGGTAGACGACGGTCGAAATCTTCCAGCGCGCGCGCATAGCCTTCCACGTCGTTGCGATGGCCGTAGAGCATGTCAAAGTCAACCAGATTAGTGAAGATCAAGCCTCGGCCGGTTTCTTGAAGCGCGTGAAGCGTTTGATCGATGCTGGCGTTGTTGTTTCCGGCAGCAAGTTCTTCAGTCGTTCCTCGATGGCAAAAAATCGAACCAATCTTCCCGACTGCGGCTACCGCGAGACCGGCCGCCTTGAGGCGGTCCAGGAGCGTCTCTTCGGGAGGATCGATGGCATAGTCCCGCCGCGCTTCTGTTCGTTTGAAGCTGCCAGGCTCGCCTACGAACGGGCGGGCGATAACTCGCCCGACCTCATCTTCGCCGGTCAACAACTCGCGAGCGATCTCGCACCAACGATACAGCTCCTCGAGCGCCACCACCCGTTCGTGAGCCGCTATCTGAAAGACGCTGTCTGCCGATGTGTAAACAATTGGACGGCCGGTTTGAACGTGCTCCGCGCCAAGCTCTTTGATGATTTCAGTCCCGGAAGCGGGCTTGTTACCCAGCACCCTCCGCCCTATGGCGCGTTCGAATGGTTCGATGACACGCGCCGGAAAACCTTTTGGATAAGTCGGGAACGCCTTAGCTGTTATGATTCCCCCCATCTCCCAATGACCCGTCGTCGTATCTTTCCCCCTTGAAGCGGTTGCTGCCTTACCAAACACGCCGTGTGGTTCTTCAACCGGATCAACAGGCAGTCGCCTGATGTTCGCAAGACCGAGGTTTCGCAAATTCGGAATGTGAACCGGCCGAGACCCGAGTGCATGGCCAAGCGTGTCCGCTCCTGTGTCGCCATAGGCTTCCGCATCCGGCATCTCTCCTATGCCGGCGCTGTCGAGGACGATCAACACGATTCGATTAAATGGTCCGGTGGAGGTCATTGATAGTCTCCGGTGCGATTCTAAGTCGGCCCGTACCAATTATCAACGACATTGAGTATTGGTCCTATATCTATGGCCTTTCTTCACTCGCCAGTCGTAATCACTGAGCCATAGAGTGGCGGGCAACACAGGACTGCATTAAAGGCTGGCATTTACTCGCTGGCGAAGGCCTGGTTACAAGCCCCTGGTTTCGATCAGAGCACGGGTTTTGTTAAGGTCCTCTTCATCAGCTAGCACAAGCAGCCGGTCGTCCGCCTTGATAACCGTTCCGCCTTTCGGCGCAATGAAAGTGTCCTGTCGCCCAACCAGGACAATCAGAGCACCTTTGGGGAAATCTCCGTCGACTATTTTCTTTCCAACTAGTATTGAATCGGCCGGTACGTTCAAATTGACAAGCTCGCTTGTGATACCGGCGGTAGGATCTAGCTCCAGAGGGTAGTTAGCGCTTATCTGAAGGGGAGCTTCCAATCTGAGCCATCTTGCGAAAAGAGGAATCGTTGTTCCCTGCAAAAGGATGGAAGTCAGGACAATAAAAAAAACGAGATCGAAGATCATCTCGGCTTTTGGCATACCCGCAAGGAGCGGAAAGGTTGCAAGCACGATTGGCACCGCACCACGCAACCCGACCCATGAGATCATCACCTTTTCATTGAATCCCATTTTGCTGAAAGCCAGCGTAACAAAGACGCTGACCGGCCGCGCAACAAATATCAGAAACAGGGATGCAAGTAGACCGAGGGCGACGATAGGTAAAAGACGCGAGGGAAATACCAGAAGACCGAGTGCAAGGAACATCGCTATCTGCATCAACCAGGCGAGCCCATCGTGAAACCGCATCACGCTTTTCTTGTGGATAAAATCACTCTTTCCCATAACCAGCCCGGCTATGTACACCGCCAGGAACCCATTTCCTCCCAGGGAGTGGCTCGCCCCGTAGGTCAAAAGAATCATCGAGAGCGTCAACACCGGATAAAGCCCCTCGAACTCCAGCCCGAGACGATTGGTAATTAAGACCGTGAGCCTGCCCAGCACATAACCAATCGCAGCTCCCAGAGCCATTTGTTGAATGAAGATCGGGATGAGCCCGAAGGCGCTGGATTCAGGTTGCGTCATGAGGCCGATAAGCCCCGTTGTTAGAAACACCGACATCGGATCATTGCTGCCGGACTCGAGTTCCAGGAGCGGCCGGACATGACCCTTGAGGCCCACGCTTCTCGCTCTCAGCACCGAGAAGACTGCCGCTGCATCGGTGGCGGAGACGATTGCGCCCAGCAGGACGCCCTCGAGTAGGGTAAAGCCCAAAACAGCTTTCGCAAATAATCCAACCACCGTTGCGGTTATGAACACTCCAACGGTTGAAAGAGCCAGTCCATGCCAGAGTACCGGCCGCACACTCGACCACTCGGTATTAAGTCCACCGGAGAAAAGAATGAGAGCGAGTGCTACCACCCCCAGAGATTGTGCGATCCGGGCATTGTCGAAATAGATGCCCCCGGGTCCATCCGAGCCCGCAAGCATCCCCAAAACCAGAAATAGCAACAAGGCGGGGATGCCGAGCTTCGCCGATGCCTTGCTGGCCAGAACACTCAGCAGCAGCAAGATCGAAGCGACCACAAGTATGTGCTCAATGGAAGTCATCGACCTCTTTCTTTGAACCGGTGGCCGCAAGCCTTGCACGTGTAAAACTGCCCTGGCCGCTTTCGAGGATAAGCCGCAGGCTTCTTACAATGCGGACACTTCTTCATGGACGCGTTGACTGCATCGACGATTAGCTTTGTCCAGATTGGATTCACGCGTACTCCTTTGCGGGCAAGCCGCCCGGTGGTTTCAATCGTTTTCTGTTTCCTGGCGCTCGTTACTCGTTTCTTTCCCCTCACTGCGGGATCTCACCCAGATAATGAAACCAACAGCGATGGCAACCAGAATCAAGACTACAATTCCCTCTGAACTCATGAGTGTTTTCCTCTCGCGTGCATGTTGCAGCAGATAGGAGTCGGCCCCATAAACCGACTCTACGTTTAAGGTGCTTCCTGTTATGAAATGTGATGGTGCTTGCTGCTAGAGGATTAGGGTTGGAGGGGCACGATCATTCGGAATTGCAAGGATCGTCAAGGAAGAATAGCCTTCAACCTGATCGACCGACAAAGACTGGGCTGCGGTGAAAGATATGCCCGTGGCACAGGGAGAAGACGACGGAACCGGAATAGGCTGCCGAGGCGTCTTCTTCGCTGCATTCCCAACGCGAAGCTCAATGCGACTTACTGCGCAGTCAGTCAGCGAGACGGCGGCGACCAGGCTCGGCGTTTCGGCAGCACCCCGTTCAGCTCGGGCAGACAGCGTGAGAACGCTGCCGGCAACAGAGAGCCATGCGACGGCAAGCAACGAGAGAATACTAAACGCATTGAGCCTAAATCGCGTTGTTTGCCGAAACTTCATCCCTATCAAGGTACCACGAGCAACCTCGACACGGCCACTGACTCTGCTTGCGAGCCGCATCTACACCCGGGTTGGAAATGAAGTCATACGGTGGCGGGTTCGACGGACGAGGAACAATGCCGCAAAGGTGACTAATCGGTCCTCAACCGTAAAGGCGAGTCAACGGAGGTTGAGAACCCGGATCCTGGATTTCGAATTCACTGTCCGACGACGTCACTTGGCAAGGCGAAGATAATCACTGTCGCCGAACCGGGCGGCACCGCCCAGAATCCGTTGGCAGCACCAGTAGCCACGGCGATGTACTGCTTGCCGTTGATCGAGTAGGTCACTACCCCGCCGTTCATTCGCCCGCCGGTGTTGAACCGATAAAGAACTTCGCCGGTCTTTGCATCGAGCGCCATAAAGTCACCGAGCAGCTCGCCGGTGAAGATCAGATTCGCCGAAGTTGTGGTCACCGCCGCGAGCATCGGTCGCGAAGACTCGTACTTCCATCGTACAGCCCCGGTCGACGCGTCTATTGCCGTAAGCCAGCCCCGCGATTTGTCGGGTGGTTCCTGACGCACCGTCCCTCCCATGTAGAAAGCTCCCTCAACATGGCGGGCATCAGCGGCCTTGGCAAACGTCGCGCACCAATCGACTGCATTTACGTACAGCATGTTGGTGCCGGGATTAAAAGCCGGGCCGTTCCATTGCACACCACCCAGCACACCCGGACAAGCCGCCACACCTTCACGTGTAAGAGGCAGGTCTGTGTTTTTCCGGGTGGTGACCGGCACTTCGTAAAGCTGTTCGCGCGTTTCACGGTCCAGCACGTGTAACAATCCATCCTTGCCTGAAGTCGCCACAAGCTTCCGCGTCTTACCTGCTACGTTGGTGGTGAAAAGCGGGCTAACTTGTGTCGTGTCCCAGTCGTGCAAATCGTGAGAAACAAGCTGATAGAACCATTTGAGCTTGCCGGTGCGAGCATCGAGCACCACCATCGAACATGTGTAAAGGTTCTTACCAGGGCGCGCCTCGCCATAGAAATCCGGGGCCGGGTTGGCGACGGGCACATAGACGACGCCTTCGGCGGAATCGAGCGACAGCGGCGCCCACACCGCGCCGCCGCCTTTTAGTTTGGCGTCCGCTTTCTCCCACGTCTCCGAGCCGGGCTCCCCATCATCCGGCACAGTGTTGAATCGCCATACCGGCTCGCCGTTCGACAATCGAAACGCGCCGACCCAACCCTTTACTCCAAGCTCGCTTCCGGCCGGCCCAATGAGAACAAGGTCTTCGAAGACGACCGGGGCCATCGTGAATCCGCCCTCGTTCTTTGTCATATCGACAAGCGCGCGGTCCCAGACCAGTTTGCCGGTGGCGGCATCGAGCGCGATGAGATAGCCATCATGAGTCCCTCGAATCACCATCCCATCCTTTATCGCGACGCCGCGGTTCAACGGCCAGCCTTCTTTACCTTTTGGCCGGCGGTCGTAGCGCCAGCGAACCTTCAGCGTCGCCGCGTCCAGCGCGATCGTAGAGTCCTTCACGGTGATATACATCAGCCCGCCCGACACAACAGGGTTAGAGTGAAACGGGTTTGTATCTACCGCTTGATACATCGCAACAGGCCTGAGTGACGCGACGTTCTGACGATTTATCTGCTTCAGGTCCACGAATCGTTGACCCCCGTAATCGTGATTCGACATCAGCCACTCGGTGGTGCTCGCATTTGCGGCGTTTAATTGGGCTTGAGTTGGGTTGCCTCCCGGTGCGCCGGCCGAGATGTTGATCTGCTCATTGGCCTTTGGCTTCTCGACCGGAGACCCGGCCGGAGCCGCAGTGGTCTGTTTGGTTTGAGAAGCGATCGTTGTCTGTTTCAATGTTGTCGAGCTCGCGCTCAGCTCTTTAGTGCCTGGTCGATAACCATTGCGGTTAAGGATGAATGCCAGAACGTCGATGTACTGCCGGTCGCTAAGTGTCCCCGCCGCGCCGTACGGCATCTGGGTGCGAATAACAAAATAAAGATCATCAACCGAGTGTTTGCCGTCACCCCATTTGCCCATGAACCGGGGACCGGTCAGCGGAGTTGAAGTGGTGCCTTCCAGGCTTTGCCCATGACACGAAGCACAGCGCTGGGCGTAAAGGTCATTGCCTCGCGCGGCTTGGGCGGCGGTGAATAAACTTTGGACCGGGTTGCTGGAGAGTTGCGCCACACTCGCCGATGATTTGCCGCCAGCCCAAAATGCCGCGGAGCAGAGTAAGAGGCCGAAGACGAAACGTAACCTGAACATGTGGTAACCTCCCGCTGAGCTCAAACTTGCGCGGAACTATACTCTCGCTGTTGTTTTTGGGGCAAGCACATCCGAGAAAATTGCCACTCAGTCACGAAGTCTCCAAGATTCACAAAGGCTTTCTTCGTGCGACGTTCTGTCTTCGTCTGTTGGTGGCGGCGTTAGTAAGAGGAAGACACCTTTTGCACCACTACCAGGCGTTGCCGGAGTTTTCCGTGTTTGATAGTCTCGCTGTACGATCAATCTTTACGGTAAATACTCTTCACAAAGGAGCCTACGACGTGCCGACTGAAACAGGACCTGACCAGATTATGCAACTCGGACTCGCATTCTGGGGTTCGAAGACGCTATTGAGCGCTATTGAGCTCGGGCTGTTTACCGAGCTCTCGACTGGGCCGCTCAACGCGGCCGACCTGGCAGAGCGATTGAAATTGCATTCGCGAAGCGCGAGAGACTTCTTTGACGCGCTGGTTTCGTTAGGCATGCTCGAACGAGAGGGAGAGCGCTATTTCAACAAGCGCGAGACGGATCAATTTCTGGTTCGCGGGAAACCGTCTTACATCGGCGGGATGCTCGAAATGGCCAACGATCGGCTTTACCCGTTCTGGGGTTCGCTCACCGAAGCCCTGCGAACCGGACTCCCCCAGAACGAATCAAAGACTGGCGGCGCTGGACTGTTCGAAGCGTTGTACGCAGACCCGACTCGACTGCCACTCTTTCTTGGAGCGATGACCGGATTGAGCATGGGAGCTTCGAGGGCCATCGCCGAGAAATTCCCCTGGGGAAACCATAAAACCGTGGTCGATGTCGGAGGCGCCCAGGGCGGGCTGCTGGTCCAACTCGGTTTGGCCCACCCTCACCTTAACGGGACTAACTTCGACCTGCCGATGGTGAAAGAGATTTTTGAGGAGTATGTGGCTTTGCATGGGCTGAGCGACCGGTTCAGTTTCCAACCTGGCAATTTCTTCGAGCAGGAACTTCCCTCTGCAGACGTGATT
>JBASRM010000436.1:0-1824 GCA_049273835.1 Blastocatellia bacterium | reverse complement strand
GCCATCGCCTTGACCAGTCGCTCCTGCATTTCAAACAAGACTTCTGACTCATCACCCTTCATTACCTTGCTCAGTTCGAACAACGTTTCCGCGGGTCGTGACTTGGAATCCCATTGCCTGATCTGATGTCCCTCGCCCATTACCCTGAAATCCGGGTTGTCGATACTGCCATGAAACAGGTAAGTAAAATCGAGCGAGTGCACTTTCAAATCAGCGGTGCGTTCAATGTCAGGCAAGAAGTACTCCGAGGGCAGCGTGTAATCGGTATGATACCATCCGCTGTACTCGCAGTAGTTCTTGCCGGCAAGGAGCTTCGACAGCTTCACCGGGCATTCTGCCACCGGCAATTCGTTACGGTCTGCCCCGAGGGGGAGCAGTTCGGTCGCTCTCCCCGAAACCGTCTCCGAAGCCATGCCTATCGTTCTCATCGCCAGCTCCAGCGCCTTTTCAAGCGAGTCAATCTTGGCAAGTGGATAGCCTTCATCGGGCGCGCCCGTGAGGGCTTCAAGGTCTTTCATAGCGTTGGCAATCATTCCAGACTTCACCAAATGGCCGACAGAGTTGACTGAGAAGGCAATGCCGCCTGGAATCCGGTGATCCTGCCACCAGCGTCCATCCCCTTGTGCGCAAAAATAATTGACGCCCGTATGCCACTTCCACGTAGTCAGGCGCGACCCCGGCTTCTGAAGATAAATCTCGTCAAGATGGACGTGATCCATCGTGATTTCGCTCTCTAGATAGAGGTAGCAGAGACGGCGCGCCAGTTCCCGCATAATTGGGGATGGCTTTGCGCAGGCGATCAACGGAGAGACGGCCAAAATGATGAAACCGCTCTTCCTGCCTTCGAACCCGTCGCGCGTCCATGCTAAGCGCGCTGCTTGGATTCTGTCTCTGATTGCCTCGTCAGACTTCCGGAGATCGTCTTCGTTCAGAATGCAGTAGCTGATCGCGCCGTGTTTGGCCGCGATTCGACCAAAGAGGCAGGGCTGGAATACCTGGAGCCAATTGCCAATAACTTCGGCCGATTCAGTTTCCGTCGTTTCCTGTGCGAACAGCCTCTCATTCGCCGCCTCGACTTCAGGGCTGAAGGCCGCCGTGTAACGCCATTCATCGGGTTCGAGTTGCGATAGGTACTTAGCGATCAGGTCTGCCATAGTCTTAGGCCTCGTAAGGTGGAAGGACCGGTGACGATGCCGTCTGTTCGCTTTGCCGTTCACGGCTGATTCGTACCGCATCGCGCAGAATTGCGAGCTTCAGTTCGTCACCGTTCAGTGAGCCAAGCAGTTCCTCATTCGAGCTCTGCTCGATGGCCGCGATTGTGCACTGATTGGCCTTCAGCAGCCGCTGGTAATCACCGCGCGCGAGCCTGCTGCCAGCAAGTGCGGCAAGCTCGACAGCAGCAGATGGCACTCCCACTTCCAGGCGCGTTAGGAGTTTGCTGACACGCTCGTCGAGATCGAGGCCTGGATGAAGAATTTTTGCGATCCCAGCAACGACCGGGAGGAAATCACATGTTCTAGCCTTAACGCTCCTGATCGGACCAGCGGCACTATCAGACCCTCCCCCAAACTGCGTCAGCGTCTTCTCAATCTCAGCAAGTGACTTGTCGGTAATCCACAGTAGACATGCGACGGCTTTCTTGGCACGTAATGTCACGTCGATTTCCCGAGTGACGAAACGCTGCAATGCCGCGAGGACGCTATGGGGAACATTCTGTCGCCTAATTTCACCGATCCATGTTTGGGGCTCCTTCTGCGTACTCTTTCTGTTGATAGGGAAAAACTCGCGGTCAAGTTCAACTGTGATCTGCGTAGCCACAATCAA
>JBASRM010000426.1:0-2220 GCA_049273835.1 Blastocatellia bacterium | reverse complement strand
GCGATCTTCTCATAGGAGGGTTAAGTATGCGCTTAGGTTTCCGTCGTCAGCGGTCTGTCGATTGTCATCCACACTGTGCCAACCTCTTGAGCGAATACACGGCATTCCTTTGCAGCAGCAGAGCGCGTGTCAATCCCAGCAGCGTTAGTCTTCCAACCGGCGCGAGTGCGGCTGCCGGTCGTGATTACGGAAACCTCACTTCCTCTTCGAGCGTGAGCTACGACGATGGCGGAGTGTTGAAGACATTGACCAGCACTGCGCAATACGACGGACGGGGGCGAGTGATTCAATCGGTGGATAGAAACAACGGACAGGTGAACACCAGCTACGACGCGATGGGACGAGTCGTCAGCCGAACTAATCCATTCATAGCAGGTGGGACTCCCGGACCGGCTACGACATTTCAATATGACGCGCTCGGGCGCATCACAATTACGACGTTGCCGGACGGCAATACCGTCCAGAATCTCTACAGCGGAGCTACGGTGACCGCGACGGATCAGGTAGGCCGCAAGATCAAGCGAGAAGTGGACAGCCTTGGAAGGCTAATCAAAGTTACCGAGCAAGACGGTGCTGGGGCGCTCACTCAAGAAACGAGCTACAGCTACAATATGCTCGACAAGCTGACGGTAGTGAATCAAGGCAATCAGACTCGCAGTTACAAATACGACGCGGTGGGCCGGTTGCTCTATGAATTGATCCCCGAACAATCCGCGACGATAAACGACGGAACCGGAACGATGTGGTCGAGCAAATACACATACACAGAGTTCAGTGCGGTTGCTACTAAACAGGATGCGCGAGGCGCGGTGAAGAACTACACTTACGACGCGCTGCATCGAGTCAGTTCGATCTCGTACAACACGACCAACGCCCCAGGCGCGGCTGCTACGGCGCCAGTCAATCTCTCTTACACGACGTGGGGAGCGCTCTCGACGGTATCGCTTAATCTTACACCCGTCGAAACCTACTCGTTCGATAGTAACCTCCGGGTGTCGTCACTCACGCGGACCATTGACAGCAAGAGCTACACCACGAGCTACGAGTATAATGGCGGCAACCAGACAACTAAGTTGACTTATCCTTCAGGAGCGCAGGTCAACTTGTCCTACGATGATCGAGGACGACTCGGTGCACTAAAAGACCAGGTGTTGAACCCCTATGCGAATGGCATGACTTACAACGTCGAAGCGCGACAGACAGGTTTCACGTTTGGCAATGGGGTCGTTGCGACCTATGGGTTTGATACGAATCGCTCACAGCTTGTTTCGCAGACCGCATCCAAAAATGGGACGAGCTTGATGAATCTCTCCTACAGCTATCAAGCATCCGCCGGGCAAAGCGGGGCGAACACGACCGCAGGCAATAGCCATCAGATGATCTCGATCAGTGGAACGATCGACAGTACGACCGAAAGCGCGGGATACACATACGACTTGCAAAAAAGATTGGTGACCTCTTCTCAAACGACCAACGGAGCGAGTGTCCAACGAAGATTTGCATATGACCGCTGGGGTAACAGAACGGGAATGTGGGACGCGGTGACCGGCGGGAATCAGATTCAAACAATCGCGCTGCAACAGAACGGCGTCGCTCCGACGAATCGAATTACGAGCGTGACCGGCGGCTCGACTGTGAACTACACCTATGACGCTGCTGGGAATCTTACGCATGATGGCGCTCACGCTTACACCTACGACGCAGAGAACCGGGTTGTGAGCGTGGACGGAGGGGCGACTGCGCAGTACAGCTACGATCATCAGAACCAAAGAGTGAAGAAGGTATCGGGAGGCGCCACGACCCATTACATCTGGGAAGATGGCCACGTCATTGCGGAACATGATGGGACTGCGGCAGGCCCGTGGACGACAAAGGTGGAGTACATCTCCTTGAAAGGAAGAATGATTGCCACTCGCCAGTACACAGTGGGCCAGCAGCAGAGCACGGCGATCAGATACTATCTGAGCGACCTGTGGGGCACTAGGCTCGCGCCCGATGCGAGTGGAAACGTGTTAGGGCGGCAAGCTCATCTGCCGTTCGGAGAAGAGTTCGCGGGGAGCGGGACACAGGAGAAGCATCATTTCACGAGCTACGAAGCTGACGTCGAGAGTGCCACTGATTACGCGGTTAATCGGCACTATTCGCAGAGCGTGGGGCGGTTCGGGTCAGCCGATCCTTATCAGGCGAGCGGCTACGTTGTCGATCCACAGAGCTGGAACC
>JBASRM010000408.1:0-2618 GCA_049273835.1 Blastocatellia bacterium | reverse complement strand
GTGTGAGCGTAGTCAACGATGACCGCGAACGGCGGACGCAGCGACTCATCAACCGTCACCTGCTCGAAGCGCCCGGCAACAGTGGGGCACTCGGCGATTCCACGGGCTATATCCTCCAAACTGGCTCCTAGAACCAAACCCGCGGCAATCGCCCCCAGAATGTTGTAAACGTGAAACCGCCCCATAAGCGGCGAAACAATCTCGGTTTTTCCGACGGCGGTATTCGCGGTGAACGACAGTCCGCCGTGACTCAGAGTGAAATTATCCGTGCCGACGTCTGTTCGATTGCCAAACCCGAAGCTGATCCGGTCGCCCCTGGCGGTTCTGAACAATCTCCGCCCGTATTCGTCGTCGACGTTGATCACCGAAGCGCCCGGCTGTGAACCAAGGCTCCCGTTAAACAGCTTCTCCTTGGCGGCAAAATAGCCTTCCATCGTCCTGTGATAGTCCAGATGGTCGCGCGTCAAATTTGTAAACACCGCGACCGCGAACTTCAAGGCATCGGCGCGATGAAGCTCGATCGCATGCGACGAGACTTCCATTACCGCGGATCGGCAGCCCGCATCCACGGCTCGCGCGAGCATCCGCTGGATGTCCGAGGCTTCCGGCGTTGTGTTCTGCGCCACCGCTGCCTCATCGCCTACCCGATGGGTGATCGTACCGAACATAGCCGATGTTCCTTCGCTCGCCCGAATGATCGAGTCAATCAAGTGAGCGGTGGTGGTCTTGCCGTTGGTTCCGGTGACCCCGATCAGTTTCAACCGGCGCGATGGATTCCGGTGCACGGCGGCCGCCGCCTGGGCTAAGGCGACGCGCGCATCAGTGACCTGCAGCCATGCGGGGCCGCCCTCAAGTGTAACCGCTGACTCCGAGATCACCGCAATCGCCCCGCTCTCGACTGCCTGCGAGATAAATTTGTGAGCATCAGTCCTCTCGCCGCGAATCGCGACAAACACAGATCCGGGCGCGCATACGCGCGAATCGTGGGTGACATCGAGCGCTTCGAGGTCGAGCTGCCCTATCGCGGCAATCGCGTTTATCTCTTTTGCCAGGTCAGCCAGCTTCAATTCGTCCTTCCCGCCTTGCCTCGCGGCGAATCACCGGTGGTAGAAGACGTCTTTGCAGCAGCATCGAGCGCGATCCTCTTGATGGCCTCCTTCGAAAGCTTCACCCGACAAACTGTATCCTGAGGCACGAGCGCACCGGGGGAAGGGCTTTGCAAAGAAACAACGCCATCGCCTGCCGCCCTGAGTTTCAGCCCCTGCGCCGCGCACATAGCCACTGCCTCGCGAATTCCTTTTCCACGTAAATCAGGCATCACCACGCTGCCGTAGCGCTTAGATGCACCTTCCCCGGTTTCGGCTCCGCCGGCGACGTCGAGCGATGGGCGGACATCAGCGGTCTCATCCTGGACGGTAGGCCGGCTG
Source organism: Blastocatellia bacterium (assembly GCA_049273835.1). GTDB lineage: Bacteria > Acidobacteriota > Blastocatellia > UBA7656 > UBA7656 > Onstottus_A. The sequence continues at coordinate 1,191 of JBASRM010000408.1, read as the reverse complement.
TCTGCGACGAAACCAGGGGTGTCATAAATCTGAAAATCACCGGCAACCAGCGACTGCGGATCGTTCTCGGGTGGCACGCCGAGGCGGTGAAGCGCTTCGGAAACCACGCGGGCGAAGACCGGGGCCGCGACTGCGCCGCCCAGATGCACCCCCACCGGTTCATCAATCGAGACAACGCAAGCCACTTCAGGATTGTCCACCGGGGCAAAGCCCGCGAATGAGGCAACGTAACGAGTCTGCGAATAACGTCCCGATGCCTCATCTACTTTCTGGGCGGTACCGGTTTTTCCCGCCGCCCGGTAGCCCCCGACTCGCGCAGCCTTGCCGGTCCCTTGAAGGACCACGCCTTCGAGCATCGCCTTCAAAGTGGCCGCAGTAGCCTCACTCACGACCTGACGCCGTTCGATTGGAGGCTCTTCAAGCAGGTCTCCAGACGAGGAGGTTACCCGGCTGACGATATGAGGTTTCACCCACTCGCCTCCGTTTGCTATGCACGCATAAGCCGCGGCGGCTTGCACGGCGGTCACGCCTATTTCGTGACCCATTGGAATAGATCCGATGGTTGTGGGTCCCCACTCGCTGACTGGCTGCAGCAGTCCCCTCGACTCTGCAGGGAGTTCGATGCCGGTGCGACGGCCAAAGCCGAATCTCTCGATATACCTGCCGAGCCTTTCATTTCCTAGCTGCATTCCGATTTTGATCGCCGCCACGTTGGAGGATTTCGCCAACGCCTTCGCGGCGGACAGCACACCGTACGGATGATCGTGGACGACCCGATCGGCGATTCGAATCTGACCGCCGCCGCAATCGATCAATGTATTGGGGCGGATCAGGCGTTCTTCGAGAGCAGCCGCATAGGGCACCAGCTTGAATATGGAACCCGGCTCGAAGGCAGTCTCGACCGCTCGGTTACGACGCTGGTTTTCATTTGATTCGGAGATGTCGTTCGGATCGAAGGACGGATAGCTGGCAAGCGCCAGAATCTCACCAGTCTGAGGACGGAGGACCACGATCGTACCACCGCGCGCGCGCGTCGAGCGAACAGCTTCGGCGAGCGCCTTCTCGGCATGATGCTGAATCATCAGATCAATGGTGAGAGAGAGATTACTGCCGGGAACCGGGTCCTCGACCGAATGGTCGTAGGACTTGTTCAAGGCATCGACGTCCAACAACAAGCGCCCACCTTGACCC
>JBASRM010000659.1:0-3356 GCA_049273835.1 Blastocatellia bacterium | reverse complement strand
GCATAGGAAGATTCAATCGACCCGATCCACATGATGGTAGTTACGTCTTGGATAATCCACAAAGCCTGAATAGATATATTTATGTGCAGAATGATCCGATTGACGGGGTTGATCCGACTGGACTCTTGTTGGGGACCGGTCAATTCGGATTCTGCTCCGAGCCTATTTGGGGTGCGTTCTTCTGTCATGTTCCCCTTCTTCCGCCATACGCTGGCGGTGGTGGCGAGCCTAAGCCAAAGCGGCTGTACCCCGGTCTTAACCAAGGTAGATTGAGTATCCTTAGCACAGCCAAAGACGGAGCAATCGCATTGCTTAACAGCGGAGACTGTCGGGCTAAACTAGCTTCCAAGACAATTAAGGGCCGTCATATCGACGGTGCGAGGCTTGAACGAGAACTCATCAACTTGTACGCAAAACCTGAGGGATTGGACGAATCTGTGCCCGGTACGGAGCCCTTCTCCGGTAGGACGTACACCGTGTTCGACGGCTCATTGAGTCAACTCGACGAGATACGTAAGGTGAGAGGAAAGGATGTAGGTACGGTCTACGATCTCAGCTACATATTTCTTTTTAACGAGTTCTTCGGTCCTCAAACTAAGCCAGGATCACGAATCGAGCTTGATCAAACGCGGGCGCTCGCACTGCTGCACGAAACCATCCATCTGTTTGACTTCAACGATAAGGATTTTTCTAACGATGGTAAGGATCCCTTTGGGCTGCAAGACTTCATCATTAAGTCTTGCATAAATCCTAACTATGATCACAATGACACGGCGTTTTGAAAAGATAAAAAAACCCGGCACGCTGCTCTGGGCTGTCTGCGTATTTGTGATTGTTTCGAGGGGTGTCCCCGGTTTCCCACCTCCGAAATTGTCTCCACAAACGCTCTCTCTTTCGGACTACGGTGATGAAGAGATTCGGACGGAACCTCGACCAGCACCCGCCGACCGGGATCGGGGCTTCAGTTTATCCAGTATCGATGTCCTCGACGAGCGTAATGTTTGGGTTATTGTGCGCGAGGAAGGTACAGATCGCCTTAACCGCCTTAGACGGTCGGTCGTTTTGCACACCTCTGACGGTGGCAAATCGTGGGAGAGACAGTTTCTTACGGAGTGGGAGAAAGAGCTCAATTTCCCCTTGCACTACCTCAGGGATGTCTATTTCGTCACTCGTCGCCTTGGATGGATTGCCGGAGCGAGCGGATTGATCTTTAGGACGACGGACGGAGGGAAGAGTTGGGTCAAACAACGGCAAATCACAGAGGACAGCCTGGACAAAATTCATTTCATTGACCCAAGAACTGGTTGGGTGTTGGGCCACGAGTCCGCGGAACACGCGGTAGTGTTACGCACAAAGGATGGTGGCTTGAACTGGCGATTGAGCAGAATCGAAGTCAAGGGTTGGCTAAACTCTATTTGGTTTGCAGATGGAAACAATGGCTGGATCGTTGGAGAGAAGGGACAAGTATATCAGTCGAGTGATGCGGGACTTAGTTGGCGTTCACGAGGACATGAATTGGCAAGCAAGGTTGAAGACTGGAGACAGGCGGACGTGGACTTTCCAACCGTAGAGTTCCTAAACAGAAAGTTGGGCTTCATCACTGCGCAGATACGACAAGATCTCGATGTCAGATTCGACCCAAGAGGTATTGTGTTTAAGACTCGCGACGGTGGCCGAAACTGGCAATCCTTTACCGGCACGAGCGAGTTAGGGATCAGATATGCGGACTTTCTAAATGATCGGGAAGCCTGGCTCGTACCTAGGGACTTAAGGGAAAAACTGATCCTTCATACTGAAGACGGCGGTGAGTCTTGGAACACCATACGAACGCCTATCGCCAAAATATTGAGCGTACACTTCGCAGATTCAAGAACTGGGTGGTTGGTGGTGAACGCTTCGGATTATCCCGATATCGACGAAATCTTCCGCACTATCGACGGAGGCAGTACATGGATTGAATCTAAGCTTCTGCGTGACTAGTGTAGTGCCCCAACGGATCGTAACGTCAGAAGAGTGTCTCCGATGCCATCGATTCAACCACTTGGGCTTGCAATCGAGGTTGGCGGGTTGAGCACGAGGGTTGTCTCAAAGAACAGTACGGGTAGGAGGCGTCAGGCTTGACTTTCTTGACATTTGACTAAGACCGTTCTTTCGATCTAAGCGCCTTCCGAAGTTTCATCAATTCCGAACTGCCTTCCCCGCTTTGACGCGCCGCTTCGACTCGCCTCGTCACCGCCCCTCTGTGCCTCACTAGCTTAGGTAATCCGAGCAGCATGAATCGAGGTGTTGAGATGAGTGGACAGAATTATCAAAATGGGCGTTGCAGCGAGACAGGAAGGAGCACTTGGCTCAGCGGACTTGCTCTTTACATGGCCGTTTTACTTGTATGCTTCCTGTTATCGGAAGGATTGATGGGCTCAGCCCACGCGCGCGCTTTATTAAAGTATGCGCAAGAGGCCAATGCCGGAAGCGATGTCGCACAAGATGACAGGGAGATTCGCCCTCTTGAGGCTGGCAAGCCAATGGAAAGGGAGCTTGCAGGGGGCCAGGGGCATTCCTATCGAATCGAACTAATCTCCGGGCAGTATCTGCGCGTCGTCGTATACCAAAAAGGTATTGATGTCGCGGTGACGGTGTTTGGACCGAACGGTAATAAGGTTGCTGAGATAGATAGCCCTAATGGGATGAACGGCCCGGAGCCGATATCGGTAATAGCTGAAGCAGGAGGAACATACAGTCTCGAGGTGCGCTCTCGTGAGAAGACAGTTGCGGCGGGACGTTATGAAGTGAATCTAGAAGAACTCAGAGAGGCGACCGCTCGGGACAAGACTCAGTTGGCTGCTGAGCTAGTCTTTGCGGAAGCGGAGCAATTACGAAGAGGGACAGTAGAAGCCAAAAGAAAGGGTATAGAAAAATATCATGAAGCATTGGCCCTGTATCGAAGCGCTTTTGATTTCAAGGGGGAGGCTCAGACGCTCAATAACATCGGCGTGACCTACTGGCTACTGAGTGAAATGCCAAGCGCCCTGCGTTACTACAACGAAGCTCTGCAGTCCAGGCGAGCGGCAGATGATAAGGCCGGCGAGGCCCAAACACTCAACAACATCGGAATGGTTCACTGGTCATCAGGTGACATGCCAACAGCCCTCGATTATTTCAATAAGGCCTTGCCGCTGAGAAGGGCGGCGGGCGATCAGGCTGGAGAAGCAAACACACTGAACAACTTAGGTCTGGTTTACGACTCTCTGGGTGACAAGCAGAAAGCCCTTGACTACTACAGACAATCGTTGATTCCCAGGCGGGCCTCAGGTGATCGCGAATCGGAGGCTGGCACGCTCAACAATATGGGCATGGCC
>JBASRM010000396.1:0-3041 GCA_049273835.1 Blastocatellia bacterium | reverse complement strand
GTCCCGTTCCGCCTTTCTAATCGTGAGAGAGGCGCTCGAATAACTGAAGAGGCGCATTTCCATAGTTCGCGCAGACAACTGCGCCTCTGGTTCGCTCATTTCTTGCGCGTCGCCGCCGCTTTTTTGGCGGAACGCGAGCGCGAGGCTGCCGAGCGCTTGGCGGCAGCGCTTCGAGCATGACGCGACAGCGCCGTCTTTGATGCAGCGCTGCTGCCTTCACGTTTTAGCGCACGCGAGCTTGCGCGAGACCGCTTGGCGGATGGTTTCCGTTTTCCAGCGCTCCGTCCTTTGCGACTGTCGCGCTCTGCTTGTTCCTGGGTTTCCTTCGAGGCTTTCTTCGGAGCGGGAAGCTTCACGCCGGCTCGCCGCGCTTTCGATAGCCCGATAGCGATGGCTTGCTTTGCCGAGCGAGCGCCGTGCTTGCCTTCGCGAATATGTTCAATTTCCTCTCGGACAAATTCTCCGGCTTGTGTACTCGCTGCCTTCCCTTCCCGCTTGTCCTCTTCTGCGCGCTCAAGTGTTTCCTTGTCAGGCATGATCTTCAGCTCCTTCCGTAGGGATTCAATCGCTCGAGAAACAAAGGCGACCCAATCGCGCTCGTGACCGGATGAGCCCGAAGCTAACCCGCGGCCGTTTGCATGCAACATCAGCGAACGGATGCATGCACTTTGGTACCGTAGGCAAGGTCCGCATACCAATCACCACGTCCCTGCGGTGTAAGGTCCAGAATATTGTAGACCGGGCATAACAAATCGAGACCGCGCTCCCTGATGTCGTGCGACATCGACGGGTGTGCGGTGTAGAAGTGGCGAAGGATGCCGTCACTGTCCCGAGAGAAAACCGATACGGTCGAATCCTGGTTCCCCTCGCGGTCTTCGCTGTGCAGATCGTATTTGAACGTGTTGTCGCCACAACTCAGAAGCCGCAGTCGGTTCCAATCTCGGCTGCGCGCATGCGCTCGCAGAGCGGCGGGCGCCGCCGCGGCAACGATGGCAACGTCGATGTTCTGAGCCAGATGATGAGCGACGCCATTCCAACTGTCGATCACCAATGTGCACATCGGGCACGGCTTGGCTTGCTTCTTTCCGAACATGAAGTGGTAGATCACCACCGACCGGTTCGGCGCGGTGAATAACTCGCTCAAGCGAACTCGTCGTATCGGGGTGTCCCCCGCGTCCAGGCTCGCTGGGCCTTCCTCAAAGACATAGTCCTGGATGATCGCCCCGGCGGGAAGCTGGCGGCGAAGTTCGGCAACCCGCTCACGCAGTCGCATCGATTCAATTTCAGCCAGTCGAAGCTCGTCTCGCTTTGCGCGGTAGTCAGCGGATTCGTTCGGTAGATTAGTTTGCTTTGGCGTGCCCTGAAGGTTCCCGGTTACCATAGATGCTACCTCCCTCATTGTTCTATTCTGGCTAATTCGATCCGCCCGGGGAGTTCGCTGTCGCGGCTCGTGTTCTAATTCCATTCGGCCTGGTCCTTTTTTGCCGGCTTCAGTGCATCGTAAATACACTGAATTAAGGATAGAGCCTGGAACGTTCGTAAGGATCTCAATCGGCGTTCCAAAGCGAGCAGCGGACGTAGAGACAGATGTTAGGACTGTATAGTTGGACGATGTCCCTGGAGAGAGACGTCGGATGACTGTCAGCGACAAGGATTCGATCGGGGAGTTCTCGTTATGTATCCAGCCACGCTCTCGCTTCATCTGTAGAGCTAACAAAGCGAATCATGGTGTGCGATCTATGCTCGTCGGCAAGTTCGCTGAACCGTTCTCCGTGAGCGGACGCATCCGGCAGAACAATCGCAATTCGTAGCTTGTAGTTGATAAACCTCTGAAAGAGCTCGCCCGCCAGTCCGCTTCGAAGATCAAAGAATTCCGTGGCTAAATCATTCTCGGTGAGTATAAGGCCATCCCCACCGATGCAGGCGCCGAGCGCGTCGGAGATATCGCCGAAAGATCGAATAGAGATAGCTGAATCGGAAGCAATGATGATTTTACGTTCTTGATTCATATTCCAAACCCGTCCAATGCGAAGCTCTCGGTTGCTCAGCCGTGGACCCGCCGGCTACGCACCGCATACCCTCGAGGGCGATGTCGTCCGGTACCTCGTGCCCACCGTCGAATTCACGAAAGGTGACATCGTAGCCGCGCTCCCGAAGACCGCGTACGATCCGGCGGCTGCAGCGATCAATCGGAAGAATCCGGTCGCCTGTACCATGCGAGATAAAGAACCGCGGTGTTCCGCGCGCCGTTCCCGCGACTAAGAAACCCGGCGAGAACGCTACCACACGACTGAACAAATCGCCGTTGATCAATCCGAGCGAGAGGGCATATGTTGCGCCATCGGAAAAGCCGCCGGCCGCGATGCGCGTGGGATCGATTGTCACGCTCTCGAACACGCGTTCAAGAGCACGGTTCAAGAACGACACATCCGGTCCGAAACCGTCTCGAATGGCATCCCAACTGGAGGCTCGCGAGTTGGGAGCGAGTACGGCAACTGCTGCTTCATCAGCAGCTGAGCCCAGGCGATGAAGCATCCATTCGGCGCTCTGTCCGGCGCCGTGGAACAGCACGACTAGCGGCATTGGCGCGCGAGTGGCCGTCATCGGGAGCTGTAAAAACGCGTCACGCGCGGGGTCCAACCCGAGCGCTCGCTCGAGCTTCGCGGAAGCCTCGACGTTTTCCCGAGGACGAGCCGTGAGTCTCCCGTCATTCCCTTCTCGCGTTTCGTCCGCGAAACGGCATGCGCCGGCTGCTGATGACACGAGCACGCCACCAGAGATCGCACAAAAGCGACGCCTGGTGATCACGGTAAGTCCACCGGATGGAAATGCGTTTCCACCGCCAGCAAGTTCACGCAGGAGCATTTCGGTCTCATATCATTTCTTCCCTATGCAGTAGAGATGCTTTTCGCCGCGAATAAATAATCTACCTGCGCCGATGGCGATTGAAGCAAACACCGGCTCGCCAAGCGAGTTGGTGCGGATGACTTCGTGCAAGGGGCCAGCTTTGATGACGAAGGTATCACCATCTTCACTCGTCA
>JBASRM010000656.1:0-3451 GCA_049273835.1 Blastocatellia bacterium | reverse complement strand
CGACAAGGGAGGTCTCCCGATAGGGATGATGCAAAACGTCTCGTATCAGGAAGCGTCGATTGTGTTCGAGCCCGGCGACGTACTTGTAATCTACAGCGACGGTATCACCGAATCGATCAATGAACACGACGAGGAATTCGAAGAAGAGCGGTTGCTTGAAGTTGTAAAGAACAACCTTGGCCGTTCAGCTTCCGGGATCCGCGACCGAATCGACGAAGCCCTCTCTCGATTCGTGGGGACGACCGCGCCGGTCGACGATATGACGCTGATGATTATCAAGCGCACCGATGACGGCTACGATGAGGCTGAAGTTACGATTAGAAATGAGACGCGTTAGATTCACTGGCCCGGTGCGGATTTGTTTTCGTAATTCGCGGGCTCATTTTCCATTTTTCATTATTTTTCATTTGTCATTTATCATTTCCGGCGGAAACGAGCCCTCCTGAGCGCTGACGCGAGTATCTTGCACAGCTCTCTGTTCTGTTTGATGATCGAGGTCAGAAGTTCCTTTCTCAGAATCTGGCTCTGGTCGATGATGCGCAACCAAATGGATGATTCGTTCAGCTCCTTAAGCACAACGCCGAGATTGTGAATGAAGTCGGCGGTGCTTTCCGCGCCTCGTGCTTCGCCGTAGTTCGGCGCCGGGACGTTCCACACCGCAGGGTCTGTCCAGCGATGTGTTCTCCCGCAGGTGCTTTTGGCAAACTTGCCGAGAGCTTGATGATCCTCACAGCAAACTCAATAAGACGGTCTTCAAGCTGATCAGCCTTGAGCTGCGGCTTTTGCAGTTTCGGTTTGATTTTCGATAGCTCATTTCTCATCATTGGAGCGTTGAGAGTCTTTGGATATCAGCAGGAGGTTCCCAAATGATAAATGACAAATGGAAAATTATTGAAAATGAAAAATGAGTTTTTCTTCTTCGAGGTAACAGGCGACTAAACCCCCATGGCAACGGCACCGCTCCTCAATCCCGATATCAGAATAGTTCCCCTCTCGGAGGCAGACCTCGCGGGTCTGGAAGCGTTGTTCGATGAAGAGTGCGCCGAGTGGCTGGAACTTCTTAAGTGGGACTACAAGGGCGCCAATATGCTGATCCGCGACGTCGTGCGCCAGCGGCAACTCTCGGGCTTTGTTGCGCTGAGCAACAACGCCACGGTCGGTTTCGCCTACTACGTCATCGAGGGCTCGCGCTGCTCGATTGGCGACATATACGTCTCCAGGCCCTGGCGCGGCATGGGTATCGACAGACAGATGGCACTTGCGATTTTCACCCGGCTCGATCGCGCCGGCCGATTGCAGCGAATCGAAAGCCAATGTGTTGGAGTGGGTAATCACGAAGCCGATGCCTTGTTTCAGACGCGCGGCTTCGAACGCCTCGAACGCCACTACATGTTACTTGAGCTCGATAACGCTGCCCCGCGCGGCAAAGAGTCTGCCGACGATGATGTTGAGCTGAGCGGCATCTCGCTTAGAAAATGGCAGCCGAACGACTTTGATAACGCCGCCAGAGTCATTCACCGGTCATACAGCGGTACTCACGACAGCAACATCAACAGCCAGTATCGAACTGAACAGGGCTGCAGCGAGCTTTTGACGATCCTCACCGATCACATTTGGTGTGGTAATTTTTTGTCCTCGATGTCTCGGGTGGCGCTCCTGAGCTCGGGCGCCGCGGCGGGCGTTCTGATCGCGTCGCGAGTCTCAAAAGGAGTAGGTCACCTGGGCCAGATCTCGGTTCACCCGGCTCACCAGGGCCGCGGCATAGGTCGCCGAATGATCGAGAGCTCGCTGTCGGAGTTTCGCCGGCGGGGCTACAAGGCGGCGACATTGGCGGTGACCGGAGCAAATACAAAAGCCTTTCACTTGTATCAATCCTGCGGCTTTCACGTGATACACACCTTCCCGGTCTTCTATCGAGAGAAGCGATAACTCCATTCCGCCGCCGCGGTTGAAGACCTCCACGCCGGCAAGGTCGGCAAATTGTGCCACGTTGATCCGATTATTCGGGATCTGTTAGGGTGCTGCGCGCGAATCAGCTTACGGCTTGCGTACAGGTTCAGTATCCGGCTTGCGGCGTGTGAGAAACCTCTCCATCAATCGTCTCGGCTCGTCCGTGTCATAGGCCGCGGCGAACGATTCTATTCCACCCTCAATAGCCTGATCGAGCGGCAGGCGTTGCCATTGGCGGATCAACGACTTCTGCAAACGAATCGCGCGCGGTCCGGCTTCGAGAATCGCGTGAACCCATCGCTCCACGGCTTGATCCAGATGTTCAGCCGGCACGACACGTTCAACGAGACCGCAGCTAAGTGCCTCGACTGCCGAGATCGATTCACCGGTATAAACCAACTCAGCGGCCTTGCCCAATCCGATCAATCGCGGAAGCAACGCCGCTTCAATGACTGAAGGAATGCCGACTCTGACTTCAGGCATGGCGAAAGTTGAGTGCGCGGCGGCGACTCGCAAATCACAGGACGCCGCAATCTCCAATCCGGCTCCAAGACAATAACCATTGATTCTGGCGATCACCGGCACTGGCAAATTTCGGAGGGCGAGGCAGGCTTCGTGCAGTCGCGAGATAAAATCACGGGCTAAGGAACTGTCGAGCGAGACCATCTCGTTTATGTCGGCGCCCCCGATGAAGGCGCGATCACCCGCACCGGTGAGGATCACCACCCTAAGCCGGTCGTTCTTGGCAAGACTGCCGATCGCTTCGGTCAATTGCCGGATCAACTCGCTGTTAAGGATGTTGAGTCGAGCCTGGTAATCCACGGTTACCCGAGCTACACAGCCTCGGCCCTTGCGGTCGTCGAGCGTCAACTCGATCCCGCACTGAGAGTGATAATTCATTGAGTCTGTGGCGATGCTCATTGTCGCCCTTTTGAGACAGGTTCTATCACGTCGGGCTTGCGATCACGCCTAGCCGCATCAAGTCCTCTATCGAACTCTGGTCATAGCCGAGCGAGATCAAGACCTCCACGGAGTGCTGGCCTATTTCAGGAGCAAGCTGGGGCTTCTCCTTCTCAACGCCGTTCACGTTGATCGGATTGTTAACGGTCGAAACGCTTCCCAGTTGCGGATGGTCAAACGTGGCAAACACGCCGTTAGCCTTCATCTGCGGGTCTTCGGCTACGCGATCAATGGTGGGGATGGGACCCCAGATCACATTTTGTTGGTCAAACAGGACCTGCCAGTCGGCCATGTCCTTCGCAGCCAGTGCTTCATCCAGCAGCGCTACCACTTCTTCTCTAGTTTCGAAGCGGGCGGCTGCTGTCGCATATCGCGGGTCGTCGATCAGCTCCAGGCTTCCGATGGCCCGACAGATCCGGCCCCAATCGTGTTTGGTGTCCAGACAACAAAACATGAAACGCTGTCCATCGCGCGTTTGATACTGATTGACCAACGGGTTCAACGCGGACAGACGGGTGCGTTTGGTTGGAAAGGCTGCACC
>JBASRM010000382.1:0-6210 GCA_049273835.1 Blastocatellia bacterium | reverse complement strand
CCGGTAGGCCGCGGCCAGATCGACGCGCACCTTCCATTCTTCGGCGGAGACTACATCGCGAACTGCCGCTGTCTTTGCTTGCATAACCTATTCGTCAACTCCTTTGTGATGAACTCAGGTCATCGCTCGGCGGTCTGGCCGGATGTGCTCCGAGGCCGCAAGCAGTAGCAGAATGTCACGGCTAACGCTCTCGCGCAACCTTGAATGGGCGCGCGTCGTGGGTTGATAGTGTGTTGAGTTGGTGGGCCCCGGCTCGCCCTGAAGACACTATTAGGAGCCCTTCGACAGGCTGGGCGCCTGATAACTCTTCCGCGCGCGGACCACTGCATCGCGATTTGTAACCTCGACCTTCAATGCGTGGCGAAGGCCGTCGGCCATGTTGGCGTCGGGATAGAATCCCAACCGGTACTGATGTCTAAGCTCCTCGGCAACAAGCTTGAAGGTCTTCTTCAAGCCGGTCGTATCGCTGGTGTAGTATCGCCCGCTCGACACATCAGACAGGCCCGTCAAAAACTCGACCGCATTCGCGTTTCGCATCCCAACTCGCGGTCGCCGGTCATTTCGGCGCGGCCGCGGCGGAGGAAAGCGATCCCGCCCTACCCAGACCTGGCGGCGTGGAAAAGTAAGCGCGTCGATCCAACCGCGCCGTTGAAATCCGGTCTCGAAAAAGATGGAATAGACCATAGCGCCGGATTCGGCCGCTTCGTCGAGCAAGTCTTGTTCGGATATCCGGCTGCCCACATCTTTTCCGTCAGTGAGCAAGATGATTGCTTTGCGTCCCTCCACCGGTTTGAAGCTTCGCTCGAGGACTTCGGCAACGGCGTCTCGCAGCATCGTACCGATCTCATCGCCGATGCGGGCATCTTTGACCGCCCGTTCCAAAACTCTCCGATCCGACGTGAGCCAGCTAAGGACATGGACCTCGTAGTCAAAGCTGATGACCATTGCGCGATCCTGGGGCCTGAGCTCTTTGAGAAAGTTGCCTGCATCTTTCTTTATATCGTCCAGCACCTGCGCGGTGCTTTTACTCGTGTCCAGCAGCAGCGCAACATTCAGGGGTTCCTCCGCCGCGTCGCAGACTGAGATCGGTTGCTCGATTCGGTCCTGATACAACTTGAAATCTTCAAGCTTCAGGCCGGAGATGTATCTTCCCTGGCGATCGCTGACGATCACTGGAACGCTGACCAGCGTGGTGTGAACTTTGATTGGTGTATCACTCTGTTTTTCTTGTGCGAGGGTTGATATGAGAGTCGCGCTCACGAGAATCAAGCACGTCGCGAACGCTGGTTGGCGAGATTTCATGATCGAGCTTCCAAACGGCAGATAATAAGAGGGCTCCGTTGAGCCCTCTCACCGGTTAACATTCGACTGTAGATGACAGAGCTGCCAGCGGGCACACAAGCTGGCACCTCTCTATCCGCGAATGAAGCCCCGGAAATTCGCCGGGCTTGCATTGAAGCCCGGGAAAATTGTGTTCAGATTACTCGCGCCCATATGTCGTGACGCGATCTCCGAGAACACGTCGCGGAAATCGGTTGTCAGTGCAAGGTCTCGGCCTTCATACAATTGGTCAGTGGATAGCCCGGGCCATTTCCCGTAGACCTTCCCGCCCTTCACCGGACCACCGGCGACAAACAAGCAGCTCGCGTGTCCGTGATCCGTTCCACCCGATCCGTTCTGACGAATCGTTCGGCCAAATTCGGTCATGGTGAGAATCACTATGTTTCGCATTCGATCGCCGAGGTCCTTGTACAAAGCGCCGATGCCCTGACTAAAGTCCTGGAAGCGATTCGCCAATTGCCCTCGTGAGCTTCCCTGGTTGGCGTGGGTGTCCCAACCGCCAACGTCGGCGAAGGCGACTTCGATGCCTATGTCTGATTTGATCAACTGGGCGATTTGCAGCAGCGCGTTTCCGAACGGCGAGCGGGGATAGCTGGCTCCATTAACGGCTTGATGCTGCTGCGGATTCGCCTTCTTCAACATCTTGACCGCCTCAAAGGCCTCTTTACCGGTGCCGTGCAGCGCATCACTCATAGTCTGTGAATAAAGTTCCTCAAACCCCTTGGCGACCTGCCCGTTTCCCTGCCCCGCACGCACCCCAAAGTCGGCGATGTTGGTCATTGCAATTGCGGGAGCCGGGCCAAGCATCGTGCGCGGCAAATTCGCTGTGAACGACACGGCGCGGAACGGCGTCGCCCTGGGATCCTTCTTGGCTTGCATGTAGCGATTCAGCCATCCATCGGCGGTGCCTTTGTTGCCCGGGGTCCCCGCTTCCATATAATCCTGCGCGTCGAAGTGTGATCGGGTGTTATCAGGCGACCCCACCGCATGAACTATTGCTAGATGGCCGGAATCGTAAATCGCCTTGAACGGCGCGAGCTGAGGGTGAAGCGCGAAGTAGCCGTCCAGATCGAGCGCCGCGTCGGCGTTTCCGCTCTTTGGCTCGGGGATCGCGATGTTCGGGCGGACGCTGTAGTAGTTCTTATCACCGAAGGGTATCACCGCGGATATACCGTCCATCGCCCCTCGCTGAAAAATAGCGATCACAATCGGATGATCTTTGCCGGCGAGTCCAGTCGTTTGGGCCAGCACGGTGCGCTTCAAGAACGACGGCGCCGCTGCGAAACTCGCCAGCGCTACCCCTGATGAACTTAAGAAGAACCTTCGTGTTACTGCCATGGTTTTACTCTCCGACTTCGGTTTCTTAGTTTCTGGTTTCCAGGTTCTGGTTTCTGGTTTTGGGTGCCGCGTGACTGGTTTATGAATCGCGGTCGATAGAATCAGAAACCACAAACCAGAAACCCACGAAACTTGAACCCCGAACCGTCTTATCTTCGTTGGAACTCCGGTGACCCAAGAACCAGACCGAAGACCTTCGCGGTTTCGAGTTCGTCCGCCGACATCGCCATCTGCGCAGGCGTATTGTTGCGCACTCCAAATCGGCGCTCCAAGCGCTCGGGATTGCCTACGCCCTTCTGCCCTTTACCGACCCCCTGATTTGATGGCAGCGCTTCCATCGAATTCTCAGCCATCACGTCATCGCCGGTTGGTATCGGTGGCACTGTCCCAAGCTCGCCCTTCACCGGCACGCCTTCCTTCAATTGCTTTTCCAGGACGGTCCGGGTTTGCGTCGAGACGTCACCATTCAAGAGCGCGCCAATCGCCTTCTCCATCACACGCTGCCTGTCCGACATATCGAGGCCGCCTGCGGCGCGTTTGACATCGAACGTAGCGCCACGCAGTTTGTTCGTTGTGAGCGCCAACCCGAAATTCAATCGTTCCAGCAGCGAACCAGTATTGACCCATTGGTCTGCTCGGTCGGGGTAGCCGGTGGGCGCTTGATAAAGATATAACGGTTCGCCCATCTTGGCGATGAATTGGGCGGTCTGTATCGGCGCGCTCACTTCTGCGCCCAGAGCCCTTACCGCCGATACCGCAAGCTCAAAGGGCGATTTGATCTTCGCTCGATGAGCTTCCTTCGAGTTGAATTCGGGCGACGTGAAAATCGTCCGCAGCATTTCGCGAATGTCGCCGTCAGTCTTTGTGTACACCGTCGCCAACCGATCGACCAGGGACTGCGGTGGCGTGTCGCTGACGAACCTGCGCGCGAGTTTGGTAGAGATGAATTTCGCCGTGCTGGGATGATGAGCAAGTATTCCGATCACCATCTCCCCGTCCTTTATCCCCCCGCCTGCGGGGATCTTGTGACCGAGCACCGTTTTCTCTCCGTTGTCGTGCATAAACTCGCGAAAGATAAACTGCGTTCCCTGGCGCGGGCGATCCAGCGTCCAGCCGGTGAGACAACGCGCGACTTCCTGAACATCCTTCTGAGTGTACCCGCCTTCAACTCCCAGCGTGTGAAGCTCCATGATCTCGCGCGCGTAATTCTCATTGATCCCCGGCTTACGCCTCTGAAAAGCCTGGGCCGCCTGGATGCGCCTTTCTTGTTGAGTCATCTGATCCGGATTGCGCTGCATTTCGGGCTCGTTTTGCCGGCGATAGTCATCTCCGGGATCGACCGCCCTCTGACGTCGGGGGTTGCCGAGCCCGCCGCCAATCGCGCCAGGCCTTCGTTGGAACTGACCTCCCCGACGCCCGGGAAGCTGCGCGTCCGGAGACATCGACTGAAAATTGTCGAGATAAACCAGCATCGCCGGGCTCTTGGCGGTCGCCATCAGCAGGTCGGCGAATTTGCCCATCGTATTCGGACGGATGACGTTCATCTCGTAAGCGGTAGTAAGATTTCTATCGGCATTCTTTGCCCAAAAGATATTTAAATGGTTGAACCAAAAAGCGGTCATCACCTCTTGAAGCTGGCGCTCGCTGTACGCCGCCCGGATGATCTTTTGAGCCTGAAGCTCCTGCAACAGGAATTGCGGTGGTCTGAGACCATGCTCCTGGTAATAGGCCATCACTTGCTGACGGTATTCTCGCTTTTGATTCTCGTCGGCGTTCTGATCGGGAGGCTGGAGGTTGGCGCCCTTTCCCTGCTTCAGGCCCAGCTCACGCGCTAGAAGCTGGGGCGTGGGATACTTAGCCTGAATCTCCGCGAGGCTCATGCGCAGCGATGGGAAATTTGCGAGTCGCGCTTCCACCGCCGAGTCGTCGATGCGTTCGGCGTGTAACTGAAGCTCGATGTACTTGTCGATCCCCATTCGCTTTACTCGCTCGACATCACCCGGACGCGGGCCGTAGCCAACCCGGTTGAGAAGGTGAATGATTTTTTGATCTTGGGTGAGGACGCCAGTCGAGGCTTTGGTTTTGGTATCGCCAGAGACGGGCGCGATCCAGCCGAGCGCTAGTGCTCCCGCAATCGCGATTGCCAGCGTTGCTGAAGCGCTGCGGCGCACCGCCGCTGAAAATTTGAATGAGCCTCTGTTTTCTCGTGTCATAAGCAACTTCCTTTTTAGACTTAGGCTAATTTTGATGACTCCGGGGTTCGGCCATCGCTTTTTTGCGAGCCAATGCCTCTTCACCGGGACTGCTTTTGGCATAACACTTAGACGATTGACCGTATCATATAGTTTGAAAAGGTTGATACAACCTTTTGTTTCATCCCTGAAAAGCGGCACAGACTCCGGGATCGCTCACTCGGGAGGCGTGCTCCAGATGAGCAGTGGCGTACGCTTTGATGGTTTCGACGTGCCGCCAGGTGACTCCGTGAACCCGCCGGAACAAACGGACCTTGAGATTTGCCACTTCACTATTAATGCAATAAAGAGGTTCGCCATCCGGGTCTATATACTCGGCCTGAAGCATGTCGCGCTGCCGGCATTGAGCCGCGCCTTCGATGTACAGCCGGCTGTTCATCGCCGAGAAGGACCAGTAACCCATTCCGAGCTTCCGCTGCCACTGTTCCTTGAATCTCAGTCGAACAAAGCGAAACTCTTCGCCACGATGACGTAAGTAGAGAGATTGAATCGGTGGAAGCGTGCGGCCGGCTCGACGCGGCCTTGCGGCGAGCCCTTCGAACACCGTGCCGGGATGGTTCTCGAATGCGTTGGAGTGAACCCAGACCCAATCATCTACATGCTTGCGGCCCCACAGGTGGGACTGGCACCCCGGTTCATTGTCGAGAACGATCTCGCGCCCATCGATCACAATCCGGCCGCTAAACCGCGTGTCCAGGTTTGGAGAACACACAAACGAAGACGGCCTCGCCAGACGGTTCAACGTCCGATTAACATGATGATAAGTAGTCTCACACGCAGGGTAGGCCAGATCCCACTCGATGCAGTGATCTCCGCTATCAACTTTCCCAGCCGCCCGCGAAGGGGAAAAAACACCCTCGCCGATTTTGAGGCAGAACTGCTCGAACCCATCAAAAGCAAACTGATCGATGGCATAAGTGCGCTTCACCCCAAAATTCAGATCGCAGGCCGCCCGAGAGAATGAGGCGGCCCATAGGGCTGCGCTCGCCTTCAGACCACCGGCGGCCGGCACTGATTCCAACGAGTACCGAAACCAGAAGCCACGTTGCGACGCCCGATGATTCAAGGTCAGAAACCACACTTCGTAGTGAGGCGCGCTCCTCCCATCCCACCGGCACAGATTGTCGGAGAAGTTCCCCGCCGGATTTGAGGTCGGCCTGTAGCCAACAGCCATTTCTGACTCTCTTCTTTAAGAGGGTTCTCGAGTTTGACTCCGAATCGAAAGAACCGATTCGAACAACGGGTTTAACTTATATCATTCGAACTAAGATGGGCACAA
>JBASRM010000378.1:0-7853 GCA_049273835.1 Blastocatellia bacterium | reverse complement strand
GAAGCACCCACGGCTGGACGCTAGTGGGCATCGGCCGCACCGTCAGCGCTTGTAGGCTAGAACGTGAAGCACCCACGGCTGACGCCCGTGGGCATCGTAGGCTAGAACGTGAAGCACCCACGGCTGGCGCCCGTGGGCATCGTCGCGCCGTCAGTGCTTGTAGGCTAGAACGTGAAGCACCCACGGCTGACGCCCGTGGGCATCGGCCGCACCGCCAGTGCTTGTAGGCTAGAACGTGAAAGACCCACGGCTGGCGCTCGTGGGCATCGGTCGAGGAGTAACAGCGCATCGCTTGCACAGAGGGGCAGCGCATCGCTTGCGACAAGGGTTCACAGTAAAGGACAAATGACCAAGCGCCGGACTCAAAACGAAACTACATCGTCGCTTGTCGATCAAGCCGCGCGGGATCGGATTCAAAACGATCTCGAGACCACGCTCGTCGTTGAAGCCGCCGCCGGGACCGGTAAAACCAGCGCGCTCGTGGGACGCATTGTCGCCGGTATCAAGACCGGCCGTCTGCGGCTTAATCAAATCGTCGCGGTCACCTTCACCGATGCCGCGGCAGGTGAGTTGAAGCTGCGTCTGCGAGACGCCATCGAACAATGTCGCCAGGACAAAAACTGCCCGCCTCAGGCGCACAGGCTTCTGACAGAATCGCTTGGCGAGCTTGAAGAGTCGCGGATCGGTACTATTCATTCCTTTTGCTCCGATCTGCTTCGGGAGCGCCCCGTCGAAGCGCGCATTGATCCGCTGTTCGAAGTCGCTCCCGAAGACACCGCCCGGCCCCTGTTCGAGCTTGCGTTTGACAGGTGGTTCGAGCAGCAGCTTGCAGACCCCGGTGAGGCCGTTCGCCGGATTCTTCGCAGGCGGCCCCGTCGCGAATACCGAAGAGACTTGCCCGGCATTCTTGCACGCCGCCCGATCGACACCGGTCCACGGAGGGCGCTTCGCGGCGCGGCCCGAGAGCTGATCGAGCGCCGCGACTTTCCCGCACCCTGGCGGCGAAATCCTGACTTCGACCGCGAATCTGCGATAGATGCGTTGATAGCCGAAATGTCTTCGCTCGCCCAGTGGGCCGATTCGGGCAGCGCCAACGACTACTTCTTGAAATCGCTCAAGGCCATCAAAGTTTTCATCGAAGATGTGAAGCGCGTGGAGGAGATTGCCGAGCGCGACTACGATGGGCTCGAGGCGGCGCTCACAGAAATGAACCGGGGCAAGCACTGGAAATGGGTCGGCTACGCGTCGAGCAAGCTCAGCTACCCGAGGGATGAGCTGATCGCGCGGCGCAATGGCTTGAAAGAGAATCTGCAGTCCTTTGTCAATGAGGCCGGGGCTGATCTTGCTCCCCGGCTCCGATCGGAACTGTCGTCGGTAATCGATGAATACGAACGGCTGAAAGAGCGCGCCGGCTGCGTCGACTTTCTGGACCTGTTGCTTCGCGCTCGCGATCTCGTTCGAGACAACGCTTCTGTGCGAGCCGAGCTGCAACGGCGATTCTCTCATATCTTCGTGGACGAATTTCAGGACACCGATCCGCTTCAAGCCGAACTGCTGATGTTGTTGGCAGCGGACGATCCGACTGAAAGGGACTGGCGCCGGGCGCGCCCAGTCCCAGGCAAGCTGTTTATCGTCGGCGATCCAAAGCAGTCGATCTATCGCTTCCGGCGTGCTGACGTCTCACTGTATGAACAGGTAAAACGCCAAATAAAGACTACCGGCGGAAACCTTCTCGAGTTGAACGTCAGTTTCAGGTCAGTGCCCGCGATTCAACAAGCAGTGAACGCCGCATTCTCACAGGTGATGGGCAGCTCAAATCTGGCTCCCGGGGCCAGTTCCAAGGCAGGCGCCACTCAGGCTACATATGTCCCGCTCGCCCAATTCAGATCAGGCACGGATACGCAGCCGGCCGTCATAGCATTGCCGGTGCCGGCCCCGTACGGTGACTACGGCAAAGTGGTCGAATGGAAAATCGATGAATCCTTGCCTGACGGTGTGGCGGCATTCGTGGATTGGCTGGTAACCGAAAGCGGATGGACGGTTACCGAGCGCGAGCACCCAGAACTGCGAGTTCCAATTCGGCCGCGCCACATTTGTTTGCTGTTTCGCAGGTTTCGAAGCTTTATGACCGATGTTACCCGGCCATATGTTCGAGCACTCGAAGCACGCCGGCTGCCTCACCTGCTAGTCGGGGGAAGCTCTTTTCATTCACGTGAAGAAGTTGAAGCCATTCGGAATGCGCTTGCCGCCATCGAACGGCCCGATGACGAGCTCGCGTTGTTCGCAACTTTGAAGGGACCGCTGTTTGCGATCAGCGATGCGCAGCTTCTGGCATATCGATCTCGCCTTTCGACTCTGCATCCATTCAAACAGGCGCCCGACGATTTGCCGGAGCCGCTTCGCGAGGTCGTAAACTCGCTCGCGGTCTTGCGAGAGCTTCACACCGGGCGCAATCGACGACCGGTTGCCGACACAATCGGGCGATTGCTTGCAACCACCCGCGCGCACGCTGGGTTTGCGAACTGGGCGACCGGCGAACAGGCGCTCGCAAACGTAACCAGGTTGATGGACATGGCCAGACGCGCCGAGCAGACAGGGTTGATCTCGTTTCGCGCGTTTGTCGACTGGCTCGACGATCAGGCGGAGAACGGTGAAGCAGGCGATGCGCCCATCATCGAAGAAGGCGCCGAAGGGGTTCGAATGATGACCGTCCACAAGGCGAAGGGTCTGGAGTTCCCGGTAGTCATCCTCGCCTATATGACCGCCAAGGAAGCGCGCGAGCCTTCGAGGTGGACGGACACCGAGGCAGGACTTTGTGTAATGAGGCTTGCGGGGTGCTTGCCGCCAGAGCTTCAGGAACACGCCGGCGACGAGCTGCAGCTCGAGCACGAAGAAGCGGCTCGCGTGCTTTACGTTGCGGCTACGCGCGCCCGGGACCTTCTGGTAGTTACCGCCGTCGGGGATGAGCGGCGGGAAGGCTGGCTGGGCACTCTCGATCCGGCTATCTATCCGCCCATTAAGGAGAGCTTCAAACCGGAGACCAACCATCCGCCCGGCTGTCCCGAGTTCGGCCCGGACAACGTCGCGTTTCGCCCGAGCAACGGTCTGCGAAAGCCTGGATCGGTGACGCCGGGTTTGCACAGACCGGAAGCAGGTGAGCACACGGTGGTCTGGTGGGACCCGTCTTTGCTCGAGTTGAACAAGCAGGATGAAATCGGCGCGAGGCTTAACAAGCTGCTGGCCGCCGATGAGCAAAGCGAGCGATCCGAGAGAGGCATCCGCGATCATGCCGATTGGCAGCAGAATCGCGCTCGAGTTCGCGAACGGGCCTCCGCCCCGAGCTTGAGAGTGATCACCGCTACCGAGCAGGCAAAAAGCAAAGAGGAAGGGCAATCGGCTGCGACGAGGTCGCATATTAAAGCTGATAGCACAGTCGGGCAATTGGATTTGTTCGGCGCCCCTCCGGCACCTCGCGAAATACCCGAGGTCGGTGTTGAATCAGTCGGCATCGACTTCTCCCGCCCACACGGAAAGCGTTTTGGCGCGCTGGTCCACGCCGTGCTATCGGTAGTCGATCTGAACGCCGACGCCGCCGGTGTTCGGGCAGTGGCCGAGCTTCAAGGCCGCTTGCTGGGGGCGGCCACAGAGGAAATCAATGCCGCTACAGAAACCGTCACTCGCGCGCTCGCTCATCCGCTGCTTCGCCGGGGGGCTGCGGCGTCGCTTGCAGGTCGCTGCCGGCGCGAGACTCCGATAGCACTAAAACTCGAAGACGGCTTGTTAGTCGAAGGAATCGTTGATCTGGCATTCATTGATGAATCCGATCCCGGCACCTGGATGGTGGTAGACTTTAAAACCGACTTCGAGATTGCTGGTAGGCTTGAGGAATATCGAAGTCAGGTTGCGCTGTACGCTGAAGCGATCGCTCGCGCGACGGGTTTGCGAGCCAACGGCATGCTGCTAAGGTTATAGTCCCTTCAGGGCAGACCAACCAGATGCGAGGCAACATACCAATTTCAGACCTGACGCCGGCTGAAGATATCTGGCTTACCGTCCTTGTAACTTCGGTGCGGGAGATCAACCCGCAACAGGGCAGTCCGTTTCTGATTGCCGGCGCGCGAAACGCGAGCGGCTCAATCGCGCTCAAGATCCCGGCCGAAATCCTGCAAACGGGCGCTTCGTTTAGATCCGGGCTGTGGGGAATCGTTGGGCGCCTTGAAACCTTTCAAAATCAAGCACAGTTCCTGGTATCAGAACTCAGACCGATCACCGTCGCAAAATACCGCGAGCTTCAAAACGCTGATCCTCCCGTGCCTCGCGCGTTCACAATCGATATCGAAACCATCCCGGTGCCGGCATTCAAAGAACGCGCTGCGCAACGATTGAGTCGCGCGATGAACCTCGGGAAGATGAGCGAGGAACAACAGGGGAGATATTTCGAAGACCAGGGTGCTGAAGAAGAGCGTGCTTACAGATCGGGTTCACTTGTTGCAACATCGGGACGGGTCCTTTCAATCGCCGTACACATTGGGCCGGTCGCGGGCGTGGAAATAGAAGGAGTGGCGCAGGGCGAAAGCGAGCACGTCTTCGGGATCGACTCCGGCGGACAGGAGCAAAGCGAGCAACAAGCGCTCTCGGAATTTCTCGCGCTGATGAGTAGCTTCGATCCTGATGTCGACGAAATCATAGGTCACAACATCCTCGGATTTGATCTGCCGTTCATTTTTCAGCGATGCCTGGTAAACCGCATTGCGGCCCGGCCTTTCGTAAAATTGTCGGAGTTCAGTGTGCGAGGAGTGTACGACACGATGCATAGGTGGTGGCTGGGGGCGAAGAACCGGGTCGCGCTGGATGACATAGCCTGGGCGCTCGGCATCGAATCGAGCAAGACGGACGAGGTGGAAGGAAGCCGCGTGTTCGAGTTGTATCAAGCCGGCAAACTCGCCGAGATTCGCGAGTACAACCTTAACGATGTTCGAGTCACTCGAAAGGTGTATGAGCGGATGGTGTCAGTTTTTGGCAGGTGATACCCAAACAGAGCGATCGACTTGAATATGAAGCTAGAGATGTTCTTGGCACTGATCATCGGGTTGGCATTAGGGGCGTTCGTTGTTTGGTTGCTCCTTCGCGCGCGAATCAAGAATGAATACGACCGAGCGAGGAGTGAATCCGAAGCAGAACGCGCCACCCTGGTCGAACGGCTTCAAGGCAAGGACCAGCACTCGCGCAAGCTTGAACTGGACATTGGCGAACTCCAGTCGCGGCTGTCCGTGTCCCAGGATGAGAACGCGACTCTGCTCGCACAGATCAGCTCGCTTGAGACGCAGCTCACCGCCGAACGCAAGGCTGCCGTCGAGAAGTTAAGTCTCCTCGAAAACGCGCAAATCAAACTCTCCGACGCATTCAAGGCGCTCTCCGCTGAAGCACTCGCCACCAACAACAAGTCTTTTCTACAGCTCGCAAGCGAACAACTTCTGCGCTTTCAGGAAAACGCAAAGGGTGATCTGGAAACCAGACAGAAGGCCATCGGCGAACTCGTGCAGCCGCTCAAGGAATCGCTCGAAAAAGTCGATGTCAAGATCAGAGAGGTCGAAAAGGAGCGCACCGCCGCTTACTCGTCGCTTACAGAACAGGTGAAATCTCTTGCCACCACGCAGACGCAACTGCAAAGCGAAACAGCCAACCTTGTAAAGGCCCTCCGCTCTCCAACTGTCCGCGGGCGGTGGGGCGAGATCCAGCTCAAACGAGTTGTCGAGATTGCCGGCATGGTTGAGTATTGCGATTTCGATGAGCAGCCGAACGTGGCCGGTGAGGATGGGCGGTTGCGGCCGGATATGATCATTCGTTTGCCTCACGACAGGCGAATCGTGGTGGACTCAAAGGCGCCGTTGCAAGCCTACCTCGAAGCGCTCGAGGCACAGGATGATGATGGGCGAGTTTTAAAACTAAAAGATCACGCGCGGCAGATCAGGACTCACCTGACGAAGCTCGGCGGCAAAGCCTACTGGGAGCAGCTCGAGTCGACTCCCGAATTCGTATTCATGTTCCTACCGGGTGAAACTTTCTTCAGCGCGGCGCTCGAGCAGGATCCGGGCTTGATTGAATTTGGTGTCGAGCAGCGGGTAATAGTTGCGACGCCGACAACGCTAATCGCCCTGCTGAAGGCAGTTTCATATGGCTGGCGCCAGGAACAGATGGCCGAGAACGCCCAGGCAATCAGCAAGCTCGGGCGGCAATTGTATGATCGGCTCCGGATCCTGGCGGAGCGATTCTCGGAGGTGCGCAAGGGTCTGGATCGAGCGGTCGATTCCTACAACAAAGCAGTTGGGTCGTTTGAGGGCCGCGTGCTTGTGACTGCCCGTCGCTTCAAGGAGCTTGGGGCGACCACCGGGCCGGACATAGAACCGCTCGAAATCGTCGACCGATCGACGCGACTGCTGGACATCGGAGAAACCGGGTTGATTCCAGGCTTGATCGATGATGTTGAGAACCAGGAAGATGACACGGTCGACTCGGAGCAACCCGAAAAGGCTCGCTCTCACAGAGATGAGTTCTGAGTTCAACCCCTGCCCCGCGTGCTTCGCTTCATTGTGGCCCATTACACCTGTTAGACTTTTTCTTAACCCCCGGCGCGTAGCGTGAACGGGCTTCGTCGTGGGCGCCCTTTATTGGATACCACTTCGAATGCCGGCGAGGGGCGTCCATGGCGGGACGCGTGTCCAGGTCCATCATAAAGAATCGAAGCTGCTTGAACCTCGGAGACACTTTGGCCAGGGAAATTTGGCTTGCCCCTATCCTGAACGATAATCGTGAGAGGCTACTCGAGCGAGCTTCTGAGGTGCTCGCAACCGGGCCCGCTGAGGGCCTGCTGTACCTTGCGGCTTCGCGTCCGCTGCTCGAGCTGACCGCCGGTCGCCTGCTCGACGGCCATCGGGTGCGCGGCGTGTGGGGCTCGCTGCCTGTCCACCTGTTTCGCGGCTTCGCGAGGTTCGTGCTCGCCACCACTATTGAAGATGAAACGGGTTTGCCGCTAGCCCCGCGAACCGCGATCGATCAGCAGGAGCTTCCGTTAAAGCACACCCTGATTTCACAGATCATCGATCGGCTGAAACGCGAGGGCCGGCTTAAGGCCATCGCCCCGCTTGCGCACAGTGATGGCTGCGTCAACACAATCGCGACGCTGTTAGGCGAGATTCAACGCGCGGGCAAGTCTCAGAGTGAATTCAACTCCATCGTCGAGGCTCGATCCCGGGACTTCTACCCGAGCCTCGCGGGCGAGATCAGCGCAACATCGTCACCGACTCCAATTCAGCGTGAAACCGTGCCGCTACAGATAGATTTCGATAAGGAGATCTCGCTGATCTATTCGGCTTACGCCGCGGCGCTTGAGCGCTATCACCTGAGCGAAGACGATGCTGATCAGTTGCGTGCGCTGGAAGTATTGCGCGGCGAAGTAGACGGAAAAAAGGTGAGTCTGCCTTGGCTTTTCGATGTCAGATTGCTGGTGCTCGATGGGTTCTTGGATTTCACACCGGTCCAGGGCGAGATGCTCAGGCTTCTCATACCTCAAGTTCCTGAAGTGATCGTGAATTTCAATCGCGATGAGCGAAACGCCGAGATCTTTCGTCCCTTCGACCGAACCATCGATCATTTGGCGTCGATGACCCAGTTCGAAACCAATGAAAGCGCTGAGAGGCATCCGGTCGCCGCGGCTCTTTCGTCCCTGCGCGCGAAATTGTTCAATCCCACCCCCGGGGAATCGAACCCGGTTGAAGTTTCCGGGGTGGAAACGGAGGTATCCCTGCCTGCCCCTTCCGACAGAACACCAAGCAGGCTGGGATGCCTGCCCACCC
>JBASRM010000376.1:0-4024 GCA_049273835.1 Blastocatellia bacterium | reverse complement strand
TTGTGCGCACCGGTACGCGCGCGGTGACTGATGCATCCAGTTCGGATGGATCGAGATCCCATTGTTTGCGCGTGTAATTGCGGAAAAACTTTTCGTACAGGTCACGCCCGACTTTGCTCACGATAACATCTTCGGACGTTCGTATTTGATCTCTCTTCTCTGCGAGAGAATTCAGGAAACCTTCGGCTTGTAAAGCGGTCAGCGTTAGCCCGTATAGTCGATTAATCGTATCCAGGTTGATTGGAATGGGCAGCAGCTGACCGTCAACGCTTGCGAGCACGCGATGTTCATATGGCCGCCATTCAGTGAAGCGGGAAAGGTATTCAAACACCTCCCGCGAATTGGTATGAAAGATATGCGGACCATATTTGTGCACTAGAATGCCGGCATCGTTATAGTGATCGAAGGCGTTTCCTCCGATGTGGGGGCGCTTATCGACGATCAATACTTTCTTGCCAGATTCACTGGCAAGGCGTTCGGCAAGAACACTGCCGGCAAAACCGGCTCCCGCGATTAGATAGTCAAACACTTCAATCCCCTCCGCCTTGTATAAATATTGGGCATTGCTCTTATGCAGAAGCATTGGCGACCGATGGCTTCGTGGTCACTGTTTCATCCGTTCGCGCGCCGATCGCCGAGTCCATTAACCTCATCATTCGAAGCCAGGTACTATCCCAGGACTCCTTCGCGAGAAAGCGGTCTACTCGCTCCAGCCACTCAGGTGATCTGGCATCCTCATTCAAAGCCGCCTCTATAGCCGCGACAAAATCCTTAACACCGTCCGCAACCCGCACCAGACCCATCTCGCCGTACGGTGAGACGACGTCGAGAATTGAAGTCGAGATCACCGGCTTTCCGGCAGCCAGGTATTCAGGGGTTTTGGTGGGGCTGATGAATCTGGTGGATTCATTGTGTGCGAACAGCAGCAACGCTGCGTCCCATCCGGCGATGTAGCGCGGTAGTTCGTCGTATCCTTTCCCTCCGAGATAGTGAATGTTTGACCGTCTCGGCAGGACGGATTCGTCTATCTTGACCACTGGACCGATCATGATCAGTTGCCATTCGGGTCGAGCGTCGGCGATTCCAGCCAGTAGCTCGCAATCCATTCGCTCGTCAATGACCCCAAAGAATCCGAGCCGAGGATGAGCAATTGACACCTGGTCGGCCGGGTCGGGAGGCGAGAGCCTCGCCTGGCCAAAGTGGTCCGAGTCAATGCTGCTGGGGCAAGCATGAATATTCGAGTGAGAATGTCGCTTCGCTTCGTAGAGGCTTCGACCGCCGGTGAAGACGACGTCCGCATGCGCGAATAGCTCGGCCTCGAGTTGTTTGAGATTTGAAGGCGCCCCCTTAAACCCGGTCAATTCATCCATGCAATCGTAGACAATCGCCAGCGGCTCAAGATGACGAGTAAAAGTTAGAGCGGTGGGTGTGTAATACCAGAGAATATGATCGCGAATATCGCATTCGCGAAACAGATCTTTGATTAGTATTTGCTGGGCTTCTTGAATCTCACTATCGCTCAACCCTTCTGCGAGCCGCGGAGTAACTATGCAAACGCCATTTTCTCTCATTCTTACGTCAAGAGTAGGAACTGCTCCTGGTGTAAATAAAGGTTCCTCGAAAAAGAATACTCGGCGCTCACGCGCGCAACGGCTCAACAGATGTTGTGGCCGCTGGTAGACAAAATCCCATCTGAGGTGAGAGAGGCACACAATATCTGTAGCGTTGTCGAAAGTGTTTTCCCGGGGTTCAAAACTGTAGAAATCGCTCGATTCTGATTCCTTAACCTGCGTCATGACCTGGTCTGCCCTTGTGATCGTACTCATCGCCTTACTCTCCGTTTCTCTGTATCTTGTCGAGACATATATTCAGAACCCGTACACTGCGTGCGTCCTATCGCAATGCTACCGGCTTCGTGGTCTCCACATTCGGAGCGACCACTTCAACCTCTCCTACTTCAGGTAGCAAAATTCAATTCTTCATGGCCCTGCGGATTTGAACCCACAACTGAAACCAACAGCGGGGAGTATTAGGCAAAGCGTATGCCTAGTCGCTCCGTCTTAATCAAGTGCGAGGTGATCCCTTATCAAGGATACGAATGATACATAGAGTTCGTCGATCTTCGAGTCCACAGGTTAGTAGAAGAAGGCTAATCTTCGGAGGCGTTCAATGGAAGCGAAAGCAAAACTCTTCGGTCATGCCATCCATCCAATCGTAATTGTTTTCCCTCTCGGTCTGCTTTCAACAGCAATTGTTTTTGACATTCTTTACCTCGCTACAGGCGGAAACACGTGGATTACTGTTTCGTACTGGATGATTGCTGCAGGCCTGATCGGCGGGGCAGCCGCAGCTTTGTTTGGATTGATCGATTTCTTGTCCATACCCTCAGGCACTCGAGCCAAGTCCGTCGGTTTGACTCATGGTCTAGTGAATCTTGGTGCGATGGCCTTATTCGGAGTGAGCTTCTTTCTGCGCACGAGAACTTCAGAACCAGGCCGGTCTGCAGTGATTCTATCTTTTGCGGGCCTCCTATTTGCGATGCTGGGCGGATGGCTTGGCGGTGAGTTGGTCGAGCGATTAGGTGTGGGAGTGCACGACATAGCAAATCTGGACGCTCCGAACTCGCTAGGCGATTCGATGCCTCCGAAGCGGCTATCGAAGCCGAGAACTGTTTAACACAGATCATAAACTGAAAATCAAAAGGCCTCACTTTCAAGATGGGGCAGACGCACGTTCATAAATACTTGAAGCCGCTACTCGAGCGCATTCAAAAGAACGAGATCGATCCTTCTTTTGTAATTACACATCGAGTGAGCCTTGGTGACGCACCCGAAGCTTATAAGATGTTTAAGGAAAAGGATGATCAATGCGTCAAGGTTGTCTTGAAGCCCTCAACCAATGGTAACTGGACAAACTTAAATTAGTGGCAAAACACGACAACGCGAGAAGAAAAGATTTTTCTCGCGTCGTCGTCTGGAAATTTATCAGGGTTCGGTAACCCGCCGCGTGGGTGGTTATTCAATTTCGTTAGCGCCATCGGACGGAGTGACGATATACGCTGACGGGGACAATCCGGTCTCGCTCTGATAACCATCCAGGACCGTTTCACAAAACTCATCAACCCCATCGCGCAAGACCAGGTTGACGGTGCAGCCTCCGAAACCACCACCCGTCATCCTGGCGCCGACCACTACACTCGCAGATTGTGCGAGTTCTACCATTAAATCCAATTCGCGGCAGCTCACTTTATAATCGTCTCTGAGAGATCGGTGCGATTCCGACATGAGCGTGCCCATGCCGGTCAAATCACCGACCGCGAGCGCATCGGCGGCATTCAATGTCCGCGCATTCTCAGTGATGACGTGACGGCAGCGCCGCTTTATTACCTCCGGTAGTCGATCCTGATAGTCATTGAGCTGGCTTTTGCTGACATCTCGCAAAGCCTCGATGTTCGGGATGACTTGTTTTAACAGCCGAACACCCTCTTCACATTGCGCGCGACGGATGTTGTACTCCGAAGTCGCGAGTTGGTGTTTTACATGAGTGTCGCAAATGACAATATCGATATTTGAAAGACCAACGGGAATCGCAGTTGACTCAAGCGTTCGACAATCTAAAAGTAAGGCGTTATTCGCTTTGCCAAAAGTCGCGACATATTGGTCCATGATTCCGCACATCGTTCCGACATAAGTGTGTTCGGCGTCACGACCAACGAGGGCAAGTGTGAGGGGATCTAACTCCTGCTCGGATACGCCTAATAGAGCAATGCCCACAGAAATTTCAAGCGCCGCGGATGACGAGAGACCCGCGCCCAACGGCACGTTCGATTCAATCAAAAGGTCAGCGCCGATCAGAGCTTTTCCCCGAGAAATGAGAGCCCGCGTGACGCCCTCTACATAATCGAACCACTCACCCCGGCGCGGGGGACCAGGTTGATTCAGGTCAATCTCGACGGGCTCTGACACGGAATTTGAACGCACTTTTAGAAGACGGTCGGCCCTGGGTGCCGCCGCTACTATCGTTT
>JBASRM010000080.1:0-16940 GCA_049273835.1 Blastocatellia bacterium | reverse complement strand
GGTTTCAGGAACAACAACAAACAAGGAGGCCCAAGCCGGGGGCCTGTTTTTATTTGGTCACGATGTAACCGATGGATAGTAAGTAATGAGTAGTGTGTAACCAGCCAGTTATCGGCCCACAAGCCTCTTGTAATCTTCCGGTAAGTCAAAGTCCTCCAACACAGCGCCGTTAGAAACCTCAACGTGCACAATCCGACCACGGTTCGCGGCAACCACCTGGCGCAAACCTTTTGCTGGATCCATCGACAGTATCTCCTCTTTCAGGCTGAGATCGAGAACTATCGGATGACCGTTCTTTCCTTCGTACCTCGGAATCGTCACCAGCGAATTCGACGTCTCGTGGGTCTCGATGAGAGAGTCAATCACTTCCGTGCCGATGTGAGGTTGGTCAACCAGCGCAAGCACGCAAGCCTTTGTGCCTTCAGAGAGTGCCAGGAAACCACTCTTGATCGAGGAAGACATGCCTGACCGATATTGAGGGTTCTTAACAAACCGAACGGGACGGTCGCCGAGCGCGGCCCGCACTTCCGATTCTCGATGGCCCGTCACAACTACAACTTCATCCAGCCGAGCGGCGAGCAGGTTGTCCACGCAGTGTTCGACGAACGTCTTATCGTGAAACCCAAGCAATTGCTTAAATTCTCCCATTCGCCGCGACTCCCCGGCCGCCAGTAGAATCGCTGAGATCATGTGAGCTCCTAAAATGACTTTGTTGTGCATGTTGGTTTTGTAAAGACCAACCAGGCGGATTATAGGCTCGCGGCGAATAGACGATCCAGCGCCTCGCTTCACGAGGGTGCGCCCACCTCGGAGGTTTAATCCTCCGCTCAATTGACGACCGACCGCCCCAATTTGCGGCGCTTTCGGTCCAACTGCTAGACTTGGCATCCAGACGAGTGCCGAAGCTGCAAGAAAACGACGTAAAACTCGGCAGCGTTGAGCGGCATCCAATATCCGCAAAGGCTAAAGCGCTGCCAAGGAACAGAAAGAATGTTGACCAGAGCAAAAACAATCACTGCGGCCGTTGTAATCGTATCGTGCCTTGCCGCAAATCGAGCGAGCGCGCAACAGGACTTCAGTTTTGCGACGCCCGCCGGCCAGACGGTTACTATCGCCAGTATGCGCGGGAGAGTAGTCGTGCTCCTGTTTAGCGGGGTTCAGGACCCGCAGTGCCGGGAGGGCTTGAAAGCTCTCGAGGCGCTCGCCGATCGATTCCAGGGCAAAGACGTCAGGATGTATTGGGTGAGCGTCAACTCGCTCGCCGAGGCTTCAAACGAACAGCTCGGGACCCCGTGCGGCGTTGCGTCATCGGTCCCCGTGCTCCGCGACACCAATCAAACCGCGTTCAAACGCTTCAGCGGCAAACGCAGTCAGCTTCCTACGATTGTGGTCCTCGATCGTCAAGGCAATTTGGTTGGCCAGCCGCGTGGCGGCTTCAATCCGAATTCCGACTTTATCAACGATCTCGCTGTGACAATCGACAAACAGCTTAAGTAAGAACCGACATTACGGATGCTCACCGGCTGACGCAGGTGAGCATCCTTCGGTGGCGTAATTCGTTTAACCGCTGGCGCCCCGCTTTTCCCTCTGCTAAAACTTGGGTCATGAAAACGGACGATCACTGCCCGGCGTTGCTGTCTCATTTCGAAGATCACCGCGCGGAGATGCTCGCGTTTACCCGATGGCTTGTCGAGCAGGAATCGATGTCTCGCGAGGCCGACGCAACGCGGCGCATCGCGGAAAATCTCGGTGAAAGCCTGGCGTCCACCGGTGCAGCTGTTGACCTGCTCAACGATCCCGCGTACGGATCCACTGTTCGTGCTCGTTTCAACTCCACAGATGCGCAATCGTCCAGCAAAGAAAGACAGCTTCTGGTGGTTGGACACCTTGACACGGTGTGGCCGATTGGCACGCTTTCAGCCCGACCGTTTCGAGTGGAAGACGACCGCGCTTTCGGACCGGGCATTTTCGATATGAAAGCCGGGGTGATGCTTGCCACGTTTGCAATGAGGGCAACCCTAGAATTGGATCGAGCGACCAGACGGCCGGTGACCCTTTTGATGACCTGCGACGAAGAGACCGGTAGTCATTTTTCACGCTCCCTTATAGAAGAGGAGGCGAGCCGCTCGCATGCGGCGCTGGTGCTCGAGCCTCCAATTCCGGGGGGCACGATCAAGACCGGACGCAAAGGGGTCGGCGAGTTCGAGCTGATCATTCGCGGTCGTCCGGCGCACGCGGGAAATGACCCTCGCGCGGGGATCAGCGCAATCACCGAGCTTGCCAATCAAATACTCGCCATCAACAAGCTAAACGATTATGAGCGCGGAACAACCGTCAACGTGGGCGTGGTCCGAGGCGGCGTACTCTCAAACGTGATCGCTGCCGAGGCGCACGCGTTCATCGATATGCGCTTTCAAACCGTCGATGAGGGCGCACGCATTACTGACGCTATCGCGCATCTTCAGCCGGTAATCGCGGGCGCGCGCATCGAGGCACGAGGGGGAATAAATCGTCCGCCGCTGGTGCGCACAGCCCAGACCGGCGAGTTGTTCGAACACGCGAAGTCGTTGGCGTCAGAGATAGGCTTCGAACTTAAGGAAGGGTCGGTCGGCGGCGGGTCAGATGGCAACTTCATCGCGGCACTGGGGGTTCCCGTGCT
Source organism: Blastocatellia bacterium (assembly GCA_049273835.1). GTDB lineage: Bacteria > Acidobacteriota > Blastocatellia > UBA7656 > UBA7656 > Onstottus_A. The sequence continues at coordinate 14,281 of JBASRM010000080.1, read as the reverse complement.
TGATGGATTGGGTGTCGATGGCGCGGGCGCCCACGCCGAGCACGAGCATATACTCATCAGCGATATTCCGCGCAGGGCGACCTTGCTTACGCGTTTGATTGAGACAATCTGATCACCTGCGCGAACAACCAATCGCCTTGTTTGAGCTAAGGCAACAACCCGATCCGTCGCAGGAGATTCGTGAATCGTTGGTCTGATCGCAGGCTTTCGAAAACAGGATCCACCTTCATATTCATCAACCAGATATCGCGTTCCTCAAATGCCTTTTCCAGCCATTTGAAAGCTTGATCCCTGTCCCGGAGACCCGCGTAAATCGTCGCTACGGTATACGGGGAAACATAGCGTTTTTTCTGCTGATCCAATTCGGAAAGTATTCGGTGTGCTTCGCTTCGGTGGCCCGAAACCGCGTAAGCGTGGCCCAGAAGTGAGATCATAAGCGGACTCGAGGACAGCTTTACGCCCTGTTGAAACTGAGCGATTGCTTCCGGATACATGCCCTTCTGCTCGTAAGCCAGACCCAGGTAACGCCGGGCAGGAAAAAAGTTCGGATCAACCTCGAGCAGTCTCTTGCAGTGCTCGATCGCGTCGTCGTAGCGTCCGGCGAGATATAGAATCCAACCAAGATGTGAATTGCTGATGAACGATAGAGGTTCAAGTTCCTGGGCGCGTTTAGCTTCGGCAAACGCCTCGTCAAACCTCCCCATTGCGACCAGATAAGAGCTGTACCACTGATGGGCCGGCGCGTACGCCGGTTTTGTCTTGATCGCGAGCTGGAATTCGGCTTCCGCTTCCCCGCGCCCCCAATCCCAGCGGTGTTTTATGAATGCCAGTGAAGTGCGAGCCTCGGCAAGCGTCGCGTCAATGCTCAATGCTTTTAGCGCGGCCGCCTTTGCCTTGGGAAATGCTTCGCTGGGCTTGTCGATGCCGTAGACCACCAGCATATTGTAGCAATCGGCCAGGCCTGCATACGCCGGAGCGTAGTTCTGGTCCACCTCGATTGCCTTTCGGAAATATTCTATTCCCTGGAGCAACCCATCCTCGGTTCGCTTGTTCCAGTAATTGCGACCCTTCAAATAAAGGCTGAACGCCTCGAGTTGTTTTTGCTCTTCGACGCTGAGCTTGAGCCGCAGATTTTCAAAAATGTCCCGGGAAATGTCTTCCTGCACGAGAAGGATGTCTGAAACCCTGCGGTCGTAATGTTGACCCCACATCTGCGACAAGTTCGCAACGTCGATCAGATCGACCTGGATGCTGAATGTGTCTCCTCGGCGATGTACTCTTCCGGTGAGAACAGCTCGAACATTGAGTTCTTGAGCGATTTTGCGAGGATCAGTTGCGTTGTAATTGAGCACAACGCTGCGCGGCACCACTCGAAGCTTTGGAAGTTGCGAAAGATTGTTGATCAGGCTTTCCGTTATTTCGTCGCTGAAGTACTCAGCATCGGTATCATGAGCATCGTTGATGAACGGAAGAACCGCAATGGATTCTATAATGCCGCTGCTCCCATTGACTGCCTTGCCCCCGCGCGAGAAGTAGCCGATTCCGGCCACTGTCACAACCACAGCGAGCAACGTTGCGAATGCCGCTCGGCGGTGACGATTGAGCCCGCTCAAAACGTACCGAACGACTCCAGTCTCAGACACGGAATCCATTTCGGTTTCAGAAGTTGGCTCTTTTTCACGTTCAACCACCGCCGTGACTGCGGTTGCTCCCTCGCGGCCAGCATCAGATCCGTTGCCGGGTGCTTCGCGGACCGGTGCTACAAACCTGTATCCCCGCCGCGCAACCGTTTCAATGTACTGATGTCCGTTTGGCCCTTCACCTAGCGCTTTCCGCAGCAATGAGATGTTTTGGGTTAGATTGCCGTCTTCGACAAAGCTATCAGGCCACACTCTCTTCATGAGTCCGTCCTTCGAAACCACCTGGCCGCTGCTTTCAACAAGCATCAGCAGTATCTCGAAGACCTTCGGTGTTAGGGGGACTATCTCCTGGTCTCGAAGCAGCAGCCGGTCGCCGGTGTTTATTCGGAAACGTCCAAACTCATAAAAGTGTCTTGATTGCTCGCCCATCTTAAGCTTTGAGAAACATCTTTGAGAAAAATTTGAGCCTGTTTTGAGGACTTACCCACCGCTTCGACTGTATGTTCGGCTCGATTCGAAAGTGGCGGATCATATCCTCGAACGGTCTCACGGCCGCGCCTATTCTAACTTAGGGCGATATGACAGGCAAAAACGATTTGCGCTTCTACCAGTTCGGTCTGATCTTCAATTCGCGCCCACCTGTTTATCTGCAAGCGTATCCGCCAGCAAATCGCTCCCGAATCCAACAACGCGAGGCGGAAGCGGTCTCGTTCATCGGTAAAGTCTGACTGGTGGCTGGTATGGTCAACCTGTACTTCGCATGCTCGGACTGTAAGGTATATGTGGACGCGGGCTACCGGTGGGCTTCCTGGTGGCTTGAAGAACCCGGCATCGTCAAACGAGGCAGGCCAGTGTCAGCGGATTCGGTCCTTTCGGCTGGAGGATATTGGACTCCGGGTAAGACCGAGAGTGCAGACTGGCTCTACAGCGAGGTGCTACCCTCGGTTCGGCGTTTCCTTGAGGAGCACAGATGCCATCGAATTGTGTTTGGTAACACCGGCGATTTTCTGACTCCGGACAGCAATGGGCTTCTCGACTGGATGCAGGTTGGGTTCTTACCGCTGCTTCTTCCGCGATATTTCGTTGAGAGACTGGGGTTCAAAACCTGGGACCAGGTTTCAGGATTCATAGCTCGTCAAGACAGCACACCGTGGTGGTGGATGCTCGAGTGGGATGACTTTCACGACAAGGCTCGGAGCAAGTTTCAGCAGCTGGTTGAAACAGGAACTACTTCTCGCAAGCCTGTTGGCTGCAAACTTGGCCGGCACTGATGCGCGCTTACCAACCTCAGGAGTTCGGACGCTGGAGGCCTCTAAACAAAGTCTATCTGAACGAGAGTATGATGAGGAAATTGATCGCAATCTCTTCGCCGGTCTCAACACACTTGATGTAGATTCCCCATTTTGCATTGACTGAGCGAGTAATGCGTTCGATGTTCGCCTGGAGGCGGGCGAGCCCCGTTGGAGGCGGCGGTTGTTGAAGAGCAAGCCGCGACGGAGCGAGAAGGAAAATCGCGGCAACAGCGAGAGCGGTTCGAGTGGTGGCTTTGTTCATTGAGATTCCCTTTCTGCGTGGCTCTAGAAAGGCAAGCAAGCTAACTAATGTCGTGTAGAGAAGGCTTCGCTAGTTTGTAAAGTTGGTTAAAGACTTCGATCACGCGTTCGCGCGTGTGATCGAAGGTGCCCGACGTGTCGATCTTGAAGTCGGCAAACCGCAGCTTCTCTTCCGACGACATCTGCGCCGCCAGCCTTCGCTCGGCGTCTTCGCGCGTGATCTGGTTGCGCCTCATCAGCCGCCCGATCTGGGTTTCGCGATCGCAGTACACGACAATCAGTTTGTCGAAACGTTTGTGACCACCCGACTCGATCATAAGCGCCGCATCGATGACGGCGATACCGTCGGTGGTTTTCGCCTCGGCTTCCCGCAGCAGTTTGTTCTGTTGTTCAATCACTCTCGGGTGAACGATCTCATTCAGGCGCAGGCGTAGCGCCTTGTCTGCAAACACTAATGTTCCCAAGCTCTGGCGATCGATCGAGCCGTCCGGAGCAAGAATACCTTCTCCGAATTCGCGCACGATGTCTTGATAAGCCGGACGGCCAGGCTCCATAACGGAGTGGGCAATTCTGTCGGCGTCAAAGGTCACGCAGCCAAGCTCGGCGAGCACCCCTAACACGTAGCTCTTACCGACGGCAATGCTTCCTGTGAGTCCAACTTTGAGCATGAAGGGGTCAGGCTTGACTTCGTTGACATTTGACTTCGTTGACGTTATCAGTGCGCCGTAAGCAATTCGAGTTCAATGTCATAAAAAAAATTTGCCCACGTCATTCCCAATATTCGGCCGGCTCTTTCTTTCCAGACATCAGCCTGTTGAGCGCCGTCTGCCCGCCGAAGGCCGTGACTATCTGATCGTCCAGATCGTCGGCAACCCTCGCAATGGCCGAAACGCTGCCGTAGAGCTCTTCTCGGTCCATCGAATCGCCCAGAATCGTATGCGTGAGCAACACGGTGCCTTTGTCGTCTTCCCCGCGAGCGAGCCCAAAGCCACCCAGTATGAGCCGAAGGTTGTAGGTGAGCAGATAGCGCATCAACTGCTCGGTCACTTCCACGTCGACGACGACATACGCAAAAATCTCGACGCCTGACTTCTTTTCGCCAATGGGAAAAGTGCGAACGTAGACGAAGGTCGAGCCTTCCTGCAACACGAACGTATCGTCCATCACCTTGACGTTGACCTCGCCGAATAATGTTTGCAGATACTCGCGGGTCTTTTCGTAAACTTCGCGGTGCGCTTCGGTCTTAAAGTCCATGTCTTTTCCGCGAGCTCAGGCCGGCGAGGCCAGGGCGTTGACTGTCACTGATTGATTCTCGACGCTGATTACGACCTCGGGTCTCGCGCCAGCCGGATGTCGATCCAGATGCAAGTGTGTGAACGGCAGGATTATCGTTTCCTGAAGCAGACGTTCGAGTTGCGCGAGGCTCTTGCGCTGGCTGGTCAGTTGCTCGGCGAAGAAGCTCGCAAGCTGCGGGTCCATTGTAATTTTAACGAACTGAGACGACTTCAGTCTCGCGCCTAGCGATTCCAGCCGCTCGGCGATTATCTGCTCGGTTGCGTGACGATCGAGCACCTGAAACTCAATAACCTCGTCGATGGTGGCGGCAAGCGATTCATTTATGCCAAAACCCGAGCCGCGCTCCTTGATCTGAAGGCTTCCGGTTCGCCGGAGGTCCCCGGTCAGCCGCCGTTCATCGCTCTCTCCATTGTGCACAAATCCCATGTGAAGATGCTTGCCCGTCTCAGCGAGCTGCGAAAGGGACATTACAACCGTTGTGTTCGAAAGCGAGATCCTTGCGCCGGTGGCATCGGTGAAGCGCCCTTGCTCGAATGCTTCGCCAAGGAACTGTTGAACGATCGGATGACCAAGATCGACGTTGCGAAAGTAGAGCACCGAGTGTGGATTGTCCTCGGCCGCTTTCGACAACAGCCCGCTTCTGTCGCTGTAACCAACATAACCGGGCTCTGCACCAATGAGCCGCGAGATCGACCACACTTCGGTGAACTGGCTCATGTCGAATTCAATCATCTTCTGCGATGAACCATACAGAAACTTTGCAAGCGCCATTGCCATTTCATGCTTGCCGACGCCTTCCGGGCCGACGAACAGAAAGACGCCGTCGGGCTGTTCGGGCCGAACTTCGAGGCCAAGCTTCGCGATGCGCACGACACGCGCGACGTCGCGAGCAGCGCGTTGCTGACCCGGCACCGCCGAGTTCAGGACCTCTTCCAATCTTTCCAGCCGCTCGCCAGGGTCCTCGTCCATCATTTCCAGGGGAAGGCCGGTAGTCTCGGAGAGCGTCTCTGTTACACAATCGCGCGCGAGGTGAGTCTGACCCGACAGCGCCGCCTTGGCGGCGGCCTTGTCCAGCAGGTCGAACGCTTTGTCGGGAAAGCTTCGTGATTGCAGATACCGGTCAGCCAACTCGACAATCAGCGTAACGATATCTTCATCGATCTTGACGTTATGGTAGGCCTCAAACGCGCTGCGAGCCTCGAGCAATATTCGCCGCGCTTCTTCGGGTGACGGCTCTTCGATGGTGATCGTGCTGAAACGTCGAGCAAGCGCTTCGTCACGCGCAATGTACTTGTAGTACTCGGCAAGAGTCGTCGCGCCTATGCATGTAATCTCTCCCTTTGAGAGAGACGATTTGAGCAGGTTGGCAATGTCACCGGTGCCGCCCGCGCCGCCCGCGCTCAGGAGCGTATGAATCTCATCAAAGAAGAGGATCACGTCACCCGCCCGTCGAACGTCTTCGAGGAGTTTCTTCAACCGTTCTTCTGTTTCGCCGGCGAACTTGGCATCGGCAAGCAATCTCAAGCGCGATACCTCGAGAATGCGCTTGCCCCGAAGCCGCTGCGGCACTCTCCCTTCGCACAATCGCGCGGATGCGGCGACAACCAGGGCCGTCTTTCCAACGCCTGGCTTGCCAATCAGCAATGGATTGCTTTTCAGTTTGCGACAAAGCGTTTCAAGGATTGCAGTGACCTCGCGCTCGCGCCCGACGAACGGATGCGAAGAAGACGCCCGAGCCTCTTCGGCAACATCCGCACAGTAGTCCAGCAGCGCACCGGTCAGAGCGCGCGGCGGTACGGCTCCCGCCGTGTCCTGTCTGGATTGAGCGATCCCTTTGTCGCAGAGTGCGCCGGCAATTACCTCGCCATCGTGGGACGGCTTCTCAGACGCGAGATCAGACCGCGGAACTTCACCCAAAGCTTCCCTCACTGTCTGGCTATCGAGCGAAGCGCTGAGCAGATGCGCGGGCGTCGCCAGCTCACACCCATCGAGCCCCGCGAGCCGTCCCGCTTCGGAGATAATGGTCTGGGTCTCCTTCGGGATCTTGATCGTCTCCGAAGCATTGGGGTATCGGGCTGTGATCGCCTCGCGCGCGGCCTTTAACAGGGAAGATCGCTCGTCTGAAAGAGGCGCCGCCTGGGATATCTGCAACACAGCTACCAGGAGATGTAATGGCGAGAGGATCCCACCGCCGGCAAGCGCAATTCGCTTAGCCCTATCAAAGGCGTCGCGCGCGCGTTGATCCAGCAATTTGAGCAGTTCTTCCTTGGGCATTTAAGGCGGCGCCGAATCGATTATGGTTATGAATGTGATCGAGCAACAGCGATCAATCGAAATGAAAGCCTATATCGCGGTTACTTGGAGGGTCAATACCGTTTCCGACTACTGGATGGTCTCACTGGTCATCGCCGACTCTGCTGGTTGTGTGTCGGTCACATGAAGCGCTTGTTCAGCGAAGACGTTCGAGTTAATAAGGGATTGCACGACGTAACTGCCGGAGCTTGGGAACGTGACATTGGCAAAGATCGTGACGTTATCGGCATAGCCGTCCGGCGGAACTTGAAAAGGAGAAGGGGCGGAGACCGCGACCGGTTGGGCCCGGTCAGGGGTCAGAATGCGGACCTCCGAGAGATATTGACCTTCGCCGGACCAATGATTGAGGATGACCAACTTCAGGAGCGTAACCGGCACCTGAGGGACCTGTATCGCATAGAATATGCCCATTAAACTGAGTTTGTGATTGATCTCAACCCGCACGTCCTCGCATAGAATCGTATAATGGAGCCGCAGGTTAATTTGGGTGGTCTGGTTTGTCATCCGCCCTCGCTTTGAGGCTTCAGCTTAGCATCTCGAAGTTGCGAACACCAATCAACGCTTTGGCCGATAGGGGCTCCGGGAGATGAGACGCCTAGCGGCTTGCGGAGTCACCAATCGAGACGGCATTCGCGTATCGTGCTGCCGTTTGCTCGCCTACCTTTTGTGATGTATACTCCGCCGCGTTGGCTGAGGAAAGCAGTAGCACTATCCTGCTCGCCTTCGCGGATAATCATTTGGTAGTTGGCCTCGGAGGGTCTTTCGCTTAACAACAAAGATTTGACGCGCATCACCGGCAACTCTAGACTGAAGCAATCTCTTTTGTAAGAGAACTACTCTTCTTTCGGTCGTATGAGACGTTTCTTCCATCTTAGTTACCCGGGCCAAGTGAGTCAGGGAAAGCCGCGACTGCACGCTCTTCGAGACAGCGACGCCTTCGCCGAGTTGGCGGCGGTGTTAAACGAACAGAGCTATGTCTACAACGGCTTAATCCTCAACTTTCCGGTGGCTGAAGAAGATGCTACAGAAATACCAACGCTTGGGCCCTCGGATTTATTGGTATTAACAACCCGACCGCCGCTTAACGATGACTACTTCGACCGGAGGTTTATCAAACGAAGCGATACGGAGTTGGAAAAATCTGTCTTAAAGGCTGTGGGATGTTACTTCAACGTTTGCAGGCGATCTCGCATAGTACTCTCGCAAAGAATGGTGGAGAAGCTGAAATTCTCTGATCGAGGCGAGATTGAGTTTACCATGTACGGCGGAGCCAGTTATCGACGCTACAGAATGCCTGGCACTAAGAACCGTGAGCAACATAAATGGCAAGAGCAGAAGGAATCAATTAAGACAGCAGCCTTCGCCTTATTGACTAACCTCTGGAAGGGTGGACCAAGCCTCTTGAATGCGTTTGGTATGGATGGCCCCGGGACCTTGATCTGGTGCTATCTCCTGAGAACTCGCTTTGCTCATCTCCTCAAATCACCTAGATTCATCATGGCCGAAATCACAACGCAGCCGCTTCCGCAAATGCCGCCGACTCTGGCCTTCGCCGAGCAGTGGGACGTCGACCTGTTATTGAATCATCCCCTGGATGAATCCGACTCCGCCGGGACATTTCAATCTGAAATGCCTTTTACTCCTAAAACCGAATTCCCTTCCTAACCCCTACAATCGCACACGAAGGCTGGAACAGGTTATGGATTGGCTTTGATGGCAATCCTTAGCCGCTTTACATCAGAAGCTCTGCAACCGAGAAGGAGAATAAAATGAAAAGACGATACACTCAACTATGCCCCCTGATTATTCTCTTAGTGCTGGCGCCGGTCAGCAAAACCGCGGTACCTGGCAATTCGCGGACGCCGCAGCAACCGTCAGTCTCGATCGATCAGCTAAGCCCTTTAGCCGATGCCGCGTACATGCTGCTGTCCGCGCGCGTCTTCGCCAATCGAACAGCGTTCTATGTTTACAGAAACGCCGACTCTGGTTTTAACCATGGGTTTGCTTCGGGTGTCTTCGGCGACATAAACAGAATTCACCTCAACGCCGCGTGCCTTGACGACCCATCGATCGGGGGATGCTCAACGGACATGAATCGTCTAGACCAGACGCACGGTAATGTACTCAGCATTTCATTCGATCCGCTTCCGGCGGGACACTTTGCTGGAGTCAATTTTGAGGAGCCTGAGAACAACGGGGCAAATCCGCGAGGCGCAGGCTACGATCTTCGCGATGCGTCAAGCGTTGTATTTGATATCCGCTCGCCGACTCCGGGAGGAATCAAAGTACAATTCGGCGTAGGCGGTCGAGTGACTAGTTTCTTCCAAATACCGCAAAGCTCGCAATACACAACAATGACAATACCGTTGAGCACACTCATTCCATCTCCGCCGGATCTGAGCAATGTCCATCTATTGTTCAGTGTCGCCACCAACGACGTGAATGCGCCCAGCGGTGGCACGGTATTGCTTGACAACGTTCGGTTCGAAGCGGTACCAGCCACTCAACAAAACAGGGTCAGTTTTCCTCTCGCGAATGAGACCTTTGGTGTTGTGCCCAGAACGAGTCTCGCCGCCGGCCGTGTGCCGATTCCCCCCGATCAACTGCTTGGTAATCTTACAACCATTTATGAATCATCACTGACGCTTCAGGCGCTCCTCAAACGCGGGACCGGCGAGGACCTCGAGGGCGCGCGATCAATTGCCGAAGCTCTCGCTTATGCCGTGGCTCACGATAACAATGGCGATCCGCTTCCGCCGGCGCCGGATGGATCGCGGGGGCTTCACAATGGGAATGAGAATGGCGATCTGGCTCTGTTTAACGATCAGGGACCAGGAGCAGGGCAGCAAGGCGACGTCCGGCTCGCCGGGTTCACCGGGGGAACCGGTATATGCGGATCATCAGGATTCTGCCTGGTTCTGGACGGGGCCACCGGAGGTAACAATGCCTTCGCGATCCTCAGCCTAATCTCGGCATTCAGGGCCTTCAACGAAGTCCGATATCTTGATGCAGCGCGAACAATCGCTCGCTGGATAGACGGAAACCTCATCGACGTCAGCGGAACCGGATACGGCGGATATTATTTAGGTTACCCTGATGAAGGGATAGTGCCGAAGACACTGATCAAGTCCAAATCGGTGGAGAACAACGCTGATATCTTTGCAGCATTCAGCGCTCTTGGTGATATTGAGCGGGCTCTTGGCAATTCCAGCGAGGGGGGCTTATGGCAGAACCGAGCCAATATCGCCGGCGACTTCGTAATGATGATGTTTGATTCGACCGCCGGCCGCTTTTATGCGGGCGTCGTACCTGTAGGCACTCAGCCCGGACCGGGGATCTCACCGGATCCATCTAAGACGCAGGGCAACGATGTCATAAACACGTTCGATTTCCTGGATTCAAACAGCTTCACGACATTAGCGCTTGCTGGCGCTCCTCGCTACCGGAACCAAATAGATTGGAGACGCCCGGTCCAATATGTCTTGGGCCACTTCGCTCAGACCATTACGGTAGGCCCTCAAACATTTCATGGGTTCAACATAGTCGAGAACCCGACCGCCGGGCCAAACGGTATAGCGTGGGAGTTCACGGGACAGGCAGTAGTCCTTCTGCGATTTGTGGCGCGACTCTACAAGGAATTGAGCTTTGAAACGAGCGCTCTTTTCTACCTGAATCAGATTCGACAGGCTCGACTGTCTGCTCCGTTCACCGATGCCCGCGGACTGGTAGCGAGCACGCTGCAAAACGGCGATCTGCTGCCGCCGATCGAGCAATGCCTGAGCACCCCTTTCCAGTGCATTGCCGAACGCGTAGGTTTGGCAGCTACTACCTGGGCTTTATTTGCAGAGCAAAATCAGAATGTCCTTGCGGGATCGGTTAAGACGCAGTTCGATTTTGACGGTGATAGGAGAGCCGACCTAGCTGCCTGGCGAACGTCGAACGGCGCGTGGCACATAGTCGACAGCTCCAATGGCGCTCCAAGCTTCATGAGCTGGGGGGTAAGCTCGGATGTCATCGCGCCGGCCGATTACGATGGAGACCTAAAGACGGATATAGGCGTGTGGCGTCCATCTACCGGAACCTGGTACCTCGTCAATAGTTCTAACGGCTCAGTCACCGTTACCGGCTGGGGCATGGGCGGCGACGTCGCGGTGCCCGCCGATTATGACGGCGATGGAAAAGATGATATTGCGGTGTGGAGACCGTCTACAGGCGTGTGGTACATCATAAACAGCTCAAACAGCTCGATCACTACGATGACCTGGGGTACAGGCGGCGACCAGCCGGTGCCTGCAGACTACGATGGAGATTCGAAGGCTGATCTAGCCGTGTGGAGACCGTCCAGTGGAGTCTGGCACATAATTGAGAGTTCAACCGGTTCCGTCCGAACCACCGGATGGGGTACGAGCGGAGACAAAATAGTACCTGCCGACTATGATGGGGATTCAAAGGCTGACATTGCCGTCTGGAGACCATCGAGCGGGACCTGGCACATAATTAAGAGCTCGACCGGCGCAGTTCTAACGGTAGGATGGGGCTTCAGCACCGATGTCGCTGTCCCAGCAAACTACGATGTAGATGCAAAGGTTGATATTGCGGTGTGGAGACCGTCGAACGGAGTCTGGTTCATCATCAAGAGTTCTGATGGCCAGATTAGAACAGAAACCTGGGGCACTAATGGCGATGTACCTGTGCCTTCCGCATTCGTCAGATAGTTGATGCCAGCGCAAAGGCTATCGCACGAAGGACCGTAGGCGAGAGCAGCGTTCTCGCCTACGGTCCAGTATTCGGTAGTTCGGCGCATTACTCGACCACTGCGAGGATCTGATTGGCATTAACGATCGCTCCCCCGGTCACCCGGATTTCGACTACCCGGCCGGACTTCGGTGACTTGATTTCGTTTTGCATTTTCATCGCTTCGACTACCACCACGCCTTGGCCCTTGCTTATCTTATCGCCGGCCGCAACCAGCACTCGAACAACTTTGCCGGGCATCGGCGCAAGCAGGTTCTGCCGGCCTTCGGCTCCGTGCTCCGTGGCTAATCGACGGTGTTTGCGATCGATTGTTCTTGTTGTAAACAAATGGCCGGCGATGTCGACACGCGAGAAGTTTTGATCGAGCGACCATACCCTTGCTTCGTAGACTTTGTCTCCGTCCAGGAGTTCATATACCCCGGGTTCCGGGCGGACTAGTTGCAGATCGTAGCTGCGGGCGCCTACGCGCGCCTGAATGCGCCCATCGATCTGTTCGAGTTCGACGGTAAGGTTGCGGTTCTCAATTTCTACTTCGTATCTCATATCGTCGGCGGCTGGATGGACTCGGTGCGCAAATGTAGGGCGTCCCTCGGTGGGCGGCCCTCTTTGCAAAATAACTTCGACTGCCGATGAGGCACGCCCGTACAGGCCAATCACTGGGTACCTGACAAGGTACTAGAGTCTGTGCGACTTCCTTTGAGCGAGGCGCCCGTACAGCTTCCAGCGACTTTCTGTCTCGGAATGGGCGGTGACCTCTTGTCTGTTCTGGTTAGTCTTCGAGTGCAGGATCGACGCTATCACAGCGATGTCAGCCAACCTCGATTCTTCCTCGCTCGCAACGGATGAAGTCGTCGTTGATCTCGAATTCAGGAATCGATCTATAAACCCGGTATCGAAATCGCCTCGACGAAATTCCTTGCTTTGAACGACCGCGCGAAAAAACGGCACGGTGGTATTGATACCTTCAATCGAGTATTCGTTCAGGACTCGCGCAAGCCGGTTGATCGCCGCTTCTCTAGTTTCGGCCCAAACACAGAGTTTCGCGACCAGCGGGTCATAGTAGATCGGGACTTCCCAACCCTGATAGCTCCCACTGTCGTAACGCACACCGGGTCCCGAGGGGAACACCAGCTTGGTGATCCGCCCCGGGCTCGGCAAGAAATTGTTCTCTGAATCTTCCGCGTAGATGCGGCATTCAATCGCGGCCCCCCGCATCATGATATCGTCCTGCGAGAAAGATAACTTCTCTCCCGCTGCCACTCGTATCTGTTCGTGAACCAGATCGCGGCCGGTCACAAGTTCGGTTACTGGATGCTCGACCTGAAGCCGCGTGTTCATCTCCAGAAAGTGGAAGTTGCGTTCGCGGTCCACGAGGAATTCAATTGTGCCGGCATTCTCATAACGCGCGGCTCGGGCTATGCTGACCGCCGCCTCACCCATGCGTCGTCGCAGATCGGCATCTACGACAGGCGATGGACATTCCTCGAGTACTTTTTGATGGCGGCGTTGAAGCGAGCACTCCCGCTCGCCGAGGTAAACAATGTTGCCGTAACGGTCCCCGATCAATTGAATCTCAATGTGGCGAGGAGTCTCGATGAGTTTCTCGATGTAGACTGAAGCATCGTTGAAGCTCGATGCGGCCTCCGACGACGCGAGGGAAAACGCGCTCGCGATCTCATCGTTTGAACGAACTAACCGCAAGCCCTTGCCACCGCCGCCCGAAGCGGCTTTTAGCATAATGGGGTATCCGATCTCACCGGCGACCCTCGCGGCTTCTTCGACCGAGGAAAGCGACGAGACCGTGCCCGGCACGACCGGGGCCCCTGCCGCCTGGGCCGTCCGTCGCGCGCTCGTCTTCGAGCCCATCAGCTTCATCGCCGAAGCCGAGGGGCCGATAAGCACCAACCCGGCCTGTTCCACCGCCTCCGCGAACCCAGCGTTTTCCGATAAGAAGCCATAGCCGGGATGAATCGCTTCCGCCCCGGACTTCCTCGCAGCCTCAATGATTTTTTCGATGACCAGGTAACTTTCGCTGGAGGGTGAAGGGCCGATGTGGAAGGCTTGATCGGCAACTCGAACATGCAAAGACGCGCGATCGGCGTCGGAGTAAACTGCAATCGGCGAGATACTCATCTCGCGACACGCGCGTGCCACACGCACTGCTATTTCACCGCGATTGGCAATAAGGATTTTCTTGAACATCGACGCGACGAACAGTCTTTAACTAAAAGGGCAAAAGTGGGATCTGCCACCTTTGCCCTTCAAGTTTCCGCTTAATTCTTCAACGGTCTAGTGGAGCTGTTGAGCTACCGGCTGTTTCTTCAAGTCAGAGTAGGTCAAGAGTATCCCGTCGCGCATTATTATGTCGTCGTCGGTATCTGAAAGGCCGTCCGGTCCGGCAGATCGCAACTCAAAATTGTCAGGTGGTCCGATGAGTTTTATTCGGTCTGCTCTGGGCTCGAAGGTGCTCTGGTACTTAATGGTGCCGTCCCAATAATCCGTTGGCAATGAATTGCCGACCGCCTTTTTGAACTCCTGGGGAGTGCGAGGATATGACCTGGTAACGCGTTTGTATTCTTCGAGGAGGGTCGCCACCTGATACATCGACGCATGGGTAGCCGCGATTTGTCGAAGTCGATAGTTCTCGAGGGCTTTCGGGATATGGGCAATTCCGTAGGCGGCCACCACTGCACTTCCGGCAATAGCAATTGTAAGGGTTGCCGC
>JBASRM010000355.1:0-4625 GCA_049273835.1 Blastocatellia bacterium | reverse complement strand
GGAATGCCAGAAGAGGCTGGTTGAACAGGATGCTGCGCTGCGAAGTTTCTCAGAACATGAAGAGACCATTCTCTGGTTTGAGCATGATTTGTGGACGATCGTATGTTCTCGAAATAGCGTTTTAAAGTGTAGGTTGACTACGAACAGAGAAGGAATTCCTCACCGAACCGCGAGAATTTTTGACGTAGAGACATTCAGTTCTGGCTGACTCTACCAGATGCCGGCAAACCATCTGATCAATTTCCGCGCGGGCCATTGGATCAGCGGGTGAGGGCGCGAAGCTGAATTGTAGCTCGTCGGAAGGCCGGCTGTTTCGATGGTATCTCCGCCTCAAAACGCTCATAGCCAATCTCAACCGTCTCGCCGGGAACATGGGAAATTCCAACCTGCTTCAAGTCTTCTGTCGAGTGAATGAGCCTCCGCCCGATTCGTCTTACGATGTCGCCGGGCGTTATCCCCGCGGCTTCTGCCGGCGAGCCGGGCTCGACGCGAGATACACGGAAAACAAACTGCCCCATGAGCCCCAGATCGACGTTTGGCCGTACCTGCTGCTGCTGCTGGGGTGTTCCTCCCACCGCTCCTGCAATCAATAGAATCGGCAGCACATTGAATATTTGTCCTCTCCTTGCCATTGGAAACCTCCTGTACGTCTTTTGACCTAGTTGACGCGAGTGAAGTAAAGGTCTCGATCTCGACGGAACAACTCTGAGCTTAGACGATTGCACACCTATCGAAATCTTTGGTGCCGCCAAAAAAACAACACAAAAATGACCGCCTGATGTGGGATGGGCGGGTGTCCAAATATCGCAACCCATCGGGACCCTTACGCATGGCGCGCAGGGGTCTTCGACGATCCAGTAGTCACCATCGCAACAGAGTGTGCGCATCCATTGTTATAATTGTCTGGCGAACAAATTCCTCCTGACCACAAAGCTTCCCATTGGTAAACATGAGAGTAGTTGGTACAACAGCCATCCAGATACATCTGGTTGGGGTCGTCACATCCGGCTACGGACTTGACTCTGGATTAATGAAACTTGTGCGTGCGGCTCCAGCACCAGCAATTGCCAGAGCCATGATCACTGTCGCAACGATTCTCATAGTCAACCCTCCTCGTCGTCAGCTAAATTAACGGCAACGTAAAATGACTCGAGTTCGCGCAAGATCTTAAGTTGCGGCAACGGTATATCAGCCACTTACTGGGTCAACGGATAAGCGGAAGCCTCCGGAGGCGCAGTAACTATGAAGGGCGCGCCACAGCAATCATGAAAAAAGGATGCCTGTCGAGGCACCCTTTCATATTCATCACAATATCGGTGCTAATAGAGATGTTACCGTCTTGGTCCGCGAGGCGGACGGCGGTCGCGGTCGAATCCGGGTCGCGGCGGGCGCGGACTGCGATCATCACGCGGACGATCATCACGTGGACGGTCATCGCGAGGACGGTCGTCCCGGGGCGGATGATCATCTCGTGCCTCGCGGTCAAAGTCGGGCTGACGCTCCTCTTCTTCCCCGCCGGTTTCGCCGCGTTCGTCTTTGAGAACTGCCTTGCGTGACAATCGTATCTTGCCCGATGGATCGACGTTTATCACCTTCACCAGCAACTGCTGGCCTTCAGTAAGTTCGTCGCGAACATCGCGCACCCGGTAATCGGCAATCTCGGAAACGTGCAGTAAGCCGTCGGTGCCCGGGAGTATCTCGATGAACGCACCGAAATCGGCGATACGCTGGACGGTTCCCAGATAGGTCTTTCCTACTTCCGGAACGGCGGTGATTTCTTCGATCGCGCGTTTGCAAGCCTCGGCTTTCTCGAGATTCGACGAGGCAATGTTGATGCGACCCGTATCCTCCACGTCGATCTTGCAGCCGGTCTTCTCGACCAACCCGCGAATTACCTTGCCGCCCGGTCCGATCACGTCTCGGATCTTGTCGACCGGTATCTGAATAGTAAGGATTCGCGGTGCGTACTTGTTTATCTCTTCGCGCGGGGCCGATATGGCTGATTCCATCTTGTCCAGAATGTAAAGGCGCCCATCCTTCGCCTGTTGCAAGGCGTCGGCTAGAATCTGGGCGTTGATTCCGGTGACCTTGATGTCCATTTGCAGGGCGGTGATGCCGTTGCGCGTCCCGGTGACCTTGAAGTCCATATCACCATAGTGGTCCTCAGCGCCGGCGATGTCGGTCAAGATCGCGTACTTGTTGCCTTCCATCACCAACCCCATAGCAACGCCGGCGACTGGAGCTTTAAGCGGCACGCCTGCGTCCATCAACGCCAGCGAGCCCCCGCAAACCGACGCCATCGAGCTGGACCCGTTCGATTCGGTAATATCAGACACGACTCGCATTACGTAGGGCCAATCGGCTTCCGCGGGAAGCAAAGGCTCGAGGGCCCTGCGAGCGAGAGCTCCGTGCCCAATTTCGCGCCGCCCGGCGGACCCGGTGCGACCGGTTTCGCCGACCGAAAACGGGGGGAAGTTGTACGCGAGCAGGAAACGGCGTTTGATCTCACCCTTTTCCAGATCGTCCATGTACTGGATGTCTTCGCTTGTTCCCAGAGTCGCCGATACGATCGCCTGAGTCTCACCTCTGGTGAACAACGCGGAGCCATGCGCGCGCGGGAGCCATCCAATATCGATAGAGATCGGGCGGATCTCGCTAAACCGGCGTCCATCGGGGCGATGTCGGCGATTCAAAATATCTTCGCGGAAGATCTTCTCTTTTAGATGATCGAAGATCTTGCCGGCCATCTTTCGTTTCTCCAGATCCTCTTCGGGATAAGCTACGACGGTTTCTTCCTTCAGCTTGTCAACGAGTTGATAGCTTTCAAGCTTGCCGTGCTTGGTTGTATCGAGCGCATCACGCAGAGTGTCCGTGATTCGCGGTTCGATCTCCGAGAGCATTGTTTGCTCGAGTTCAGGTTTTTGCACTTCGCGTTTGACGATTTCGAGCTTCTGATACATCTCTCTTTGAAGCCGACACAACTTCTTGATTTCATTGTGGCCGAACATAAGCGCTTCGACCATTACGTCTTCCGCGACCTCGTTCGCCCCCGCTTCCACCATCACGATGGCCTCTTCGGACCCGGCGACGATCAGATTCAACTGCGATGCTCGTGTCTGATCATAGGTAGGATTTACTATGAAACGATCATCGATAAGCCCAACGCGTACTCCGGCAATCGGTGTTTCGAGCGGGATGTCTGAAAGGTAGAGCGCTGCCGACGCGCCTGTTATTGCCAGGACGTCTGAGTCATAGCTCTCGTCGGCCGACAGAACGAAGGCTATCCCCTGTGTTTCACTGTTGTATCCCTTGGTAAATAACGGCCGGATGGGCCGGTCAATTAGCCTTGAGGTGAGCGTTTCCTTTTCGGATGGGCGACCTTCGCGCCGAAAGTAATTGCCGGGAATGCGCCCGGCGGCGTAGCCGTACTCGCGGTATTCAACTGTGAGTGGGAAGAAATTTATCCCCTCGCGCGGCTTGGTCCCGACCGCCGCGACCAAAACCATTGTGTCTCCATAACGAACTATCACAGCTCCGTCGGCCTGCTTGGCCACTTTGCCGGTCTCTATCGAGAATTCTACTCCTCCTAATTGAACTGATTGCTTCAACTCCATATCTGTCTCCTTCTCTCCGCTGCGCGCCGCCGCTTTGTTTTCGTAGCCACCCCGCGTGCCTGACGCGAGGCTCGTTTTGTAGCGCGCTTTTGCAGTAACTAAAATCGACCGCCGCAGTCAACGTTCTGTAGCGATTCGTTGTGATTGTCAAAGTACCAAAACAAGAATGGCCACGGTGAGCGGCAAAGCCTGCCGGCTCGCTCCCGTGGCCATCGTTGAACTCAATTTGTCTGAACTGTACGTGACGCGCCCGGTCTATCCAGCGGTCCTGGGCTACGAGCCTCCAGGACTCTAAATTCGATCGACTTATCTCTTGGTTGCGCGCCAGAGAACCGACAACTGACCGGACCGCTCGAAGCGGCTGCCCCCGGTTCCGGCCTTTCGCTGAGGTGATCTCTATTTTCTTATACCCAGACGGTTGATGACTTCTCGGTAACGGTCCGCGTCCTTACGCCTTAAGTAATCCAGCAAGCGCCGCCTCTGGCTGACCAGCTTCAACAGTCCTCGTCTAGAATGATTGTCCTTGACGTGAGATTTGAAATGCTCGGTGAGACCGTTGATGCGTTGCGTAAGCAGGGCAACCTGAACTTCAGGCGAGCCGGTGTCAGTCGGGTGCGTCTTGTATTGACCGATCGTTTCGGTCTTAGCTTCCTTAGCCAAAGCCACAGTAACTTGTTCTCCTCTATCGGTGAAAACTCTTTGTTCTCTTTGAACTGGAGAAAGTTATCATACGCCGAGCATGGGTGTAAAGTGCTCGGACGGCGGGCGGCTAGCGAGTTTTTTAGTCAATCTAGCGTTGAGTAGGCGCCTCCGCGTAGAACAGACGAATCTCTGCCTCGGTCCTCAGCACCCGATTTGATCCAACCGTCATCACGATGTCAGCCTCGGGACGCTGGGATTGCAGACGGCGTTCACGCTCGAGCGCGAGCGCATGTGCTCCCGGGTGGGAACCCTGATCGAGATAGTCAAAGCCCTGCTCGAGTTTCGCGTACGCCTCGGCTAGCTCATGGA